>OMSJ01000036.1 GCA_900313705.1 uncultured Prevotellaceae bacterium
GCGTTGACTTCCCGCTCGACCACAAAGAGCGTCTGCGCCTCAAGCAGAATTTTACCTACAGGCACAGTCATAGCGTCGATTTGATGAACAATGCCCGAAGCGTCGTGGCCTCCAACTACTTCGACGATGAGCTTTCTCTCTCGTGGAAGCCTACCGACAAGCTCGACTTCACGGCAAAAGGCGACCTCCACTATCAACGTTCTACCAGCGCACGGGCAGACTTCACGCGAATCAACGTCTTCGACTTCGACTACAGTCTTGCCGGACAGATTGAGCTGCCATGGAACTTACAGTTCGCCACAGACCTGACCATGTACTCACGCAGAGGCTACAGCGACAACTCGATGAACACCAACGAGCTCGTCTGGAACGCCCGCCTCACCAAGCGACTCATGCACGGCAACCTGCTCCTTCAACTCGACGGCTTCGACATGCTCGGCCAGCTCTCCAACGTCCGCCACACCATCAACGCGCAAGGCCGCACCGAGACCTTCTACAACGTCCTCCCCTCCTACGCCCTCTTCCACGTCACTTGGCGCTTGAACAAGAAGCCAAAGTCAGAGGAAAGTGCCAACTCGAAGTAGAGCGCAGACACGAACCGACAGGCTATGCACGCTTCGCAGCAAAGCTTTTTGCATTGACAGATTATACATTTTCGCGAAAAGCGGTAATATACTTGTAGAGAACAGACACATTGAAGACTGAAGACAGATAGTTTCCGAAATGGACAACCAGCAGGCAAACATAGACGACATGGAGCTCGTCAAAGGCATCTTGGACGGACAGACAGAACTCTTCCGACTGCTTGCCGAGCGATATGGAGCAAGCTTGATGCGGATGGTCCGACGCCTGGTTCCATCGAAGGAAGATGCCGAAGAGGTGACACAGGATGCTCTCGTTGAAGCTTTTCGCAGCCTGTCCCGCTTCGACAGGCAGCAAGCAAACCTGCAGACATGGTTGATGCGCATCGCCTATCACATGGCCTTGAAGCACTACAGACAAAGGCAGAAAGCCGTTCCACTCGTAGATGCAAAGCAAGAATGGCTCGACAACATGACCGACGAAGAAGCCGACGAAATCCTCTCCGACACTTCGACCGACCGCCTTTCGCGCCTCGAGCAAGCCATCGACCTGCTGAAAGCCGACGACCAGATGCTGCTCAGCTTCTATTACTTCGACGACTATTCAATCAAAGACATTTCCCAAATAACCAGTCGCGAAGAAGGCTATCTGCGCTCACGACTGCAATGGATAAGGAAGAAGCTGGCAAAGATGATTGAAAATTGAATACTGAAAATAGAGGATAGAGGTAAACGATGAAAAACAATAACGAATATAATGACGAAGCCTTGCGTACTGTGATTGAACACAAGATGAGAACTTCTGAAGGATCAAGGCTTTCTGATGATTTCGCAGACCGCTTGATGCAACGCATTGAGGCTGAGGCGAAGTCCACGAAGAAGCAGCCGGAAAGCACATGGTTGCGGGTTGCAAATACCATCTCAAGCATCGCCGCCGCCTTGCTCGTCGGTTACTTCATCATGCTCCATCTGCCCTCTTCGACAAAGACGGAACAGACCTATACATATTATAATATAGCATCTCTGCCCAAGAGCAGCACCCTCGAGCAAGTATATACAGGCCACCGCGGGCAGATGAATGACCATCAGCTCAGTTACACACACTTCAAACGCATGATTTATGAAAACAAGTAAACTCCTCGGAATAGCCCTCGCGGGCACACTCCTACTGGCCTCCTGCTATCAGCCAGACGTCGTGATGCACACCACCATTACCAGAAACCCCTGGCGACCCTGCGAACGCGAAATCACATACAGCAACGTGATGCCTCAGCAGATGCGCGACTCATTGTGGGGCAAGGGAAACATAAAATGGTCGCAACCATTGCCGGAATGCCTCAATACAGACGCCTTCGTCAGCACTCACACGGAAATCGGCGAGAACGATACCGTCAGCACTACCTTCTCGATGCCATTCAAATCGATAGAGGAAATGAGTGAGGAGACGCCTCTGCAGCTCAACGGCACCCGTCTCCGCTCGAAGGCCAGCCTCAAGAAGCAGTTCCGATGGTTCTACACAAAGTACGTCTTCACCGAAACCTTCTTTTGCGTGGGCGACACATTCCAACTTGCCGACACACTCTATGCAGACAAAGCTATCATCAGCTACTGGTTCACGGGCGAACCGAACCTCGTGAAGGGACTCAGCGGAGCAGAAGCTTCGCAGAAGCTCAGCGAGATAGAACCAGCCATCAACCGTTGGCTGAACGACAATCTCCTGAAGGTCGGCTTCGACTATATCGTCAACCACTACGACTCCATCCCTGCCCCACCAGTCAGCAAGGAACGCTTCATCGAGCTGCACGACTCGCTCGTCCGCTTCATCATGGCCGATGCCGACGACCTCCTCGACATTAAGCCAGAGGAGAGACTGCAAGCCTTCTTCCACTCCGGCGCCTACAATAGCTTCTTCGACGACGAGACGACTCTGGGCAAAGGACTGACCGACGAACTCAGCAAGCAACTGAACATCTTCTGGTTCAACGTGCCCTACACGCTCACAATGCCCGGCAAAGTCATCGATACGGCTGGCGGCATTCTCCAACCCGACGGCTCTATTCTCTATCCTTTCACAGGCGAGCGGCTCATCCCAAAAGACTACACCATCCGCGCCACCTCGAAAGTCACGCACATTTGGGCATACATCTCGTCTTTCTGCATCATCCTAATTGCTTTTGGAAGCATGTTTTATAGGAAAAGGCAAAAGATGTCGTAATTTTTTCAACTATTATTCGTTTCTTTTATTTATATTTCATATCTTTGCATCATCATAACCCCTATAACGATGCAAAGATATTTTATTTCATTCTTACTAACTGTATCCTCCCTCGTATGTTTGGCTCAGCCACATGTCGTGGCTCATCGCGGCTATTGGAAGGCAGAAGGAAGTGCCCAGAACTCTATCGCTTCGTTCCAGAAGGCAGCACAGATAGGTTGCTGGGGCAGCGAGTTCGATGTGTGGCTGACTGCTGACGGCGTGCCCGTCGTCTTCCACGACGCAACGGTGGAAGGCATCCGCATCGAAGACACTACATACGCCACGCTTATGAACATCCGCCTGAAGAACGGCGAGTTCATCCCTACCCTACAGCAATACCTCATGGAAGCACAGCGTCACCCCGAGTGCCGCCTGATATTCGAAATCAAGCCACATCGCAACGAGAAACGCGACTCCCGCATCTCAGAACTGTCTGTCGAGCTTGTGAACATGCTTGACCTTGCCTCACGGACAGACTATATCTCCTTCAGCAAGAACGCGTGCAAACGACTTCACGAAGTGGCTCCCGAAGCTAAGGTGGCGTACTTGAACGGCGACCTCGCGCCCAAAGAAGTCAAAGAACGTGGCTGGACAGGCATCGACTACAACTCGAAAGTCTTCGACAACCATCCCGACTGGGCATCTGAAGCAAAACAGCTTGGCCTCGAAGTCAACGTCTGGACCGTCGATGGCGAAGAAGCTCTCACACGCTTTGCCAAGATGTCTGGTATAGACATCATCACGACAAACGACCCCGAGACGCTGATCAAGATTCTCGGACGCTAATCGAGGACAGAAAAGCTGCGGATTACAGATCATCATTTTGAATTAACTCAATCAACATAGTCTATGGCTAAATATAACATCACAGAGAAGAAGGAGAAGGCAAAGACTCTCTCCTATCGAAATTCCGTCTCACCGGAATTCGTCGAAGACCTTGCAAGAAAAGTCATCGCAAAGCTGATGATAGAACAGAAGTACCGCGACCCGAACTATTCTGCCAAGCAGCTTGCCGCTGACACAGGAGTCAATTCCCGCCACATTAGTGCCGTCATCAGTCTGCGATTCCAGCAGAACTACGCACAGCTGGTGGGAGAGATGCGCATCCATGAAGCTAAGTACATGCTGCAGGATGGCAACTTCAACAACATGACAATGGAGGATATTGCCACCAACGTGGGCTTTACGACGCGTCAAAGCTTCTATGCCACGTTCTACAAGATCTGCGGCATAACGCCCAGGGAATACAGACTGGCGTATGGTACAGTTCCCGAAGTTAAGGCTCCAGCCAAAAGCAAAGGGAAGAAGAAAGCAAGAAAGACAAGGAAGAAATGACCGACTTCCGTTTTGCCGACCTCCAGCTCCTTCGCTATGAGGTCCCAGGCTTTGAACTCCTGCCCCTGCGCCAGAAGCTGTTCGTCTATTATCTCTCCGAAGCAGCCTTGCTTGGGCGCGACATCCTTTGGGACCAGAACTGCAAGTACGGATTATGCCTACGACAGACCCTCGAAGCCATCTATACTCATTATGACGGCCCGAGGGAAGATGCCGACTGGCAAGCCTTTGTCATATACCTCAAGCGCACATGGTTCTCCAACGGAATACACCACCATTACAGCTACCAGAAGTTTGAGCCCGGATTCAGCAAGGACTTCTTTCTGAACGAAGTTGGCAAGCTGGACGCAAAGCTTCTCCCACTTCAGGAGAATGAGACGAAGGAGCATCTTGCCCAAGAACTTGCGGAGATTATCTTCAATCCTAAGGTCATGCCTAAGCGTGTCAATCAGGCCGACGGCGAAGACCTGCTCCTCACTTCCTCCTGCAACTACTATGCCCAAGGCATCACACAAGCCGAGGCAGAAGCATTCTATGCCAAGCTCAAGAAGGATGCAGACCCGCAAAGGCCACCCATGCTTGGCATGAACAGTCGGCTGGAACGTAATGCAGACGGTTCGCTCTACGAGAATGTCTGGAGAAGCGGAAGCCTCTACGGAAAAGCCATCGACCGTATCTGCGAGATGCTCAGCAAAGCCCGAGACTACGCAGAGAACGACCAGCAGACAGCCGTCATAGACAAGCTGGTAGAGTTCTACAGGACCGGCGACCTCAAGACCTTCGACGAGTACGCCATCCTATGGGTAGGAGAGACGGAAGCAGAGATAGACTTCACCAATGGCTTCACAGAAGTCTATGGCGACCCGCTCGGCCTGAAGGCAAGTTGGGAAGGGTACGTCAACATCATAGACCACGAAGCAACACGCAGAGCCAAAGCTTTAAGCGATAATGCACAATGGTTTGAGAATCACTCACCTGTTGACGAGAGATTCAAGAAGAGAGAATGTCACGGAGTGAGTGCAAAGGTCATCAATGCTGCCATCTTGGGAGGCGACCTCTACCCCAGTAGCGCTATAGGCATCAACCTGCCAAACAGCAACTGGATTAGGGCTGAATACGGAAGCAAGAGCGTTACCATAGCCAACCTGACTCACGCCTACAAGATGGAGGCTAAAGGTAACGGAATGCGACAGGAGTTTGTCATAGACGATGCCACAAGACAGCTCCTCGACAGCTACGAAGACATCTGCGACGACCTGCACACAGACTTGCACGAGTGCCTCGGTCATGGTTCAGGGCAGTTGCTCCCTGGTGTCGATGCTGATGCCCTTCGTGCCTATGGCAGCACTCTCGAAGAAGCACGAGCAGACCTCTTCGGCCTCTATTATATCGCCCATCCGAAGCTCATCGAGCTTGGCCTCTTGCCCAACGACGAAGCATACAAGTCGCAGTACTACAGCTACCTAATGAACGGACTGCTGACACAAATGGTGCGCATCGAAGAAGGAGGTCAGATAGAAGAAGCACACATGCGGAACCGAGCCCTTATCAGCCGATGGACGCTTGCCAACTATCCCGATGCCGTACAGATTATCGAGAAGGATGGCAAGCACTATGTCTGCGTCCATGACTACAGCCAGCTTCGCGAAGCATTCGGGAAGCTACTGGCAGAAGTGCAGCGCATCAAGAGTGAAGGCGACTATGAGGCGGCCAGACAACTTGTCGAAGAATATGGCATAAGGTTGGATGCAACCCTACACCACGAGATTCGCGAACGCTACAAGAGGCTCAACCTGGCTCCCTATAAAGGCTTCATCAATCCGAAGTACGAACCAGTACGCGATGACGAAGGAAACATCATCGACATCAGCATTTCGTACAATGAAGCGTATGACGAACAGATGTTGCGCTACAGTCAGAGATACAACACTTTATGATGAAGCAACTAAGCTCATATTATGACTCTGCTTTCGAGAGTTAAGATGGATGTAAACCCAGGTACACAGGTGTCTCGCCTACAGAATAATCAAGCTTGCAGGCATCGCGCATGAGTGAGGTATATGTAGCGGACGACACACACTTAGCAAGAAGTACGTGTACTTGTCGCCATAAGTACGTGTACTTATCCGACTAAGTACGTGTACTTATCGCCATAAGTACGGGTACTTTTCTGACTACTTCCCGGAAAGGGGAGCAAGGGGTGCCTTTACCGATTATATATTAATGATTTAATGACAAACGATGTTGGAAGTAACAAACGACATAAAAAAGGAGTTGCGGGCAAGCATGAATGGTATCCTCTCTGCCCGAATGAGAGAAGCGGGAATGCCATTCAAGCTCATCTTCGGCGTTGAGCTGCCCAGGCTTCAGGACATTGCCCGTGAGTTTCCACAGGATGCAGACCTTGCCCAGACTCTCTGGAGCCAGAACATTCGCGAGACCAGACTGCTCGCCATCATGCTCATGCCGCCCGATGCTTTTACGCAGGAAAAGGCAAACCTTTGGGCTGAATCGATGCTTACGGCTGAAGAAGCTCAAATCATGGCCATGCTGCTCTTGCCAAAGACAAAGGTCGGTAGAGCAGTCAGCATCATGTGGCTCGAAGCAGGCAAGCCCCTTCCATCCACATGTGCCTGCCTCTGTCTGCGCCATTTGCTCACCAAGGGAACTGAGCTTAGCGGCCAAGATAGGCAAGCCATCGAGGAACACCTGGTTGAGATACTACCTACAGCTAATCTGCACCTTAGGAAAGCCATTCTTGCACTCGAAGACATATTAAAAAAGTGAAAAAGTAAAAAGGTTAGTCCTTTTTAACTAATCAACTTTTCTTCTTTTCAACTTTTTTCGTACCTTTGCACTTGGTTATGGACAAAAGACAACTCTCCCCCGTACCTGAGCGCAGCAAAGAAGCGGTAGCTCGTCAAAGTCAGGCTCTTGCATCGATGCGTGAGCGACTGACCCTCTACATGGAGGAGAAGTCCATGCGCAAGACTCCGGAACGCTATGAGATACTGCGGGTTGCAGGGCTTGCCAACGGCATCTTCACCATCGAAGGGCTTATGAAGCTTATGGACGAGCACGCAGGGTTTCAGGTGAGCCGCGCCACACTCTTCAACACGATGGAGCTCTTCTGCGAAGCCGGACTGGTCATAAAGCATTCGCTGGCTACTGCTGCTCACTACGAATTGCGTACAGACAGCAACCCGAAGGCCTACACCATCTGCCGCCAATGCAACACCATCACCCGCGTCCCCACCAGCACGGCAAGGCTTGCTCTGCAGAACCTGCATGTCAGATACTTCAGCACAGAAGACAAGCTGGTCTATATACATGGACTGTGTCGCAAATGTCAAGCCAAGAACAGGCAAGAGGCAAGGAAACTCAAGAAAACAATCAAACAGGATAAAAACAAGAATGACAAAAGGTAAAGTAGATGCCCTGCTCGGCATCGTCTTCGGCGACGAAGGAAAAGGAAAGGTAGTGGATGTGTTCACCCCTAATTATGATATAGTAGCTCGCTTCGCAGGTGGGCCTAACGCTGGACACACCATCATCTTCGAAGGAAAGAAGTTTGTGCTCCGCAGCATTCCCAGCGGCATCTTCGATGAAGGCAAGCTCAACATCATAGGCAACGGCTGTGTCATTGCTCCAGACCTCTTCATGCAGGAAGCCCGTGAACTCGAGGAAGCCGGCTACGACCTCAAGAGCCGTCTGCACATCAGCAAACGGGCACATCTCATCCTGCCCACACACCGGGTTCTGGACCGTGCCTTCGAGGCAGCCAAAGGAAAGAACAAGGTCGGCACTACCGGCAAGGGTATCGGCCCGACATACAGCGAGAAAGCAAGCCGGACGGGACTTCGCGTAGGCGACATCCTTGAGAACTTCCAAGAGAAGTACAACACCTTGAAGGCCCGGCACGAACAGACTCTCCGCGACCTGAACTATACCGACTACGACATTACAGAAGAAGAGAAGCTCTGGATGCAAGGCATAGACTACATGCGCCAGTTCCCTCTCACCGACACAGAGATTGAACTCGGCAAAGCCTTACAGGAAGGCAAGAAGGTGCTTGCCGAAGGTGCACAGGGCACAATGCTCGACATCGACCACGGCACCTATCCCTTCGTCTCTTCCAGCAACACCGTCAGCGGTGGTGTCTGCACAGGTCTTGGCGTTGCTCCAAATGCCATCGGCGAAGTGTTCGGCATCTTCAAGGCCTACTCTACCCGCGTTGGCAGCGGTCCCTTCCCCGTAGAACTCTTTGACGAGACAGGCGACAAGATTCGAGAGATAGGTCACGAATATGGAGCCGTGACAGGCAGGAACCGTCGTTGCGGATGGCTCGACCTCGTGGCTCTACGCTATGCCATTATGATCAACGGCGTGACGCAACTCATCATGATGAAGAGCGACGTGCTCGATTCCTTTGCCGAGATAAAGGTCTGCACCAAGTACACCAAGGATGGTGTCGTGACAGACGAGATGCCCTTCTGCACAGATGGCTGGCAAGCAGTCTATGAGACCCTGCCCGGCTGGAAGACTGACCTTACGCAGATGAACAGCGAAAGCCAGTTCCCCAAAGAACTCAAGGACTACATTGCCTACATCGAGAAAGCAACAGGCACGCCTATCACCATCGTCAGCGTAGGTCCAGACAGAGCACAGACAATCACCCGTAAGGGCAATAACTGAAAAGATTGAAAGGTGAAGAGCGTCCGTTCCCTGCTGCTTCTGGTCTTTTGCCTGCTGCCTGTCCTCACTCATGGTCAGCTATACGAGCAGAGCGTTAGACAGATAATCGATGCCATTGCTGCAGACTCGTTGGTGAAGGCAGAGGGGATGATACGTGAAACACTTCAGCTTGACCCTTCGAGGAAGTCCAATGCCATCCTCTACCAATACTTGGGTGAGATATACCAATTGCAGGGAAAGAACGACAAGGCTCTGGAGGCATATGGTTCAGGCATAAAGCTTTCCCCAACTGTCAGCCTTCTGCTGAGTCGTGCTTCGCTATACATGCAGACCAGCAACATGGAGCGAGCCTTGAGCGACTACAACCAAGTGTTGGAGATTGAAGAAGACAATGAGGAGTCACTCTTCTTCCGTGCCTACATTTATTCTCAGCAACGACGTAACAAGGAGGCAAGAGCTGACTACACCCACCTGCTAAAGCTAAACCCGAAGCATGAAGATGGCCGCCTTGGCTTAGCGATACTCAACAGCAAGGATGGACGTCCACGAGAAGCAATGGAGCAACTTGATGCCCTTATCCTGCTCTACCCCACACATGCCCGTCACTACTTGACCCGCTGTGGATTGTATGAACAGCGCAAGGAATACGAGAACGCTCTGAAAGACGTAGAGAAAGCCATCGAGTTGGAACCCGAGAACCATGATTGTTACCTCACTCGTGCTTCTCTATATTTGTCGATGAAGAAGAAACGCTTAGCCAGAGAAGATTGCCAAACAGCCATTCGCTTAGGTGCCAGCATGGAACAGGTTGCACCCTTGCTGAGCAGAAGCCGATGACGCTGCTTTGACGTAATCACGTTAATAACCCAGAGAGGAATCATGATAGACCGCATAACCGTTGACAAGATATTGGATGCTGCAAACATCGTCGATGTTGTCTCCGACTTCGTCACCTTGAAGCGTGCTGGAGCCAACCTGAAAGGCCTCTGCCCCTTTCACGACGACCGCACACCATCCTTCATGGTATCGCCCGCCCGCAACTATTGCAAGTGCTTTGCCTGCGGCGAAGGCGGCAGTCCTGTCGGGTTTATCATGAAGCATGAGCAACTCTCCTACCCCGATGCCTTGCGTTACTTAGCAAAGAAGTATGGCATCAAGATAGAAGAGAAAGAGCTGTCGCAAGAAGAAATCCAGTCACGAGGAGACCGCGAAAGCATGTTCATCCTCAACGAATGGGCTCGCGATTGGTTTAAAAAGCAACTATGGGAAACACAAGACGGTCGTGCCATAGGACTTGCCTACTTCCGAGGGCGAGGCTTCAGGGACGACATCTTGGAGAAGTTCCAGGTTGGGTACAGCCCCAACAGCAAGGAGCAAACCCTCTCCGCTGCGGCTCTGAAAGAAGGTTACCAGGAACGCTATCTCGTGAACAACCAGAACGAGATGGAGCCACGCCTGAGCATCGGGACAGGACTGAGCTTGAAACGCGAAGACGGCAAGCTCAGAGACCGCTTCTTCGGACGAGTCATCTGGCCTATCTTCACCGCCAGCGGACGTGTGGCTGGCTTCGGAGGCCGTGTGCTCGACGCAGCCACAAAAGGAGTTTCTGTCAAATACATGAACTCGCCTGAGAGCATCATCTACAGCAAGCGTAAGGAACTCTTCGGCTTCTTCCAAGCACGACAAGCCATCCGCAAAGCCGACCTTTGCTACCTCGTTGAAGGCTACACCGACGTGATGGCCATGCACCAGCAGGGAATCGAGAACGTCGTATCTTCCTCTGGCACAGCACTCACCACGGACCAAATCCACCTCATCCATCGTATCACAGAAAACATCACAGTCATCTTCGACGGCGACGATGCAGGCATTCATGCCAGCGAACGAGGCATCGACATGTTGCTGGCTGAAGGCATGAACGTCAAGTTGCTGCTCCTGCCCGACGGCGACGACCCCGACAGCTTCGCCCGAAAGCATTCCGCCACGGAATACCAGCAATATCTGAAGGACAATCAAGTTGACTTTATCACCTACAAGGCATCTCATGCAGGGGATGCAAAGAAAGACGACCCCGATGTCCAGGAACGCCTTATTCACAACGTGGCAGAGAGTATTGCAGTCATTCCCGACGAGATAAAGCGAACCATCTATATCCGCCACGCAGCACAGCAATTGCAGATGCCCGAGCGACTCATTACAGGAGCTGTCAATGCGCAAAGGGCTAAACTATATGCCGAGAAGCAAAAGGAATTAGAACGTGAGCAAAGACAAGCAGAAACTACATCCGGGCAACCGGAACAGCCTCTGTCCACCAGCGAAAGGGCGGAAGTTGAAAGCGACGCGAGCATCAGCAAGACAGACCCACGAGAAAGGATAATTGTACAGATGATTATCCGTCACGGTGAGAAAGTGATGTGCTATACCGAAGACGAAAACGGTCAGGACATACCTCTTTCTGTAGCTGAATACATCTCTTACAGTCTAAGGGATGACGACATTCAATTGCAGTCGCCCATCTCGCGGGAGATACTGCAGGAAGCTGTCGAAAACATCCACACGCCTAACTTCCACGCTGAGCAACACTTCATCAATCATCCCGACCAAGCAATTCGCACACTTGCCCTCCAATTAGGTCCAGAGTCTGTGGAGCTAAGCAACATATTCGGCGAGCAACCTGTTGATGAGCGTCTTGATGAAATCATCCCGAACCTTATCGCAAGTTATAAACTCAGTATCATTCAGAATGACTTGAAGAAGATCATTGAGCAGATGAAACGGCCGGACATCAAGTCGGACAAGGAGAAGTATCGTCAGCTCATGACAGAGTTCAGCCAGAAGAGCTTGCTTGTTAAGGAATTGGCTAAAGAATGTGGCGACCGCGTTGTGTTGAAGTAACTCTGTGGCGGTGCAGCCAAAGCTCATAGGAATTTATCATGTTCTGCCATAGAACATAGCAGCCCGCACCTACGCTGGATAGTGGACTCAGGTAGAGCCAAGCCACCCAAATGGCTAAGGCTGTATTCTTTTGGAACATGCCCTGAACCGTACACACCTTAACACGATAATAACTCCCGACAAGGCGGCCTATCATGTATTGGCAGACAGCAGTCAGCAAAGTGAATAGTCCAATGTAGAGGAGTATCATATTGCCCGAATCGGATTGCATGATATTTCGCAAGGTCACGCCTGCCGTAATAGACAGGGAGAAGGCCCAACTATAGAATCCCAAGTCGGAATGAGACTCTATATAACGGCGCACCGGTCCTACCCAATGACGTACGATAAAGCCTAACATAAGCGGAAGCACGATGATGACTGCCATCTTACGCAAGATGACAAAGAAGGCAGACAGGAAGGTGGCACCAGTCGAAGGTTCCAACAGAGGAAAGACGGCGGGAATAAGCAAAGCTCCGACCAGAGAGGAAAGCAAAGTAAAGGTCGTCATCTGAGTGATGTCGCCTCCCAATTTGGCCGTTACGACTGGAGCAGCTGTGGCACAAGGTGCAATGACGCAAACCAGTACGGCTTCGAGCAACCATTTCATCGAGAGATTGATACCGTTGTGTTCCATGACCAAGACAGAGGCTACAATCAACCCCACGAAAAGCAGTTGCAGGAAGACGATGGCGAAATGCCAACGGCACAAGCGCATAAGAAGGAAATTCACCTTGGAAAAGGTGACGAAGAGCGTGGCGAAGACTGAAAGAGGCAGGATTGTTTCACACACAGGACCGAGCACCTCAGCCGCAGGCTCAAAAGTCGGCACATAGGCAAAGAGTAGGTAAAGGGCTGAGCCTAATAGCATAGCAACTGGAAGTGTCCAGTTCTTAAGAAACTGCTTCAACGGGTAATGAGTTTATCAGGGTTTAGTTTTATGGTATTCGTTTCCTTTTGCCTCAGCTCCTCCTTCGTTGCTTTTCGGCAGACTACGAAGGGGTAATGACCAAACTACCCACAGAGTGTTGTTTGATTGTTCATGTACTTGCAATTGCATGTTCACGTATATGCAATTGCATGTTCATGTACTTTCAAACTCCATAGCCTGTCATCTTGCCTTCCATCTCCTTCCTTATCTTCTTCTTTTCCCAGTTCTTACGAGCGAAAACGACAAGGGATTGCTTAGGGCTTTCATTGTTTGACAGTTCTGATGACGTCGTAGAGGTATGAAACCTTAATATATATAGTTCCATTGGCACTACGGCCAAAGGGGTCTTTCTTTGTGTTGGAGAAGATGTCACTCAAGGCATAGAAGTAGCGTCCTTCGAGCAGGAAATGATGTCCCTTCTTTGTGCTGAAATCTACTCCAAGTCCGCCTGCTATGCCATATTCAAACTTATTCTGCACTTTTAGGTCGTATTGAGTAAGTCCACCCACAAGCTGTCTCGGCGGAACGAAATCCGACCAGTCGCCGCTCTTCCTCTCGCTCTCTCCGATGCAGAAGCCCAACTGCGGACCTATGACGAGGAATCCCTTGAAGCCACCTCGTTCGCGACCAAAACTCAGATTGGCGAACAGGGGAACCTGAACGTAGTGGATGGTGCGCTGGTAAGCGAGGTCAGAGCCTTCGTCGAACTTCTCCTTCCATCCTGCTTGCGAATAGTTGACTTCTGCCTGAAAGGCACAAACCATGTTGAAATACTTTTCACAAGTATAGCGGGCCGTAAATCCCATGTTCATGCCCATCTTCATGGACTGCTTGATGATGGAGGGTGAGAAGCTCATCCTGTTCATCACGAAACCGCCACCCACTCCTACAGCAAGGTCTGTGCGAGGTTCGCCGACCTGGGCAAAAGCCTTTGAACACTGGCTATTGAACATTGACCACAGGGTCATGAACAGGAGGAGAAAGAGATGGACGCGTTTCATTAAGGAAGAAGAACAGGTTGGGGTTTAATGATGATGAGGGTTATCTGATAAGTTCTATTTTGCTGTCGGGGGTGAAGTGGATGAACTGGACGAAACGATTGGTGAAGCTCATGCCCGTAGTGCTACGCTCGAACTGGAACCAGTTCTGGTATGGTTCCTGACGGAGACCGCCCTGCATCTGTTCGAAGGTGTCGCCGAGGCTGCTGATGCCGCGAAGGAAGTAGAGACCGAGGTCGAACCCAAGTGCAGCGAGGCGAGGGTTGCCTTGAGCAATGGGCGTGCGGAAGAACTTCTCGTAGATGCGCTGGAAACGCTTGGTCCTGTCATCTAATACATTATAATAATATGGGCTTATGATGTAAGTATCGTAGGTAAAGAAGTCGCTTAAGAGGCGCTGGGTCTCATCCTGCCACTCAGCATACCCCATAAGCGAGAGGCGGTACTCGGGATGTTTCTGCCTGAATTCCTTGAGCCGGGCCAGCAGGATGTTGAGGGAGCGGACGCTGCTGTCGTCCAGAAGGACCATGTTGTCGCGGAACTGATTGAAGGCTGACTCATAGGCAAAGCCGTCGCCCTCAAGCTCAAGGAATCTGTAGGGGACAGACTGCTTCGTCAGTTCCTGGACGAGCTTTTCGCTTAGCAGCTTCCCACGACTGTCGGGATTGCCACTACGGATGAAGACAAAGTTCCTGTCCCTATAGTTGCTCATCAGTTTCCCTACCGCTGTGGAATAGACAACATCATTCGAAGCCGTAGCGTTATATACAAGTGGATAGTCCTGAAGCATCAAGCTGGTGGAGAAAGGCAGGATGAGGCGTATGCCACGCTCTCTGCAAACCTCAGCTACGGCAGACACCTGGTTTGCAAAAGATGGTCCTATGATGACATCCATCTCGCTGAGTTTGGGCAACAAAGACTCAATCTGCAACTTCGTAGTACCGCAGTCCCAGGCATGTATGTCGAGGTTGACGCCGCTCTTGCGGACGCTGTCTGCTGCCATGAGGAAACCGCGGTAGAACTCCACCATCTTCTGGTCGCTGAACGAGAGCAGAACACCAACCTTCATGTCGGTGAACTTAGTACGGATGAGGGGTACTTGAGCAACGAGCTGGGAATTGATGGCTGAAGGTTCTTGGTTATCCTTTGCCACCTGCTCATTTCGCTTCGGTATGATGAGCAACGTGCGCTTCTTGAGCTTCTTCTTGCTGCTGACATCCGGATTCGCTGCCTGCAGCTCTGCAACAGAGACACCATAAATGGCAGCAACGCTCTCCCACGTCTCACCCTTGCAAACCGAATGCATGTCGCTAAGTGCAGAGAGCACAGTCTGTCCGAACAGAAGCATCGGGCAAAGACAGAAAAGCAGCAAACTGATTCGAAGTTTATTGTACATAGTCTCTATTCTCTTATCCTTAATCCCTTTTTATGTGCAAAGGTAACACTTTTTATTCCCCTTTCAAGTATTTTAAGACAGAAAATGCATCGTTTCTCGTTGTTTTTCCCTAATTTTGCAGAAATTATGTCTTAGATGAAACGTTTTTTATTCTTTTTCCTTGCCTTTATGCCACTTTTGGCATGGGCACAAGTACCCACCGTTGAACCAAACGGCACTTACTACAGAACAAACGAAGAGGGCAAAGAGGAAAGCGGCGATGTGAACGGGCAGACGCTAAGTGCACCTTTCCGTGTTGTCTTTACTGCCAATCCCACCATCCCCGATGGCTATACCAACAGCCCGCACTACTCCTGGACCATCACGAACACAAAGAATACGGAAGCCACTCCCATCGTACGCAATCAGGAGGAGTTCGAGATGGAGTTCAACGAGAGCGGCAGCTATAAAGTGCAGCTTCGTGTCATCTTCTATGGCGAAGAAGGAATATCGGACGACTATGAGTTCCCCAATCTCGAAGAAGGAGACGACCCCAAGATTATCAATTTCTCCGTCAGCGAAAGCAAGCTGGAGTTCCCTAACGGCATCTCACCGAATGGAGACGAAAAAAACGATGTCCTCAAGGCCAAAGAAGGCTACAAGAGCATCGTCTCCTTCCATGCTGCAGTCTTCAACCGCTGGGGCAAGAGACTTTATTCGTGGGACGACATTCGAGGCGGCTGGGATGGAAAGGTGAACGGGAAACCCGTTAAGGACGGCGTCTATTTCCTCGTCGTCTCAGCAAAAGGCAGCGACGGCATAGACTATAACATCAAGAAAGCCATCAACGTCATATCCGGATACAACAACGGTGAGAACGAAAACGCCGGCAATGGCAATGAGTGAACAGAAGATATGCGTAGAAGGCGCCCGCGTCCACAATCTGAAGAATGTGGATGTGCAGATACCGCGTAACAGCTTGACCGTCATTACCGGATTGAGCGGCAGCGGCAAATCATCGTTGGCATTCGACACCATCTATGCTGAAGGCCAACGCCGCTACATAGAAACCTTCAGCGCCTATGCCCGCAACTTCCTGGGAGGCATGGAAAGGCCGGATGTCGATAAGATAACAGGTCTTAGTCCTGTCATCAGCATCGAACAGAAGACAACCAACAAGAATCCCAGAAGCACAGTCGGGACAACCACGGAGATCTACGACTTCCTGCGTCTGCTTTATGCTCGCACGGCAGATGCCTATTCCTACGTCACCGGCGAGAAGATGGTTCGCTATACGGAAGAACAAGTTCTTGACCTTCTCCTGAGCGAATACCTCGACCGACGCATCATCCTCCTGGCTCCACTCGTCAAGAACCGCAAGGGACACTATCGGGAACTCTTCGAGACCATACGTCGCAAGGGCTACATCTATGCCCGCATTGACGGCGAGATGCAGGAGATACTGCCTGGCATGAAGCTCGACCGCTACCGCAACCATACCATCGAGGTAGTCATCGACCGACTTCGCGTACAGGACAAGGACGACAAGCGACTCGTACAGAGCGTAGCCATAGCCCTGAAGCAAGGCGAAGGACTGATGCTCGTGCTCGACATGGACACGGGAGAGGTACGCCATTACAGCAAGCAACTGATGTGCCCCACAAGAGAGGTACGCCATTACAGCAAGCAACTGATGTGCCCCACAAGTGGCATCTCCTATCACGACCCTGCGCCACACGACTTCTCCTTCAACAGCCCGCAAGGAGCCTGTCCGCGTTGCAAAGGCCTCGGATATGTCCACATCATCGACCGCAACAAAGTCATCCCAGACCCTACCCTCTCGCTCCGTAACGGAGGCTTCGCGCCTCTCGGCAAAGCGAAGCAGGCCATGATATTCTGGCAGGTGGAAACGGTGCTCGAAGGATACGGCTGCACAATAGACACGCCGCTTGGCGAGGTGCCGGACGAAGCCATAGACGAAGTGCTGGAAGGGAGTCCGGAACGGTTGCGCATCCCTGCCGAGAGAGCTAAGACCACGAACGACATCTATACAGAGTTCGATGGTCTGGTGAAGTACATAGAGCAAATGAAAGACGCCGAGGTGGGAGTGGCGGCACAGAGATGGGCAGAGCAGTTCAGCGGCATCTGTGAATGTCCGGAATGTCACGGTCAGCGCCTACGAAAGGAGTCCCTGCATTTCCTCCTTGACGGCAAGAACATTGCAGAGGTGTCGGCTCTCGAACTGAGCCAGCTCTATGAATGGCTCGATAGTCTGGAGAGCCGTATCAGCGAAAGGCAAAGAGCCATTTCCGCAGAGATAATCAAAGAGATAAAGACCCGTCTGAAATTCCTGCTTGATGTCGGTCTTGACTATCTCTCCCTTTCCCGTTCTTCGATGACACTATCTGGCGGCGAGAGCCAACGCATCCGTCTTGCCACGCAAATTGGCAGTCAACTGGTCGGCGTCCTCTATATCCTCGACGAGCCAAGCATTGGCCTTCACCAGCGCGACAACATCAAGCTCATCCGTTCCCTCAAGGCACTCCGCGATGCCGGCAACACGGTCCTTGTCGTAGAACACGACCGAGAGATGATGGAAAATGCCGACTACATCGTCGATATAGGTCCACTTGCAGGCAGACGCGGTGGAGAAGTAGTCTTTCAGGGCACCTACAAGGACATGCTGAAGAAAGACACGTTGACTGCACGCTACTTAAGGAACGAGAAGTTAGTGGTAAGTGATAAGAAGTTGGAGAATACCGACCCCACACCTCTAAGCACTTTAACACTTCGCGGGTGCTGCGGTCACAACCTCAAGAACATCGATGTGGAGATTCCGCTTGGTAAGCTGATATGCATCACGGGCGTCAGTGGCAGCGGCAAGAGCACCCTCATCAGCGAAACGCTCTATCCTATCCTCAGCAAGCATTTCTATCGTTCCCTTACGGAACCTCTGCCCTACTCCTCCGTAGAAGGACTGGAGAACATCGACAAAGTCATCAATGTTGACCAGAGCCCGCTGGGACGCACACCACGTTCTAACCCGGCTACATATACTGATGTCTTCACGGACATACGCAAGCTATACGTCGAACTGCCAGAGGCTCGCATCAGAGGCTATAAGCCGGGCCGCTTCTCGTTCAACGTCAAGGGCGGGCGTTGCGAATGTTGCAGCGGAAACGGCTATCGCACCATCGAGATGAACTTTCTGCCCGACGTCTATGTGCCCTGCGAAGAGTGCCGAGGCAAGCGATACAATCGCGAGACGCTCGAAGTACGATTCAGGGGCAAGAGCATTGCAGACGTGCTCGACATGACCATCAACCAGGCTGTTGAGTTCTTCGTCAACCAGCCTGCCATCCTTAACAAGATAAAGGTGCTGCAGGAGGTAGGACTGGGGTACATCAAACTCGGACAGCCCAGCAACACCCTATCAGGCGGAGAGAGCCAACGTGTGAAGCTGGCTGCCGAACTGAGCAAGCGCGACACGGGAAGGACACTCTACGTGCTGGACGAGCCAACCACGGGTCTGCACTTCGAGGACATCCGTGTCCTGCTTGATGTGCTTGGGAAACTTGTGGCGAAGGGCAACACCATCATCGTCATTGAGCACAATCCCGACGTCATCCGCGCTGCCGACTGGATTATAGAGATGGGACCGGGCGGTGGACGTAACGGAGGAGAGATTCTCTATTGCGGCAAGTCGAAAGAAGAGTGAGAGGAAATGGGAAAGTCGGTCAATCAAGCTCTACAGCATTACATCGAAGCAGAGATACTGCCCCGATACGACAATTTCGACAAAGCACATCGTCGAGACCACGTCGATATGGTCATCCGCCAAAGCTTCCAACTGGCTGAGAAGCTGGATGTCGATGCCGATATGGTTTACGCCACGGCAGCCTATCACGACACGGGACTTTGCGAAGGACGGGAGCATCACCACGAAGCATCTGCCAGGATTGTCCGTGCCGACCAGCACCTGCGTCGCTGGTTCACGGAGGCACAGATTTCCGTCATCGCTGATGCTGCTGAGGACCATCGTGCCTCGTCGGGCCACGAGCCGCGCACTATCTATGGCCGTATCGTGGCCGAAGCAGACCGATGCATCGAGCCCATGACGATTATCCAGCGAACCATTCAGTTCGGCCTCGACCACTATCCCGAGCTGGACCGCGAAGAGCACTTCCAGCGCATGATGTCGCACCTGCACGAGAAATATGGTCGAGAGGGCTATCTGAAGCTTTGGTTCTCCGACTCGCCCAATGCCATTCGCTTGGAAGAACTGAGGAAGATGATGGACAACACGCTTTTGCTTCGACAGATATTCGATAAGCTGATGGGGGATTAATCGCTGAACTCCATCAGGGCTCAGACTTCACTACCGGCTGAGGGGGCTACGACCCCGCAACTTGGCTGCCACTCGTCGCCGCTATCGTTCCTTCAGTATTTCCAGAAGTCATACTTCTTGCGCAATTCCTCTTGCTTCTCGGCTGGTAAAGACTTGAAGTATCCTCTCCAGCTTGGGCAGAAGTTTATCTGCCATCGCCAGAAGCGGCCGATTAAAGACTTGGGATTCTTGTCGTACTGGGCACGAAGTTTGCAGTTCTCACATGGGTATTTCATATATTATCTAATCGAATAGTTTTTTCCAAATCCAAAGCACTGTCACGGCTCCAACCACGCAGAACACGAAGTTCGTGAAATAGCCTTTTCCGAGCAGCTCTATATCCAGCAAATGTGCGATGAAGGTGCCTGCATAACTGCCAACTATGCCCATAATGAGGTTCATGCAGCATCCTTTGCCCTCACCGCTCATGATGCGGTTTGCTATGTAACCTATTAAGAGTCCTGTCAATATCGGCCATGCTGTAAACTCTGCGATGTGTTCAAACATATCTGTAGTTTTTCAGTATGATTTAATGCCTTCTTTGCGATAGCCGCTGGCTGTGAAGATGGCTATAAGATTACTTTCGCTATCGATGATACGCACTTCGCAGAAGGGCAGATGACGATTGTTGACGAGTTCCCGGGCCTGTGCTGTGATGATGCCGCTACAGGCTCCGTGAACAAAGGTGATGTTGGCTGTGGAGGTGACGGTCAGTGTGCCATGGCTGTTGGTGGCAGCGGCAAAGGCGAGGTCTGCAAGGGTGAAGAGTACACCTCCCTGCACATAGCCTCCTGCATTCAGATGGCGGGGCTCTATGCGGACTTGTGTACGGGCATAGCCTTCTGATATCTCGGCTATCTCTATCCCATTTTGCCGTGCAAACTCATCGTGCTGGAAGAACTCTTTTAGGGCATCTTTATCGGTTGGGTTCATCTTTGATGCTTTATTTCTGCTGCAAAGGTACGAAAAAAATCATTTCCACGTGCACGCATGACATATTTTTTATATTGATGTACGGGGAAAATCAAGAGCACCTCTACTTATGCGCCTATAATTCGGCTTTCTTGACAAAAGCAGCATAATGGGGCTTACTCTAAAGTCCCGAAGGGACGAGAGGTCACAGACGGAGTACGCCCCGTCTGTGGTCTATCGCGCCTTCGGCGCTTTTCCCCGGACAGCAATATTATTATATCGACCCATTCAATGAACTCTACCCCTGGTTGGCAGAGGGAACTGATGGCTATTGTGTATCTTTTTATCTATATCATCATAAATGGTGGTATATATCCCACTAAAATAAGTGGTACAGACATGAAGACAGATGAAAGGCTGCTTCACCAATGTCATCCGCTCATCTGTACTAAAAAGCAGACTGAAAACTTTCTATGGATAAAAATCTAATGGTCCCTATAAATATGACAAATAGAGATAGTTGGTCTGGGCAGGGTATTCCGCAGCAAGTGTATCAATCTGATTGACTACAGGCATGATGCCTAACTCCTGACGCCATTTGCGAACAGCCAGTCCGGCTCGCTCCATGTTCATCTTTGCTTCGAGACCAAGTGCACGAGCAATCTGGAAATCTGAGAAGCCGTACGTCTTCGCCTCGAGCAACAGCGTGGAAAACTCTGGGGCTTCGAGGGCTTCGATGAACTCGGAATAATCAGAGTTCTCAGAATACTCTGATAGCCACGCGAACTCCTTGAGCCTGTCATTGATTGCCACGATGTGTCTGAGCTTTTCGAGGAACCAGCGGTCAATCTTTGTCAGTTGATGAATCTGCTCTACAGAGTATCCCATCATCATGGCTTTAGCGACCGCGAAGACGCGCAGATCTGTAGCATGTTGGAGAGCATCTAGAACGTTCGGAATCTTAATCTCGTGGTTATCCACAAAGCCATGCATACCCTGTCCTATCATGCGCAAGCCTTTCTGTATAGCTTCCTCGAAGGTGCGACCGATGGCCATCACCTCGCCTACGCTCTTCATGCTGGAGCCTAACTCGTGGTTCACGCCGTGGAACTTGGAGAGATCCCAACGCGGTATCTTGCAGACGACATAGTCGAGGGCGGGCTCGAAGAAGGCGCTGGTGGTCTTTGTGACGGAGTTCTTCAGCTCGAAGAGTCCGTAACCGAGACCGAGCTTGGCGGCGACGAAAGCCAGGGGATAGCCTGTGGCTTTGCTTGCCAGAGCAGACGAGCGGCTGAGACGTGCGTTGACTTCGATGACCCGATAGTCTTCGGAAGCAGGGTCAAGAGCATACTGCACATTACATTCGCCAACGATGCCGATGTGGCGTATGATCTTGATGGCAAGGGCACGCAGCTTATGGTACTCGCTATTGCTGAGCGTCTGCGAGGGGGCAACGACGATGCTCTCGCCCGTATGGATGCCGAGCGGGTCGAAGTTCTCCATGTTGCAGACCGTGATGCAGTTGTCGTACCTGTCGCGCACCACTTCATATTCTATCTCCTTCCATCCTTTCAACGACTTCTCGACCAACACCTGAGGCGAAAAGGCAAAGGCTTCCTCGGCTTGTGCCAACAGTTCGTCGTCGTTGTCGCAGAAGCCCGAACCAAGGCCTCCGAGGGCGTATGCGGCACGAAGTATGACGGGAAATCCCAGCTCGTGAGCAGCCTTCTGCACTTCCTCGATCGTGCTGCAGGCCTCGCTCTTGATGGTCTTCACGCCAATCTCGTCGAGTCGCTTGACAAAGAGGTCGCGGTCTTCGGTATCGATGATTGCCTGAACAGGCGTGCCAAGGACTTTGACGCCATACTTGGCAAAGACACCTTTCTTATATAGCTCCACGCCACAGTTCAAGGCCGTCTGTCCGCCGAAGCTCAACAGGATGCCATCTGGCCGCTCCTTTTCTATGACATGTTCCACGAACTCTGGCGTAACGGGCTGGAAATAGACCGTGTCTGCCACATCTTTTGAGGTCTGAACTGTTGCGACATTAGGGTTAATGAGCACCGACTTGACGCCCTCTTCTTTCAAGGCCTTTAGTGCCTGTGCTCCGCTGTAGTCAAACTCTCCAGCCTGTCCAATCTTGAGAGCGCCGGAACCAAGAAGGAGGACACAGCCCTTTCCCCGCTCCCCCTTTGGGGGAGTGCTTTGAAGCGGCGAGCCAGCGGGATTGAGGCACTCCCCCAAAGGGGCAATCGCCTGTTGGGAGCAGAGCGATTGGGGAGCGCAAGCGATGGAGGGCAAGGCGGGGAGGGGGCTGTTGGGCTGCAATGCCTTTACAAACTCATCAAACATCCATTCCGTATCTGTTGGTCCGGAGCAGGCTTCGGGATGGAACTGTGCAGAGAACCAGGGCATTGTCTTATGGCGGATGCCTTCGTTAGAGCCGTCGTTCATGTTCACGAACAGAGGTTCCCAATCGGCAGGCAATGTCGAGGCATCAACGGCATAACCATGATTCTGACTCGTAATGAAGCACTTGCTGGTACAAACGAGCTGCACGGGCTGGTTGTGACTGCGATGACCATACTTCAGCTTGTACGTCTTTGCTCCTGCTGCCCTTGCCAAGAGTTGATTGCCAAGGCAGATGCCCATGAGGGGTCGAACATTAGGATTACTTAAGAATGTTCGAATATGCTCAACAGTTTTGCTGCATTGCTCTGGATCGCCAGGTCCATTCGCAAGGAACAAACCATCGAAATCAAGCTGATTGAAGTCGTAGTCCCATGGAACCCTGATAACCTCAACGCCTCTGTTTACCAAGCAACGAATGATGTTGGCCTTGACACCGCAGTCAACAAGTACTACACGTTTGCCTGCTCCCTCGTTATAGCGAATGACCTCCTTGCAGCTCACCTTCTCCACCCAATTGATGCTTCCGTAATCGGAGTAATCGGAGTATTCAGAGTTTTCAGAAAT
>OMSJ01000034.1 GCA_900313705.1 uncultured Prevotellaceae bacterium
TTTAAGTATTTAGTTATTTGTGCGCACAAATTTACACCTTTCGCTTCATATAACAAAGGAAAGGGGGATATTTTTCTTCTTATCGTGAGGTTGTTGCTCTGGAAGCAGGGGAAACGAGTGAAGAGTGAAGAGTGCGTTGCAAGTGAAAAGTGAAAAGTGAAGAGTGAAAAATCAAAGTAACCTTATTCCATCTGTTATATGTCCCGCTGAACTGAGGTCGACGGCCCGCAGGGGAAAGTCAAATGAGGGAAATAGCAGGGTGAAGAGTGAAAAGTTAAGAGTTATAGGTTGCTGTCTTCAGACTTTCAGGAATATCTTCTGTCTATACATGAAGTACATGAAGAGCCAGAGCACGAGCATGTAGCCGATGGTGTCTGCGACGGTGTTGTACTGCTCCGGCAGCAGGCTGAAGACGCCGTCGAAGAGGCGGTGGTTCAGCTTGGAGAAGTCGATGAAGCGCGGCGCCATGTAGATGAGGATGGAGTTCATGCCGATGACCTTGAAGTAGAAGTCCCACTTCCTCCATCCGCACACATCTATTATAAAATAGAAGAGGGCAAACATAATGAGCGAGTAGCCTGCTACAGCCAGCACGAAGGAGCTGCTCCACAGGGCCTTGTTGATGGGGTAGATGATGTTCCAAGCGGCACCCAGCAGGGCAGAGACGATGCCTGCGGCAAGGAGCATGAGGGCTGTGCGCGTCGTGGGCTTGCTGCGCTGAACAAAGACGCCGGTGAGCATTCCCAGCATGGCGGTACAGATGGCGGGCAGGGTGGAGAGCAGGCCCTCGGGGTCGTAGTCTGGCTTGTAGCAATGAGGACCCAGCAGGGTGCGGTCGATGTAGCAGGCGATGTTACCTTCGCGGGTCAAGGGGTCTATCGAGGGATCTACTCCGGGCGCATGGACAAAGGCAGAGACCAGCCAGTAGCCTATCAGGATGATGGGGACCACAGCCACTTTGGGCCACAGCTTCTTGCCTGTTGCCGTGAAGATAAAGGCGGCAAACATCCATGCCAGTCCGATGCGTCCCAGGACGCTGGGCCAGCGAAGCGTAGCGAATTCGAACCTCAGGAAGCCGCTGACCACCAGTCCCAGAAAGACCAGGATGAGGCCTCGGCGCAGGATCTTCAGGTAAATGCTCGTCGTGGACTTGCCTTTCTCCCTCTGCTTTTGGAGCGAAAGGGGGAAGGAGATGCCGGCGATGAAGAGGAACAGCGGGAAGATGGTGTCGTGGTGAACCAGTCCGTCCCAAGGCACATGCTCCATGTGTCGGGCTATCGTCTGCCAAACGGCAGAGTCGGGGAAGAAGGCGGCGATGGCGGTGAGCAGCGTAGCGCCGCCGGTGATGAAGAACATGTCGAAGCCTCTAAGCGCATCCAGCGACTCGAGCCTCTTGCTTGTCTCTTTCTTTTGCATGGTGATAGTTTTAGTTATTTCCGCAAAGATGCCACAAAGTTAGCGAAACCTTATGACATGAGCAAGAAAAAGAGGGCGAAAAGGGTTTGCGGTTTAATGATTTTTGTCGTTACGCTTTTCTCTTTCGGTTTTTTGTTGTATCTTTGCGGCCTGAATAATTAATAATTTGAATTTCGGGAGTTATAAGAAGAAGTTAAATAGGAAGTTACGCCAGTGTTGCTGGCTGGAAGTAAAGCACTTCGTGCTGGACGATAGCCTTGGATGCTGGCTGCCTATATGGTATTGTCCTTTTATAACTTCCACGAGCGTAGCGAGTTTACTTCCATTTTTACTTCCACTTTAACTTCTGAAAATTCAGTTAATAATGTATTAGACTATGACATCTAATGTGCAGCGACAGAAGATAATCATCCTGGACTTCGGTTCTCAGACGACTCAGCTCATTGCCCGCCGTCTGCGTGAACTCGATACGTTCTGCGAGATACTGCCCTACAACAAGTTCCCTGCTGCCGACCCCGACGTCATCGGTGTCATCCTGGCTGCCCGTGCTGGGCATCTGCTACGGCGCACAGTACATGAGCCATGTGCTGGGCGGCAAGGTTGAGCCGGCACCTTCGCGCGAATATGGTCGTGCGAACTTGACCACCATCGACCTCGACAATCCACTGTTCCGTGGCTTCGAGAAGGGCTCGCAGGTCTGGATGAGCCACGGCGACACCATCACGGCGCTGCCTGAGGGCTTCCAGTGCATCGCCTCGACGGACTCCGTCAAATACGCAGCCTATTGGAGCGGAGAGGAAACCGTCAATGGTAAATCGTCAAATGGTAAAGGTATATGGGGCGTGCAGTTCCATCCCGAGGTGTTCCACTCGCTGCAAGGGACGCTGCTGCTCAAGAACTTCGTGGTCGATATCTGCGGCAGCCGTCAGGACTGGTCGCCAGCCAACTTCGTGGAGACGACGGTTGCTGAGCTGCGCGAACAGATTGGCAGCGACCGCGTCATCCTCGGACTCTCAGGCGGTGTAGATAGCAGCGTCTGTGCCGTCCTCCTCAACCGTGCCATCGGCGACCAGTTGACGTGCATCTTCGTGAACCACGGCATGTTGCGCAAGGATGAGTTCCAGAACGTGATGAAGGACTACGAGTGCCTCGGCCTGAACGTAGTGGGTGTGGATGCTTCGCAGAAGTTCTTTGCCGACCTTGATGGCGTGACCGAGCCAGAGGCGAAGCGAAAGATTATCGGTCGCGACTTCATCGAGGTGTTCAATGCTGAAGTAAAGACCCTCTCTAACTCCCCCTTAAAGGGGGAGAATCCTGGGAAGAACTCCCTCCCTTTAAGGGAGGGCAGGGGTGGGTCTTACCGCTGGCTTGCTCAGGGCACCATCTATCCCGACCGCATCGAGAGCCTGAACATCACGGGCAAGGTCATCAAGAGCCACCACAATGTGGGCGGCCTGCCGGAGGAGATGCACCTGCAGCTCTGCGAACCGCTGAAGTGGCTCTTCAAGGACGAGGTGCGCCGTGTGGGCCGTCAGCTTGGCATCCCCGAGCACCTCATAGGCCGCCATCCCTTCCCCGGTCCCGGCCTGGCCGTCCGTATCCTCGGTGCTGTCACGCCCGAGAAGGTGCGCATCCTGCAGGAGGCCGACGACATCTTCATCCAGGCATTGCGCGACTGGGGTCTCTACGACCAGATATGGCAGGCAGGCGCCATCCTGCTCTCCGACGTGAGGAGCGTCGGCGTGATGGGCGACGAGCGCACCTACGACAATCCCATAGCGCTCCGAGCCGTCACCAGCACCGATGCCATGACAGCCGACTGGGCCCACCTGCCCTACGACTTCCTGGCAAAGGTCTCTAACGACATCATCAACAAGGTGAAGGGCGTCAACCGCGTCTGCTACGACATCTCGTCGAAGCCACCTTCGACGATAGAGTGGGAGTGAGGGAAGTGAAGAATGATTAAATAATATGATAGTCCGCAAAAATACCCTATGGAAAAAAGTACGTGTACTTATCGCCATAAGTACGTGTACTTATTGCCGGAAGTACGTGTACTTATCCCCATAAGTACGTGTACTTATCCGACCACTTCCCAGAGAGGGGAGCAAGGAGTGCCTTTGCGGATAGTCAATAAATAACTCAAGTTTCGGAAGTTAATGAAGTTAATGAAGTTAAAGAAGTTAAAGGACGATGCCACTGGGATGTGGTGTACTTTTCAGCCTTGAATCGGACACTCCTTTAACTTCTTTAACTTCCATCAAAAGCATAACAACCGAAACTTAAATTAAATGAATATCATGAACAAAAGTTTTTCATTGAAAGCCACGGCGGTGAAGGCTTGTGTGTGCCTTTCGCTTGTAGCTTGTGGCAATGCCAAGACAGAGACGGAAGAAGACGTCCAGTATGTGAAGACTGTGCAGGCTGAGCGGATTAGCGATGCTGCAGAGCTGAGCTACCCTGGCAAGACAAAGAGCTCGGAAGAGGTGAATGTAGCCTTTCGCGTGAGCGGACCGATACAAAAGGTTTTTGTAAAGGAAGGACAATTTGTAAGCAAAGGGCAGCTTATCGCCCAGATGGATCCTCGCGACTACGAGGTACAGCTTTCAGCTACCCAGGCTGAGTACGAGCAAATCAAGGCCGATGCGGAGAGGGTAATGGCTCTCTATAAGGAAGAAGGCACTTCAGCATCGAACTACGACCGTGCGCGCTACGGTCTGCAGCAAATCAAGGAGAAGCTGGCTCACCACAAGAACCAGCTTGCCGATACGCGCCTCTATGCCCCTATCAGCGGTTATGTGCAGAGCAAGATGCACGAGTCGGGCGAGACGGTCAGTGCCGGAATGCCCGTGGTGTCGATGTTCAATGCCGGCGACGTGGAGATTGAAGTCTTCGTGCCTGCTTCGGACTATGCCCGCCAGAATGACCTGATCAGCGCTACTTGCTCGTTTGAAGTGACACCCGGCAAGATCTATCCGCTCGAGGTCGTCCGTATCAGCAAGGAAGCCAATGCCAGCCAGCTCTATGCTGCCCGTCTGCGCATCAAAGGCGATTACGACCACAAGAAGATAACACCGGGCATAGCCACAATGGTCTATGCTTCGTACCAAGCACCCAACGAGGAAGACGGAGTCGTCGTGCCCACAACAGCCATTGACAGGCAAGACGACGAATCGTACGTCTTTGTGCTCGACCCAAGCACCAGCACCGTCAAGCGTCGTTCAGTTGAGGTCGGTCGCATTGACCTCGAGGGCAACATACAAGTGCTGAAAGGCCTGAAGCCCAATGAGACCGTAGTATGCGCCGGTGTGCGCTACCTCACCGACGGCCAGCAGGTGAAGGAATTGGAGAAGGCATCCAAAGCAAACGTGGGAGGACTCCTCTGAAGTGAAAAGGTGAAAAATTGAATAGTTGAAGAATTGAAAAGGTAAGAAACTATGGATTTTGATTTTTCCCGTTGGGGACTCAATAACCGCAAACTTGTCTCTTTCTTCGTGGCAATTCTGGTATTGGGAGGCATCATCAGCTACTACATCATGCCCAAGCTGGAAGACCCTGCCATCAAGGTGAAGCAGGCTATGGTGGTGACCACCTACCCCGGTGCTTCGGCACACGAAGTAGAATTGGAAGTGACCGACCGTCTTGAGAAAGCCATCCGCGAGATGTCGGGCATAGATAACGTACAGAGCCAGTCGATGAACGACTTGAGCCTCATCACTGTAGAACTGGAAACAACGGTCAAGGACGAAGACGTGGAGCAGTACTGGGACATCCTGCGCCGCAAGGTGAGCAACGCTGCATTGTCGCTCCCGAGCACAGCCTCCACGCCAATCGTGCGCGACGACTTCGGCGACGTGTATGGCATGTTCTATGCCCTTACTGCCGACGGGCTCTCCGACCAGGAGATGTCGGACTATGCCGAACTGGTGAAACGTAATGTGGCAGACATAGACGGTGTGTCGAGAGTGGAGATATACGGCCAACGCCGCGAGTGCATCTACATCGAGATGCGACAGGACAAGATGGCGAACCTCGGCGTAATGCCTGTTGAGGTCATACAGACGCTCAACAACCAGAACCGCACCACCTATTCCGGCTACTACGACAATGGCACCCATCGTGTCCGTGTAACCGTCGATGACCGCTTCAAGCATGTGGACGACATTGCAAACATGATAGTCCAGGGACACGATGACGAGCAACTGCGCATCAGAGATGTGGCGCGGGTATATAAAGGTTATGTCGATCCGACACGCAACGAGATGAAGCGTGACGGTGAGCGAGCCCTCGGCATCTCTATTGCAGGAGTAGCGGACAAGGACATCGTGAAGGTCGGCAAGCAGGTGGAGAAGACTGTTGCGGAGCTTCGTAAGACGATGCCTATGGGCGTGAAGTTCGAGAAGGTCTTCAACCAGCCCGAGCGCGTCGAGACAGCCCTCAACACATTCCTCGTCAACCTGCTCGAGTCGGTGCTCATCGTTGTCGTTGTCCTCATCTTCACGATGGGCTTCAAGTCCGGAGTCATCATCGGCCTCAGCCTGCTCACCATCGTGCTTGGTTCGCTGCTTGTGCTCAAGGGATTCGACGGCACGCTGCAGCGCGTGAGCCTCGCTGCATTCATCCTGGCGATGGGTATGCTGGTGGATAATGCCATCGTCATCATAGACGGCATACTTATTGACATGAAGCAAGGACGCTCGCGTATGGAGGCACTGACCGGCATCGGACGCCGTACGGCAATGCCCCTCCTGGGTGCCACACTCATTGCCATCCTTGCCTTCTGGCCCATCTTCCTCAGCCCCGACACGGCAGGCGTCTATGTGCGCGACCTCTTCATCGTCATTGCCGTATCGCTCATGTTGTCCTGGATTCTTGCCCTTGTGCATGTCCCCATCATGGCAGACCGTATGCTCAAGGCTCCTAAGAAGACCGACGGTAATGGCGACGAAGACCTGTACAAGGGATGGAGCTACACCGTGCTGGAGAAAATCATGAAGTTCGGACTTCGCTTCCGCTTTATCATGGTGCTTCTTGCCGCCGGCTTTGTCTTGCTCAGCGTATGGGGCTATAAGTTCCTCAACCAGGCCTTCTTCCCCGATATGGAGTACGACCAGCTCTACATGGAGTACAAGTTGCCCGAAGGCACCAACAGCACACAGGTGGCGCAGGACTTGGCTGAAATAGAGGATTATCTGAAGACAAGGAAGGAAGTGAAGCACATTACGACCTCCATCGGCGGCACTCCCAGCCGCTACAACCTGGTGCGCAGCATCGCCACCCCGTCGCTCTCCTACGGTGAGCTCATCATCGACTTCGAGACACCAAAGGCTCTGGTGGATAACATCGACGACATCCAGCAGGAACTGAACAAGCGCTATCCCGATGCCTACATCAAGCTGAAGCGCTACAACCTGATGTTCAAGAAATACCCCATCGAAGTCTGCTTCAGCGGTCCAGACCCCTCTGTCCTGCACAGGCTCTCCGATTCGGCAATGGCCATCATTGCAGCTTCCGACAAGGTTTATCTGCCCACATCGGATTGGGAACCGAAGGTGCCGGTGCTCACTGTCAACTACGACCAGCCTTCCGCCCGCACCACGGGCCTGAGCCGCGGCGATGTGGCTACCTCTGTCCTGGCATACACCGGCGGCATTCCCATTGCCACCTTCTATGACGGCATCCACAGCGAAAGCATCGTCTTAAAGTGTACCGACGCACAGGGTAACGACATAGACCGCATCGACAATGTGCGTGTCTTCGGCATGTTGCCAAACATCAATTCCCTGCTCAACCGCTCCACCATGCAGAAGCTTCTTACCGGGTACTTCAACAAGAACGACATCATTGAGCAGATTACCATGACAACCCCGCTCAAGCAAGTGGCAAAGGATGTTGAACTGAAATGGGAGGAACCAGTCGTGATGCGTTACAATGGTCAGCGCCAGCAGCGCGTGCAGTGCTCGCCGTATCCCGGAGTGGGCACCGAAGCGGCACGTAAGGATATAGCTGCAGAGATAAGTAAGATAAAGCTGCCTTTAGGCTACTCCCTCTCTTGGCAGGGCGAGAAGATGGCAAGCGACCGCTCCATGAAGTACCTCTTCAACGGATTCCCCTTGGCCATCATCATCATCATCATGATTCTCATCATGCTCTTCAAGGACTACAAGAAGCCCGCCATCATCTTCTGCTGCATCCCGCTTATCTTCGTGGGCGTCATACCTGCCGTCCTGATTACCGGCAAGCCCTTCGGCTTCGTCGCTATCGTCGGTGTGCTGGGACTGATAGGCATGATGGTGAAGAACGGCATCGTGCTCATGGATGAGATCAACCTCCAGATAAGCGAAGGCATGGAGCCTCGCGTAGCACTGCTCAACAGCTCCAAGAGCCGCCTGCGTCCCGTCATGATGGCATCGCTCACCACCATCCTCGGCATGATACCCCTCATCCCCGATGCCATGTTCGGCAGCCTTGCCGTCACCATCATGGGCGGACTGTTCGTAGGAACACTCATCACGCTCATCTTCATTCCCATCTTCTATGCCATGTTCTTCAAGATAAAATGAAGCCCCTCTAACTCCCCCTCTATGGGGAGAACTATCGAATGATTAAATAGTAAACGAAAGATGATACATAAAATATATAATGTACTGATGTTGCTCGTGCTTGCGGCTACGACGGCAGGCGCCTATGCACAGGAAGGGGCACGCAACATCACGCTCCAGCAGGCCCGCGAGATGGCTCTGGAGCACAACAAGGAAATTGCCAAGTCGAAGCTGACGCTCGAGCAGACGCGCAACGACGCCAAGGCTTACAAGACAAACTTCTTCCCCCGCATCAATGTCACCCTGGCCGACCTCTATTCCACCAACAAGGGCGACTTCACCATTGCTGGCGGACATCTGCCCATATACATGATGAACCCTGCTACGGGCACATACCTCCCCAACGTCTCGATGGGAGCCGACGGAAACTATATCCTCAATCAGTATGCCGACTTCCCCTCGCAGAAGATCGACTACAAGTTAGGCAACATCTTCCTCGGCACCGTCTCGCTCACACAGCCCATCTACATGGGCGGCAAGATTACCGCCGCCTATCGCATGGCATCGCGGGGCGCAGAGATGGCAAACGAGAACATACGCCTCACCGAAAGCCAGGTCATCGCACAGACCGATGAGGCCTACATGCAGGCCATTCAGGCACGCCAACTGGCAGAAGTGGCCCGCTCCTATAAGCAGTTGCTCGACGAGCTGATGAAGAACGTCGAGAGTGCCGTGAAGCACGGCTTGAAGACCCGCAACGACCTGATGAAGGTGCAGGTCAAGCAGGGCGAAGCAGAACTCTCCATCCAACGAGCCGACAATGCGATACGCCTGAGCACCATGAACCTCTGCCACATCATGGGACTGCCGCTCAACACTCCCCTGCAATGTGCGGTGGACGACGGTCAGTCTTCAATGGCTAATCTTCAACCTTCAATGGACAATAGCCTTTCCATCGACGCACGCCCTGAGGTCAGCATCCTGCAAGCCAAGACCGACATAGCAAAGCTGCAGATGAAGCTCACCCGCAGCGACTTCCTGCCGCAACTGGCAGTCTTCGCAGGCTTCTCCTACGTCAACGGCGTCAAGGTCTCTGGCAGCAAACTCCTGAATGATGGTTCCGCCGCTGTGGGTGCAACGCTCAAGGTGCCCGTCATCACCTTCGGCGAACGCATCTACAAAGCACGTTCAGCCAAAGCACGCTACCTGGCTGCCCAGACAGAGCAGCAGGACCTCACCGAAAAGATGCAGCTCGAACTGGCACAGGCCGACAACATCTACTCGGAGGCTCAGACAGAACTCAACATCACGAAGCGCAACCTCGAACAGGCTGAAGAGAACATGCGCCTCGCACAGAAACAGTACGATGTCGGCACTGAGCCCCTCTCGCAGCTCCTCGAAGCACAGACCCAATGGCAGCAGGCATCCGCCAGCCACGTCAAAGCAAAGTGCCAGCTACAAGTGGCCTACACCAAACTGCTCAAAGCACAAGGAAAGTTGGGTGAGTGAAGAGTGAAAAGTGAAGAGTTAAGAGTGAAAAGTGAAAAGTGAAGAGTGTGGCTTCTGCTGAGTCCTTTTCTGTGTTCGTCACTTACCGTAGGACGAGCAGACTGTCGATGCGTATCGTCAAGAACGGCGACGTACATGTGTCGGCACCGATAGGCTTGTCTAAGGCGAGGGTGGAAGCCTTCATCGAACAGCACCGCGACTGGATAACGGCAGCAAGGGAGAAGACCTGCTCCAGGCAAAGGCAGCAGGCAGACTTCTACAACCGGCTGCCCCTGACCACCACGGCAGAGAAGGCAGAAGCCCGGGCACGACTGCATGACCTGATAGCGCCGATGCTGGCGCGACATGCTGAGGAGATGCACGTCTGCCCATCTGCCATTACCTACAAGCCAATGACATCGCGATGGGGCAGGTGCAGCACGAAGGACCGCAGCATCTGCTTCTCCATCTACTTGCTGCTGTTGCCCGAATGGTGCATAGAGCACGTTGTGGTCCACGAACTGTGCCACCTGCTTGAGCCCAGCCACAACGCCCGTTTCCATGCCTTGATGGACAGGTTCTTCCCCCGTTGGCGGGAAGCACGCAAAGAGACAAGACAAACGAGTCTTGCCCAATAATCACCTAGAGGTCCTAATTCTGGTATTCCGACTTAGTCAGGGATGTTCCAAAAGAGGTTCGTTATTGCCCCGCCTCCAGAGAAAGGGCGGGGCTACAGTCATTATTTCTTTAAAACTTTCTTGCGGCAAGGGCAGAGCGCGGTTCTCGGTGATTACACGTCAAACGAGACGGTGCGGGAACCGTCTTCTTCGACTTCGATGCTGACGCGGACGGTGTCTTCCGGCAGGAGCTCTTCTATCATCTCGGGCCATTCTATGAAGCAGGGCGAGCCGCTGTAGAAGTACTCTTCGGTGCCGATGTCGTAGGCTTCGCGCAGGTTCTTGATGCGGTAGAAGTCGAAGTGATAGACAGATTGAACATTGGACATTGCTCCGCCTGCGCCTGAGCGAAGGGAAGAACATTGAACATCGTTTTCTTCGTGCTCGGAATGGTCAATGGTCAATGATGTTCCACCTGCGCCTGAGGCTTGAGCCGAAGAATGGTCAATGATATACTCATTCACGATGGCGAAGGTGGGTGAGGTGACGACGTCCTCCACGCCCAGGGCTTCGCAGATGGCCTTGATGAAGGTGGTCTTACCAGCTCCCATCTTGCCGTAGAAGGCAAAGACGCGGTGCTCGCCCATGGCCTGGACAAACTGCTGTGCGGCCAAAGCAAGGCCCTCGATGTCTGTTATCTTTATTTCCATTTCTGTATTCGTGTTATGGGGGAAGTAATCTCCCGCTTTCGGTCTTCACCTCTTCTTCCCTCTCAGCGTGATGAGGGGGATGAGCATCTCCTCCATGCTGATGCCGCCGTGCTGGAAGGTGTCCTTGTAGTACTGGACGTAGTAGTTGTAGTTGTTGGGATAGGCGAAGAAGTCGTCCTGCGTGGCGAAGATGTAGGCCGTGCTGATGTTGGGGCTGGGCAGTCCGGCACGAAGGGGTTCCTTTATCTCGAAGACTTCCTTTGGGTTGTAGGAGAGGTTCTTGCCGAGCTTGTAGCGGAGGTTGGTGTTGGTGTTGCGGTCGCCGATGACCTTGATGGGGTTGTAGCACCGGATGCTGCCGTGGTCAGTAGTGAGGACGACGGTACAGTCTTGTGCAGCGAGAGCTCGGAAGAGTTCGCTGACGGCAGAATGCCGCAGCCAGCTCTGTGTGATGCTTCGGTATGCAGCTTCGTTGCTTGCCAGCTCTCGTACCATGAGGCTCTCGGTGCGTGCGTGGCTGAGCATGTCGATGAAGTTGATGACGACGACGTTGAGGTCGTTCTTCCTGAGCTGCGGTATCTGGGGCACGAACTTCTCGACGGCTCCTGAATGGTTTATCTTGTGGTAGGAGAAGGTGTTCTTGCGACGGTAGCGCTCGAACTGTGTCCTGATGAGCGGCTCTTCGTTGAGGTTTTTGCCTTCCTCGCTGTCCTCATCTACCCAGAGGTCGGGGAACATCTGTTCTATCTTGTTGGGCATCAGTCCGCTGAAGATAGCGTTGCGGGCATACTGCGTAGCGGTGGGCAGAATGCTCAGGTAGAGGTTCTCTTCGGCGGTGAATGCGTCGCCTATCTCGCTGAGCAGTACGCGCCATTGGTCGTAGCGGAAGTTGTCGATGACGATGAGGAAGACCTTCTCGCCCTTGTCGAGCAGGGGATAGACGGCGCGCTTGAAGATGTCGGGGCTCATGACGGGTCGTTCCTCAGGTCGCTCCATCCAGCGCATGTAGTTCTTGCGTATGAACTTGGCGAACTCGGCGTTGGCTTCGTGCTTCTGCATGGAGAGCATCTCCTGCATTCCGCTCTCTGCCTCGCTCAGTTGCAGTTCCCAGTAGGTCAGCTTCTTGTAAACCTCCTTCCACTCCTCAATGCTCGATGCGCCGTTGATGAGCATCCCCAGTTGTGCGAAGACCTGCTGGTAGCCCGTCTGCGTGTGCTCCGAGACGATTTCCCTTTGCTGGATGTTCTTCTTCAGCGTCAGCAGTATCTGTGTGGGGTTGACAGGTTTGATGAGGTAGTCGGCGATTTTGGCTCCGATGGCTTGCTCCATGATGTGCTCCTCCTCGCTCTTCGTCACCATGACGACGGGTGTGGCAGGCAGCAGCTCCTTGACGCGGTTGAGGGTCTCCAGTCCGCTCAGGCCCGGCATGTTCTCGTCGAGCAGGATGAGGTCGTAGGACTTGCCGTTTGACGATTTGCTGTTTTCTATCTCGTCCAGCGCGTCGTAGCCATTCGTCACGGTCTCCACCTCGTAGCCTTTCTTCTCGAGGAAGAGGATGTGAGCCTTCAAGAGCTCTATCTCGTCGTCAACCCAAAGCAGCTTATACATTTTTCTGTTAGTTTTGATGGTTTGCTGTGCAAAGGTACGAAGAAAAGTGAAAAGTGAAAAGTGAAAAGAGAAAAATGTAGGTGAAGAGTGAAGGACGAAGCGTGCAGAGTGAGGAATACAGCCCCTCCGTTCAATGTCCTTTTGTCAGAAAATGATATAAAAAAGCCAAATCGTCTTTCTTCCTTTTGCAGGAAAAGCGTAACTTTGCACCATCATCAATTATCAGTACACATGAAAGCTAAGCATATCTTCCGCCTCTCCCTTGTGCTCTGCCTCCTGGGGCTGACATCCGTTCTAACAGAAGTCCATGCCCAGGGCTGGACCAATCCGATGGTCCTGCCGGGACTGCAGAACCGCAGTCTGGGCGACCCTTACATCATGAAGTACCGAGGCTACTACTACCTCTACGTCAGCGCCGGCGACCGAAACATCTACTGCTGGCGGACGAAGGACCTCATGGAGTGGTCCGACCCGTACATCTGCTGCACCGACGAGACGACAGCCGTGGCCTATGCTCCCGAAGTCATTTACTGGAACGGGCTCTTCTACATGTGTACCTCGCCACGGGGCGGAGGGCATTACCTGCTCACCAGCGAGAGTCCGACAGGGCCCTTCACGCATCAGACAGGCAACCTGGGACGCGACATCGACGGCTCGATGTTCGTCAACGACGACGGTAAGTGGTACTTCTACCATGCCAACAATGGCGGCATACGCGGTTGCACGATGCCTACACATCTAAGCTTCGGCAGCGACGTGGACCTCGGGTGCTGCATCTCCGGACAGTGGACCGAGGGGCCGTGCGTCTTCAAGCGCAACAACCTCTTCTACCTTATATATACTGGCAACCACGTCTGGACAAACGGCTATCGCATCGACTACGCCATCTCCGGCTCGGCACCCCTCTCCGGTTTCCATCCCCAAAGCGAGCAGAACCCCATCCTCGTCGATACAGAGACACCGACCCACAAGGCTCTGGGCCACGGCACAGCTTTCGTAGGCCCCGACCTCGACACTTATTTCTTCTGTTACCACAACCTGCAGGACAACAAGGCTCGACGCCTGCTCAACTTCGAGCGCATCGCATGGAACGGAGACAAACTGATGATGACCGGTCCAACCGACTGGGAGCAGGACCGCCCCCTCGTGGCAGAGAACGATTACTTCGAACGCACAGAGCTGGGCGACAAGTGGCAAATGCTTGGAGGCGGCGACTGGCAGATAGAGGGCATGGATTGTCTGGTTCAGAAGGATGCTGCCGACACCTGCTTTGCCATCTTTCAGACAGAAGCCTTCGAGGACTATACTGCGGAGTTCACCGTAGGCGGTGAGGCAGGTGCCGTGTTCTCCTACATCGACGGAGCCAACTACAGCATTGCCGCCATCAATGGCGCTACGAACAAGTTCGATATCATCACCGTCACCGAAGGGGAAGAAAAGACGAAGAAAAGCTTTGCTTTGCCCGACGACTTCGACCCTTCCTGTTGGCACAGCATTCGCATCGAGAAGAAAGGGACACGTGTGCGAGCCTACATCGACGGAATGCGCAAGACGCAATACACCCTGAGCACAGGTGAAGGACGCGTCGGCTATGTCACCCTAAAGAGTACGGCGCGGTTCGGCTACATAGCCGTCAGCCCCTATGTCGATGGCAGTGCATCGCTTCAAGTGAGCCAGCCTCTGCCCGGCATGATAGCAGCTAATCTTTGTGCCGAGAAGAACGAACAGGTAGCTGCAACTTCGGCCAGCATGACGGTAGGAAAGTACAATATCATGCGTTGCGACCCGGGAGCGGTCATGGCGTACAACGTCAACATCCAGCGCACAGGCCTCTACAACATAGGCCTCCGCTACCGTTCCTCCACAGCCTCCAACGCTCGCCTCCTGCTTGATGGCGAGGTGCTCATGGACAACATCGAACTGCCCACTACCCGCAGTGCTTTTGTCGTCACCACACTAAAGGACCTCGAACTGCCCGGCGGACATCACAGCCTCTCCTTCGAGCTTGTCAGCGGCAAGGTCTTCATCATGGAGTATAACATCAAACGTGGTGTAAGCAACCCGCACACGATGGCCGACAACTTCGATGCAGGCTTCAGCGACGAATGGGGCTACCGTGAGGGCAACTGGAACATCGTCGATGGCTGGTTGGAGTCAACGGGACGCTACGGCAAGATGCTCATGGGCGGCTTCGACGACATACACCTGACGGACTACACCGTGGAGTGCGACGTCCTTTATTCCAACGGGCAGACCAACGCCGGCCTGCTCTTCCGTACCACCAACGCCAGCACTGGCGGAGCGGACGACAATCCCGTCCTGGGCACCGACTTCCTGCAGGGTTACGTGTTCCTGGCCAGCGGTTCTTCTTCGACACTCGGCAAGCACAACTTCGGCTGGCAAGCGCTTTCTACGGTCAGCCACAACATCGACATCTCGAAGCCTCACCACATGAAGGTCGAAGTGGAAGGCGCCACCATCCGTTGCTACCTGGACGACATGGAGAAGCCGCTCATCACCTACACCGACCCTGTGCCCTTCATCACCGGACGTGCCGGCTTCCGTGCCCACGACAGCGTGGTGCGCTTCGACAACTTCGTGGTGACGCCCAAGCCCAGCAACCCCACGGGCATTGACGAAACGGAAGTGCTTTCACCCGACTCTCCTTCGTCTCTGGGAAGCATCCGCTACTATAACCTAAAGGGACAGTCCATCGCTGCCGGCTCCCAGCAGCACGGCATCTACATCCGCACCCAAGGCAGCAGTAGTCGAGTCGTCGTTGGTTCGCCTTGCCGATAACGCTAAAAGTTTTTCATCATTGTCTGCATCCACGATGACATCTTAATGGCCCTTCAAACCGAATTTACCGGACAGCTATAAAAATTAAAATGATAGTCCGCAAAGGCATCCCTTGCTCCCCTCTCTGGGAGGTGGTCAGATAAGTACACGGACTTATAGGGATAAGTACACGGACTTATGGGGATAAGTACACGTACTTATGGCGACAAGTACACGTACTTTTTTCCATAGGTTATTTTTGCGGATTATCGTAAACAATAGTATTGCTGTCCGGAGCTTTTGTCTTGTGATATGGTGGTCAGAAGCCGAAGGGGAAGTCATCGTCTTCCTCTGTCTCTTCGGATGAGTCATCTGGCGAAGCTTCCTGCTGGTCGAGTTCGTCGGGATCGAGAATCTCCAGGTCTGCCGGTGTGTCAATCTGCAGGTCTTCGGGCACGTCGAGCGGTGCGAAGTGCTGGTCGTAGAACTCCTTGTAGTCGTCGAAGCTGAACTCTTTGCCTATCATCTTCAGGTTGTCGTCGGAGATGAGGAGTGTGCGTAGGCCTTCGAGCAGGGTGCGCATGTGGTCGTCGGCATAGAGCTTCTGTGCGTAGGCGTGCACCTCGTCGTAGGCAAGGAAGCCTTTGATGATCATCATGGTCAGTCCGGCATCGGCTTGTATCTCGATGTCGAAGTTGCGTGCCATGAAGTTGGTGAAGTTGTAGTGCGCCATCTCGTAGATGAGCCTGTTCTCATCGACGCTGCCGGTGGGATAGGCGATGACGAAGTTGAAGTTGGCATAGCGGTCTTCCTTGAGCTGCGGTTCGGCAGCAGTGCTGTCGCCTTCGGCACGTGTGCGTCGGCTCCAGATGCTGCTGGCATCGTAGCGGTCGTCCATGAGGAGGCGTCCCTCGTCGATGCCTTTGACGTAGGCTGCTGCGAGTTCCGACACCTCTTCCTTGGGGAACTTCTGCACGAGGTCGCGCAGGGTCACCATGAAGGTGTCGCGCTCTCCACCGTAGAGGGCACTCATGGCGCGGACGAACATCATGCGGGCCCGGTGTGTGCCTTCGGGGAAGTTGTCGGTGCTGAACTGGTAGTTCTCCTCCACCTTGTCGTACTGCTCCATCTGGTAGGCTTGGTAGGCATCGACGTAGATGCTGTCCTCGATGTGCTTGCCTTCGCGGGCTATCATCTCGTAGTTAGGGTTGCCTATCAGGGCCGAGAGCTTGGCCTCGGGGAAGTCCTGAAGCAGGTAGCCCTTGAATTCCTCGGCGCCTTCCAGGTCCTCGAGCCGTCCGTATAGGAGGAAGAGGTGGTAGAAGATGTTGTCTGTTCCGTCGTGTTCGGGGAAGTCGTTGAGGAAGCGTATCATGGTCTTCTCGGCCAGCGGGAAGTTCTCGAGCTGTTCCTGTTCGAGGATGCCGGCGTTGTAGAGCGCATCGCCAATCAGTCGGTCGGACTCTGCTTTCTGCTCTTCGGTGAAAGGAATCTGCCGCAAGTAGTATTCGCGTTCGTGCGGGTCTTTGGCGAGGGAGTCTTTCAGGGCCTGCTCAGCGGATGCGACGCTGTCTGCTGCTTCGCCTGCCATGCCACCGAAGAGGCTGTCTGCTGCTGCCTCGTCGTAGTTGAAGTCTTCGCCCTCCTCGGTGTCCTTCACGAGGGACTGCTTGTTGCTGATGCGCCAGAAGTCTTCGTTGCGCCTCATGCCCCAGCGCCGCTGGAACTCCTTGACGCCGTTCTGTACGGTGGTGGGGTTGTAGAAGTACCAGTCGCCTTGCTGCTGGTTGCCGAATGAGCTGAGGTCCTTGACGATGGCTGGTTTGCCTCCCTGCGCGTTGTTGTCTGGCATAGCGCCGTTGTTCATGGCGTTGGGGTTCAGGGTGCCGTTGGCAGCGGCAAGCTTAGCTTCCTCTTTCTCTTTCTTCCGCAGCTCGGCTATGACGCGGTCGATGGCAGCCAGATAGACTTCCTCTGGGCTTTCGGCGAGCACTTGCAGGCTGTCCTGCAGCTTGATGGTGCTCAGGTGGGGTTCCAGTTCGGTGAGTATCTTGCTGCGTCGTTCAGTCTCGACGTATTCCCTGTGCTCCTTGTCGAGTGCGCTGACGCAGAGCTTGTAGGTGCGTGCTGCCTCGATGTAGTTCTCCTGTTGCCAGTATAGCTGGCTGAGGTGTAGGAGTAGTGTTGCCTTGTCTGGACCGCTCTTCTTGCTTTCCTTGAGGCCTTTCTCCCAGGCGTAGATGCAGTGTGTGGTGTCCTCGGCGCGGAGGTAGATGTTGCCCATGGCGTAATAGACCTTGTCGAGGTAGTCCTTGTTCTTGTCGCTGCGTGCCATGCGCTTGAGGCGAGCTATCATCTGTCGGAACTTGCTCTTGTCCATAACCTCTGTCTGCATGATGCGGGCGTTGAAGGCCACTTCGTAGGGCGGGTTGGCACGTATGACGCGAGAGAGTGCCTTGTAGGCCAAGGTGTCGCGCCCCGTTTCGTGGTAGAGCTGTGCGAGCAGGAAGTTGAGTCGTGCCTTGGGTAGCTTGCCTCGGGTGGAGCTGATGGCTTTCTGCAGGTGTGGGATGGCTTCGTTGTACTGATGTGTGAGGACGTAGTAGCCCGCTTTCGTGTTGTCCACTTCCTTCTGCCCCTGGCGTGTGATGCTGTCGCGCTTCATCTTGCTAAGCAAGTCCTCGGCATCGTAGGGCCAGTCCAGAGCGACGTAGCAGCGTGCCAGGCGAGCCTTGGCGACGGAGGTGATGTCGGGCTGCGTGCTATAGAGGCGCAGGATGTAGTTGTAGGTGGAGGCTGCTTCGAAGAACTCGCCTTTCTGGAACTGGGCGTCGGCCATCATCAGCCAGGCGTGGTAGATGTAGGGATTGAACTCCTTGCGGGCAAGGAAGGCTTTCTCCTTCTCGGTGCGCTTCTTGTTGCCTTTTATGGTGGGACGCTTCTTGATGCTGTGCACTTTGATGGCCTTCTCGCACTTGGTGATGGCGGTTTCGAAGTTGCTTTTCCCCATGCCAGCGGTCGTCTTGTTGGTGCAGATGTACATGGGCAGTATCTCGTTGAAGTTGTCCTTGTGGCCTTTGCTTTGAGTCTCAGTACCTTCGAGGAAAGCCACCTGTCCGTTGTATAGCGTGTTGTAGTGGGCTGTCAGGGCATGGTAGGCGCGTGTCGTCGGCGTGTTCTTCTTCGTAGAGCAGGAGACAAAGAGAGCGAGCAACATGATGATGAACCACATCATGCCGCGTCTTCCGGCCTTTTGCCGCTTATCTCTTTCCTTGCTTTGAACCATACTATATTATATAACGCACGCGCGTGGCATTTTATTGTGCCAGTTCCCCGACAAGGAGCAAAACTTCGTCTTTCAGCTCGTCGGGAAGGTTGACCCGTCGCAGTTCGAGGCTATGCAACCAGCCAGCCACTTCGTCGGTGCGCATGGTGTAAAGCACTTCGCGGAACTCCTCTATCTCTTCGTCGCTGTAGGTGGTACGGCCACGGAAGCGGTCGAGCTCCTCGTCCTCGTAGTATTCCACGTCCTCCAGGGCGCGCAGGCTTTCCTTTTCGCAGACCTCGTGCAGTCCGCAACACTCGAAATCTACTGTTCGTTGCATATACTAAACCCTACTTTCTCCAAGTCTTCCCAGTAGTGGGGGTATGATTTGCTCACCACCTCCGGGTTGTTTATCACGATTTCCCCGCCTGTGCGAAGGCAGACGGGAGCCAACGCCATGGCCATGCGATGGTCGTCGTAAGTGTCGAAGGTGAACTCCTCAAAAGGCAGGAGCTCCAAGTCGTCGATGTTGTAGAACCCTTCCCACAGCAGTTCGCTGTCGTTCCCCTCGAGGCAGACTATCTTCCCCAGCTCCTCTACGAGTGCTGCGATGCGGTCGGTCTCCTTGATGCGCAGGCTTTGTAGGCCGACGAGGCGGAAGGGAACGTCGAGCATGGCACACGTCACGGCGAAAGTCTGCGCCAGGTCGGGCTGGTGCGAGAAGTCGTGGCAGAAGTGGCAGGCGAGGTTGCCTGTCTTGCGGAGCCTGATGATTTCCGTCCCGTCAGGTTCTTCGTAATACTCTGTGGCGACGCCCAGCTCGCTCATCAGTTGCCAGACCTTGCTGTCGCCCTGAATGCTGTCGTGGTGGAGGCCGACCAGTTCCACCTGGGCACCAGCGTCTGGCGAGAGGGCAACCATCTCGTACCAGTAGCTGGCGGCGCTCCAGTCGCTCTCGATATGGTAAGGCCGTTGCCGGTAGGAGCCTGGCTTAACCTCGATGACATCCTTTGCAATCCACTCGACCTCAGCGCCGAAGTCGCGCATCATGCTCATCGTCATATCGAGATAGGGGCGGCTTGCTATCTGTCCTGTCAGGGTGAGGCGCAGACCTTTCTTCAGCGTGGGGGCAATCATCAGCAAGGCCGAGATGTACTGCGAACTGACATTGCCGGGGACGCTCAGTTCGCCGCCTTCGATGTCGTTGCGCCCCGCGATGCGCAGCGGCGGGAAGCCCTCTTCGCCTTCGTAGGCAATGTCGGCTCCCAATGTTCGCAGAGCGTCCACAAGGATACCGATGGGCCGATGCTTCATGCGCTCCGTTCCCGTTATGGTATGTGTGCCTGGCGTGACGCTCAGGTAGGCCGTGAGGAACCGCATCGCTGTCCCTGCTGCCCCGATGTCGATGACTTCCGGCATCTCGCGCAAGGCGTTGAGCATGGCCTGCGTGTCGTCGGAGTCGGACAGATTATCGGGCAGCAAAGAGCTTCCGCTCAGGGCATTGATAACCAGGGCACGCCCCGAGATACTCTTGCTTGCAGGCAACATGATTCGCCCCCGCAGCAAACGTCCAGATCTTATCTTTAGCGATGATTGCTGTGCCATTTTGCTATCTTCTCTTTTTACTTATCAACAAATTTTGGCACAAAGTTACGAAAAAGTTTGGAAGGAACAAAAAAAAGTCATACCTTTGCACCCACAAACGTAAGGAACGGGATGTAGCGCAGTTGGTAGCGCACACGTCTGGGGGGCGCGAGGTCGCAAGTTCGAGTCTTGTCATCCCGACCTTCGAAGGAGCCGAAAGCTTGATGAAAGCCTTCGGCTCCTTCCTTTTTTTCTGCCGTTTCCTTTTTCTGGACAGAAGCGGAGGGAGTGGTGGCTTCCTTGACTTTACGTAGGCTTTGGCTGGGCATCCCAGCATCTTGTACAAGCCCTACAGTTCTTTTGCGGCTTTGTCGATGTGAAGCATCCAGTCGGTGCCGGTCGCTACAATGCGGCCATCGGTGTTGACGAGGATGAAGAAAGGCAACTCCCTGATGCCCCACTTCTGTGCAAGGGGGCTGGCTGGTCCGAGGAAGTCGCAATAGCTTGGGTAGTCGATGGAGTCCCTCTCCTCTATGCGGGTGAGGCGATGCTCGTCGATGTCGAGGGAATAGCTGAAGAGCTCGATGTCCTTACCCTTGCTCTTCAGTTCGCGGCGCATACGTCGGGAGCGGTAGAGTGCGCTCTGGCTTCCACCTTTCCAGCTTGCCCAGAAGAACATGAGCAGGCGTTTTCCCTTGTAGTCGGCACGCTGTATGGTTCGCTCCTCTTTGCCGTTGCCGCCGTGTTCGGCTTTTAGGGTGAGGGTGAAGTCGGGGAGCTGCTGGCCCACCTTCAATACGTCGATGGCTCGGACATGTGTGGAGAGCTTCGAGAGGGCGAGGTCGTCGGGGCAGGCGCGGCAGAGGCTGTCGTAGAGTTCTGTCGCTTCGGGTGCAGTGGTAGCCGTGTCGCAGAGGAAATAGGTGGTGAAGAGGTAGCGGCTCATGGCCAGCGTCGGGTGCTCGAGGATGTAGTTGCGGGCAATGCCCTTCGCTTCCTTTGCCGACTTGCCGTTGGTCTCCTGTCGGAACTCCGTGTAGCGTTCGTTGTCTTCAGAGCCTGAGACCTCTACCTCGCTGAGGTTCTGTGCGTCGCCCTTGACAAGGATGTCTGCCCCCGGATTGGCAAAGACGACGAGCTCCGACTGGTTGGGATAGAGGATGTGGAGGGTGGCAGTCTGCAGGGCAGGCAGGGTGTAGGAGAAGCATCCGTCCTGAATGTGAAGCGTGTCCAGACGGTCCAGTTCCTCGTCGGTACTGTAGATGAGGAACTCGCCTTGCTCCAGATGCTCGAACTCTCCCTCGAGTCTGACCTCGTTGGGGTGTCCGGTCAAAAAAAGGAAGAAGGTAGAAGAAGACAGAAGAAGATATGCTGCTTTCAGCAGCGAAGATAAAGGACAATACATGTCATGTCCCGTTGTATCTTCTTCTATCTTCATTTCTTCCTCTACCTTCTTCTATTTTCCTCTACCTTCTTCTATCTCCTGTTATTCTTATTACTTCAGCAGGCTCTTGACTGTGCTTTCGTACTTGACGAACTCGATGTCGTTGGCAGCACGTGTGGCGAGTGTGGGGTCAAGCTTGATGGCGTTGGC
>OMSJ01000116.1 GCA_900313705.1 uncultured Prevotellaceae bacterium
GCATATTTGTTGGTCAGGCACGAGCCCATGGCTGCCATGACCTGGTCACTCACATAGTTCTCGGAGGCAATGAGTTCCATGCCTCTGCGCTGTCGCTTGTCTTCTTTCTCAATGAGGGAGAAGATGGTTGTGTCTTTTTGCATATTTAATAGTTTTGGGGGTTAGAGGTTAGGGGTTAGGGGTTAGAGGATTGGATCGGAAGCTTGTTTTCAGGGGCAGAGCTATTCTCTAACCACTAATCACTGACCTCTAACCACAGACTTTCTATACTAATTTCACATCCGCAAGGTTGATTTCCCTGTTGCAGTAGTGGCATTGCAGCGTGCCGCGTTCTTTACCGAGGAAATGGAAGCGCGTCTGCATCGGCTCGTTGTTGGTGATGCACTTGTGGTTGTCGCATTTGACGATGCCGATGAGTTCCTCGGGCATCTTGACCTCCTTCTTCTCCACCACCTCATAGTCGCGGATGATGCTGAGAGTGACGTTGGGCGTAACGACCGAGAGCTGGTTAATCTCGTCGTCGGAGAAAAACTTGTCGGCAACCTTGATGATACTCTTGTTGCCCATCTTCTTGCTCTTGAGGTTATAGCCAACAGTGACGGAAGAATGCATCTCCTGAAGATGAAGCAAGCCAATGACTTCAAAGAGCTTGGCGGATGGTATATGGTCGATGACTGTACCATTGCGAAGGGCAGCCACCTGAAGTTCCTGTCGTTTCATGTTCTGATATTTGGAAAATGTGAAATGTAGATAATAAGACAAGGCACACGCTCTCCCTTATTTTCTTATTTCCTTAATTTCTTATTTTATAATTGTCTTATCGTTGATAATCTCTTCGAGCGTGATGCCGAGGGTGTCGCAAAGGATGGCCTGACGTGCATAGAGACCATTGCGGGCCTGCTGGAAGTAGTAGGCGTAAGGCGTGTCATCGATGCTGTACTCTATCTCATTGACGCGAGGCAGTGGGTGCAGAATCTTCATGTTGGGCTTTGCTTTAGAGAGCATCGCGCGCTTAAGCAGGTAGCGGTCCTTGACGCGCTCGTACTCGTCGAGGTCGGTGAAGCGCTCCCTTTGCACGCGCGTCATATATAATATGTCCGCACCGGCAATGGTGTCAGCATCGAAGTCCTGATGCTCGACAAAGTTGATGCCCTTCTCGCGGCAGTACATCTTGTAGTGCTCGGGCATAGCCAATTCGTCGGGCGCAATGAAATGGAAGGTGGGATTGAAGTGGCGCATGGCCGTTAGGAGGCTGTGAACCGTCCTGCCGTACTTGAGGTCGCCCACAAGGTAGATGTTCAGGTTCTCCAGCGTGCCTTGCGTCTGGTTGATGGTGTAGAGGTCGAGCATCGTCTGACTGGGATGCTGATTGGCACCGTCTCCCGCATTGACGATGGGCACAGGCGACACCTCGCTGGCATACTGGGCTGCACCTTCCAGATAATGACGCATGACGATGATGTCGGCATAGTTCGATACCATCATTATCGTGTCCTTGAGCGTCTCACCCTTCGTGCCGCTCGTCACCTTAGGGTCTGCAAAGCCGATGACCTTCGCACCAAGACGATTGGCTGCCGTCTCGAAGCTGAGACGAGTACGCGTGCTTGGCTCAAAGAACAAGGTGGCAACTATTCTTCCCTCGAGCAGGCGACGGTTGGGGTGCTTCTCAAACTCCTGCGCCATGCGGATGAGGTACTCTATCTTCTCTCGCGAATGGTTGGCTATAGTTACAAGACTTCTATTTTCCATTGCTTTTCGTTTTTCTGTGCAAAGGTACAAATAAAAGAGGAAAGAGAAAAGTGAAACGTAAAAAATAAGAGTGAAGAATAAAGAATTATTAAGAGGAAAGCAGATTTTTCTCTTTTCACTTTTCTCTTTTCACTAAAAGTCGTACCTTTGTAGTCTTAAAACTATATTACGCATGAGAAAGAAGCTTTTCGCCTTTCTGTGGATGTGCTACATACTGGGCGTCATCGCTATCGGTGTCATCTTCTACGGCATCTTCACTGGTGCCATAGGCTACATGCCCAACATCCAGCAACTGCAGAACCCCGTCAACAAGTTCGCCACACAGGTCTTCTCTGCCGACGGCAAGCAACTGGGCACTTGGAGCTACAGTAGTGCCAACCGCGTCTTTGCCGACTATGGCGAACTGCCGCCAGCCCTCGTTCAGGCACTCATCGCTACTGAGGACGTGCGCTTCTACGACCACAACGGCATCGACTTCCTTGCCCTCATGCGAGCCATCGTCAAGCGCGGTGTCCTGCAACAGAAGAGCGCAGGCGGCGGCAGCACCATCACGCAGCAGCTTGCCAAGCAGCTCTACTCAGAGAAAGCCGCCACGACGCAGGAACGTCTCCTGCAAAAGCCTATCGAATGGGTGATTGCGCTCAAGTTGGAACGCTTCTATACGAAAGAGGAAATCATCGGCATGTACTTCAACTACTTTGACTTCCTCCACAATGCCGTCGGCATCAAGACGGCAGCCCAGACCTACTTCAGCAAAGACCCTATGGCTCTCGACACCTGCCAGTGCGCTCTGCTCGTTGGCATGTGCAAGAACCCCAGCTACTTCAACCCGGTGCGTCATCCGGAACGCTGCATCGAGCGCCGCAACATCGTGCTCATGCAGATGGAGAAGGCTGGCTTCCTGACAAAGGAGCAGCGTGAAGAGCTCAGGGAGCGTCCCCTTGGCCTCAACTTCCATCGGGTCAGCCACAAGGAAGGACACGCCACTTATCTGCGCGACCATCTGAGGCTCATGCTCATGGCCAAGAAGCCTACCCGCTCCGACTACCCTTCGTGGCAGAAGCAGAAGTTCTACGAGGACTCGCTGGCTTGGGAACAAGACCCCCTCTATGGCTGGTGCAACAAGAACATGAACCGCAACGGGCAGCCCTACAACATCTACACGGACGGGCTCAAAGTCTATACCACCATCGACAGCCGTATGCAGGAATACGCTGAACAGGCTGTTGCCAAGCACGTCACAGGTGAGCTGCAACCAATCTTCGACAAGGAGCAGCGCACCAACAAGAATGCTCCCTATGCCTCGGCCATCTCTGCAGAGAAAGCCAGAGGGGACTTGGCACGAGCCAAGCGACAGAGTGCACGATACATAGAGATGAAGAAGGCCGGATATACGGATGCGCAGATAGACGAAGCCTTTGCAAAGCCCATTGAGATGACCGTCTATTCGCTCAAAGGCGACAAGGACACCATCATGTCTCCCCTGGACAGCATACGCTACTACAAGTCCTTCCTCCGCACCGGCTTCATGTGCATGGACTCAGAGACGGGATACGTAAAGGCATACATCGGCGGCGTCGATTACAGCCACTTCCAATATGACATGTGTACGCAAGGCAAGCGGCAGGTCGGCTCTACCATCAAGCCCTACCTCTACTCGCTGGCTATGGAGAACGGATGGACACCATGCGACGAAGCACCCAACGTGCAGCAGACCTACACAGTGGCAGGCAATCAGCTATGGACTCCGCGCAACGGCAGCCGGGCTCGCTACGGCGAGATGGTGACCCTCAAGTGGGGTCTGGCCATGAGTAACAACTGGATTTCTGCTTGGCTACTCAGCCAGCTCAGCCCTGAACTGTTTGTCAAGCTCCTGCACGACTTCGGCATCATGAACCAGGACATCGTGCCCTCGCTTGCCCTTTGCCTCGGCCCCTGCGACATATCTGTAGCCGAGATGGTGGGCGCATACACAGCCTTCCCACAGAAAGGCGTGCGCCGCAACCCGCTCTTCGTCACACGCATCGAAGACAGCGAAGGCAACGTGCTGGCACAGTTCCAGTCGAGAGTCAAAGAGGTCATCTCTGAGGAAGCAGCATACAAGATGATAGTGATGATGCGAGGCGTCATCGACGGCGGCACAGGCAGCCGCATGAGGGGCCGATACAAGATAACAGCTCCCATGGGCGGCAAGACAGGTACGACCAACGACAACAGCGACGGCTGGTTCGTTGGCTACACGCCCCGACTCGTCTTCGGCGCTTGGGTGGGCGGTGACGAGCGCGACGTCCACTTCGCAAGCATGGCCATCGGACAGGGTGCCAACTCTGCACTACCCATCGCTGCCTACTTCCTTCAGAAAGTCTATGCTGACTCCAGCCTTGGCTACAGCCAGTCGGAGAACTTCGACATACCCAGCTACTTCGACCCCTGCAAGAGTGTCATCGACGAGGACGAAGGCAGCTCCGACGGTGAAGAACTCGTCGGCTTCGACATCGAGGAAGAGTAATCATCCCCCCTTTGCAAGACAGATCGTTTAGCTGCTGGTGAATACCCAACGGCTGCAATACTCATTTTCCTTCCGAGACAAGGAGACCTACACTCTATCTACCAAAAGAGCAAATATAGTACGTAATAGAGTGAAGATAGTACCATATCCTTGATATATGTCAACAAAACTGCCATTTTGCAACAATTACTGCCGTTTCTCTTTTCACATTACACATATTGTCGTACCTTTGCATCGCAAACAAAAGCAAAGCTGTTTAACAAGCAAGATATAAGTTAGTTTTAGTGTTTAGGTAAAAAAGATTTGTTTGAAGGTTAATAATAGTTGTTAGTTTTAGTTTTTGGAGAAGCAATCCGTGAGGACGCTTCTTTTTTTTGTCCCTACGCGAAAGGCGACGGAGCTGCAGCAAACCACGGATAAAACGAACACGCCTGGGGCACCACAATCAGACTGTTAACGAAGAGACGCTTATAAGTACGTGTACTTATCGCCATAAGTACGTGTACTTGTCGTCATAAGTACGTGTACTTATTGACATAAGTACGTGGACTTCTCGACATAGGCACGTGTACTTGTCGACATAGGCACGTGTACTTGTGTTACCCCAGGAACAAAAAAAGCCCCCTGCCTATTGTCTTAGTTGACAACAGGCAGGGGGCTTGCTATTTAACTGTTCTGCTTATTCGGACATTTCCTCTTCGGTATCTTCAGGAAGCGGGAATGGCTTGTAGTCCTTCACGTTGTACATGCGCAGCATTTCCTCTGAGGGGTTCATGTCGATAGCCATGGGCTTGAACTTAGGCACGGTATAGCCGCCCAGATTCTCCACCTTGTACTCGGCCATCTGTGCGCCGGGGAAGACGAGACGGAAGTCGATGGTCTTCAGGATTTCACGCTTTGCAGGTATCTTGAGTTTGCCGTCGATAGAACCGCCGTTGCCCCAAGGATTGCGCATGACGAACTTGTAGTCGGCACCTTCGTCGGGATACATTACGGTGAAGGCATGACCTGTAATGGTCTCCAGTTCGCCGCACATAAGACCGCCGACATTGAAGCCGCCCACGCTGATCATGCCGTGGCTCAATGCATAGTCCACGACGAGGTCGAACTCAGAGTTGAAGAGCTTGTCGGGGCTGAAGCTGTAGCTGTTGCCGTTGCCCGTGAAGGGAGGCGCTGCATGTTCGGTGCCGATGCCGCCAATCTTGTTGCACTTGAAGCATGACTCCCACTTCATCAGAGCCTTCTCCATGACGGACGACCAGCAGAACTTGCCGTTCTTACCGGTCACCTGATAATCCAGGAACTTGTTATCGACGACGACATCAATGGGGTTGCCCTTGGGGTCGAACATATTCACGGTGTAGTTGTTGCCGTTCTTATGTATGATAGACTTTATCCATTCGGGATAGATATAGGCAAAGGAAGCAAAAACAGCGCACATGCAGCAGTCGCCGATGCCGTGCTGGTTGACGTCGGCAGGCTTGGGAGAACTGAAGGGATAGAGGGTGACGGTTTGCGCTACCCACGACCCGCTCAGCTCGAGATACGTCAGGTCGGGCTGGTTGTTGGGATTGGCCAGCCAAGCCTTGTCCTCGTCTGTGGCTGTCCTGAAGTTCTCGAAGTGCCTGCCCATAGGCGTAATCTGGGATGCCGACGAGCCACCCTTGATGCTGGCAGCCCACAGCTTGTCGGCATCGGTGTAGATGGTGGAACGTGTGGGATAAGCCACAAATTCGGACAGCGATGCTGCGTCCTTCGACTTGTAGAAATAGAAGCGGGTCGTTCCTTGCTTGAGCAGAAGCATGTCTCCCTCGATGGCCACAATCTGGTAATTCAGCTTGGTTGTAGTGCCTTCCTTGATACCGACAAAGGTCTCTCCTTCCCGACCGCCTGCCTCGGAGTAAGTCAAGTCATAGACTGTCTCTCCGGACGACTTGATCCACTTCATCTTGGGGCCAGCCGTGAAGACCAA
>OMSJ01000032.1 GCA_900313705.1 uncultured Prevotellaceae bacterium
CCCCGGTAATATTGCAACAACAGAGAAAGCCCCGAAGGGGCGACAGAGACATAAGCAAGTTGTTATTATACAAGTTACATATTCTGTCGCCCCTTCGGGGCTTATTATTGTCAGGCTATCATGCCCCGGGGGTTCTTCCCTTCGGTCAGGCGCAGGCGGAGTCCACCCCCGTCTGTGTTCTTTCGCACCTTTGGTGCTTTTCCCCGGACAGCAATATTAAAAAAAAGGAGGCAACACTCATCGGTGCTGCCTCCTGTTTTATCTGACGCTACGCTTGTTTAGAAGAAGATGTAGCGGTTGTCTGTGATGTTTGCTTTCTGAGCGAGCTCGCTTGTGAAGTTGCCGAGGTTGCGGGCAATGGTTTGCTGCAGCTTCTGCTCTTCCTGAGCCTTGTCGAACTTGACGTCGTTCTTCTTCTGGTCGAGCACCTGATAGGCATAGACAGCAGCCTTGCCCTTGATGCCGGACTTGAAGTCGCCCTTCTTAGCCTTGCTGACGGAGCCGCTCAGTGCGGGTTCGCTGGAGCCGACCTTCGAGATGAAGGCGTTGCTGGCGAAGGTGACGTGCTTGATGGTGTCGGTGACTGCGCCTTCTATCTTGGCTACGTCGGCTACGCTCTTGGCTGCGTTCATCTTCTCAGCCAGGAGTGCTGCCTTCTTATCCTTCATCACTTCGCTGGTGAGGAAGGAGCGGATTTGTTCGTCATCCCATGACAGATAGCCTTTCTTGTGGATGCCTGTGAGCATGATGACCAGCAGGTGGTCGTTCTCGCCGCACTCATAGAGGGGAGATATGTCGCCTACCTTGGTGTCCTCGTTGAAGAGCCAGCGCATGGCGTCGCGTGTGCTGCGTACATTGGCAATGGTGTGTTCCGTGTTGCTCACGCTGTTGCGTGTCTGCACGTTATAGCCAGCCTGAGCTGCATTGGCTTCGATGTCTTCTACCTTGCTGTTGCCAGCCAGGAAGCTGCTGAAGTTGTTGTAGGCTTTTCCGTAGGTCTCCTTGCTGAAGTCCATGGTGCGCTTGATGACAGCGACGTCGTACTTGGTGATGATGTTGCGACGGTCTGTGACCTGAGTGATGATGACGCCCTGACCGTCGAGCACAATCTTGTTGTTGCTGCCTACGGCTGCGGTGGTGATGGTGTTGATGAACTTGCGGTTGTTCTCGTCGATGGCCTGGCCCTCATACTGGTTGCTGGTAATCCAGGTCTTGGTAGCGGGCTGGTCGTACTTCTTGGCGATGGTGTCGAAGTTGGCACCTGCTGCGAGGGCGTTCATGATGCTGTCGGCGGTCTTCTCGATGGAAGCCATGTCGTTGCCGGGAGCAGCAATCTGGCGAATCTCGACAGAGTCGGGCAAGCTGACCTTACCGATGAGGCGTACGATGTTGATGGTGTTGTCGTGGTCATGTACGAAGGGACCAACCTGTCCGCCGACGCTCAGAGAGTCGAGCTGCTCTGCGATGTCGTGGGGAAGTGCCTTTGCGCTGACGGGCAGTACGCTGTAGGGTACCGTGCTTGCAGCCTCGCGTACTGTCTTGGCGGGGTCTGCACCTTCGGCCAGGGCCTGTGCATAGCCTTCCATTTCCTTCTGGAGGTTGGCCTTGTCTGCGTCGCTGGCTGTTACGTTGATGTCGATGTACTTGATGTCGCGTGTCTCTTGCTCTGTGCGGAACATCTCTTTCATCTCTTCGTACTTGGCCTTGATTTCGCTGTCCTCAACCTTGACGTCGTCGTCCTTGACGCTGCTGAAGGGGAGTGCTGCCAAGAAGATGTCGGACTCGTTGGTGCGACCGTCGAAGTTAGCCTGAGCGCTGACGGGGTTGCTGACCATCAGGCCGTTGAGCAGGGCCTGGTACTTCTGGTTCAGTGTCTGCTGGCGGATGGACTTCTCGACGAACTTCCAGTAGTTGTTCATCTGCTGGTACTGCTCCTTGATTTCGCTGCTTATCTCAGCGTTGCCCATGACCTCGTTGTACTGGTTCAGGAACTGCTTGAGTGCGTTGACGTCGAAGGTGCCCTGCTGTGTGCGGAAAGGAGTCTGTGCGAGCATGGGGCTGCGGCCTGTGTTGATGATGTCCTGCATCTCAGCGTCTGTGACGGTGATGCCGAGCTTCTCGCATTCGTGCTGCATGAGCTTTTCGTTGACGAGAGACTGCCAAACCTGGTCGCGAATCATGGAGAGCTGGTCGTCGGTCAGAGTGTTGACACCCTGTGAGAATTTCACGACATCGGTGTATTCCTCCACCTGTGCGTTGAAGTCCTGTACGTTAATCTTTTCTCCGTAGATTTTGCCGACGCGCTGGCGGCTCTCGGTCTGTGTGTAAGTGAGAGAGCGCACGAACTCTTCGGCGATGAAGGCAAACAGAGCGAGACCCACTGTTGCAATGAGAATCCTGCCTCTGTTGCGGATTTTCTGTAATGTTGCCATTGTTTTTATATGTTTTGTTTATGTTATTAGCTTAAAAAGCGCACAAAGGTACGCAATTTTTTTCATATAAAAGACATTTACATGAAGAAAATTCCATATTTAAGTGAAAAGTGAAGAGTGAAAAGTGAAAAATGAGAGTTTCATCCGTCAACTTTAAACTCTAAACTATGGACTATGAACTATGGACTATGAACTATTATTCCTCTAAGAGCTGCTTGAGGAAGGCGTCAAGGTCTTCCTCCAACCCGTCGAGCAGTGTGCTGTCCAGCATGACTGTCTCCTCGCTGTCGATGATGACCAAATCCTGCAGCGTCTCGTGGTCCTCGTCAATCAGGACGAAGCTGAAAGGCTGCATGATGCTCATCTTCCCGATGCTTGGACGCAGGTTCTCGATGCAACTGCGCAGGATGGGTACGATGTCCTCATAGAAATTCTCATCGGGACTCTTTATCCATTCCTCTACGACGCAGCGGTCCAATTCCTCGTCATCATCGTTGTAGGTGCGTATCTCGCCCGTGTAGTTGCTGACCAGGAGGTGAATGTCCGTCATAACGGGCTCTGCCTCTGGCGGGAATTTCGCAATGACTTTGTGCAATGTGCGCTCAATCTGCTGGATGGTCTGTTTGCTTGCTTCCATAAGGCTATTATGAGAGGTTAGGGGTTAGAGGTTAGGGGTTAGAGGTTAGAGAAATGTCTCAGTTGTTAATTAGGGGCAATGGTATTCTCTAGCCACTAACCTCTAACCACTAACTACTTATATCAGGTTAAAGGTTCTTTCCGTGACACTGCTTGAACTTCTTGCCGCTGCCACATGGACATGGGTCGTTGCGGCCAGGCAAGTTCTCGCGACGAATGGGCTGCACGGGCTGACGGTCTCGTGTGTCGCGTGCTGCAGCCTGTTGCATTCCGGCATCGGTCAGCTCGCCACGCGACTCCTGCAGGCGGGGACGTTCGCGGCTTGGTGCTTCCTGCTGCTGCGGGGCCTCCTGAATCTGCAGCTCTGGTATCATGGCTCGCATGATGATGCCTACCGTGCGGTCGTTGATTTGGTTTATCATGTCGTCGAAGAGCTTTGCGCTCTCCAGCTTGAAGATGAGCAGTGGGTCTTTCTGTTCGTAGCTGGCGTTGTGTACGCTGTGCTTCAGCTCGTCGAGCAGGCGGAGGTTCTCCTTCCAGGCATCATCGATGATGTGCAGGATGATAGCTTTGTGGAAAGCGGTCACGACTGAACGCGACTGGCTCTCGTAAGCCTCCTTGAGATTGGCGGGGATGTTGTACTGACGGTTGCCTGCGATGACGGGCACCATGAGGTTCTCGTACATCGTGCCTTGCGGACTCTCGTAGATGTGGGTCACGACCTTGTGGGCATTGTGCATCATAATATCCGTCTTCTGCTGGAAGCGTTCCAGAACCTTCTGGTAGGCCAGTTCAGCCACGTCGTCGAGCTTCATCGTCTCGAACTGTTCGGCTGTGAAGGGCACCTCCATAGCCATGATTTCGAGGAAGCGCATACGGCAACCTTCATAGTTGTTGTTCTCGAGTATGTTGCAGACGCGGTCCCAAATCATGTTGCTGATGTCCATGCCGAGTCGCTCGCCGATAAGGGCGTGGCGGCGCTTCTCGTAGATGACCGTACGCTGCTTGTTCATCACGTCATCGTATTCCAGCAAGTTCTTACGCACGCCGAAGTGGTTCTCCTCCACCTTCTTCTGCGCGTTCTCGATGCTGCGGGTAATCATGCTGTGCTCGATCATCTCGCCGTCCTTGAAGCCAAGGCTGTCCATTACCTTGGCGATGCGTTCGCTGGCGAAGAGTCGCATCAGCTTGTCCTCGATGCTGACGAAGAAGACGCTGCTGCCTGGGTCGCCCTGACGACCGGAACGTCCGCGAAGCTGACGGTCCACGCGGCGGCTTTCGTGGCGCTCTGTGCCGATGATGGCAAGTCCGCCTGCTGCCTTCACGTCGGGCGAGAGCTTGATGTCCGTACCACGGCCTGCCATGTTGGTAGCGATGGTCACAGTGCCGAGCAAGCGCTCGTCGGTCTTTATGAGTTCGGCGGCATCGCGTGGCTCGCGCTTTTCCTTCTTGGCCGTTTCTGCCTCTATGCGCGTCTGATAGCTAACGGCGGCACTCTTCTCGTTGAAGGCTCGCCCGTCGGTAGCTACATAGACAGTGCCCATCGCACTCTGTCCTGCTAATGCTACGATGTCGGCCTCCTTCTGGTGGAGCTTGGCATTCAATACCTGGTGAGGTATCTTGCGCATCTGGAGCATCTTGGAGAGCATCTCGGAAATCTCGACGCTCGTGGTGCCGACCAGTACGGGGCGACCACTGGTGCGCATCAGCTCGACTTCCTCGATGACGGCCTTGTACTTCTCTCGCTGTGTGCGATAGACGCGGTCGTTCATGTCTGTACGGACAACAGGACGGTTCGTCGGTACTTCCACGACGTCGAGCTTGTAGATGTCCCAGAACTCGCCTGCTTCTGTGACAGCAGTACCTGTCATGCCTGCCAGCTTGTGGTACATGCGGAAGTAGTTCTGCAGGGTGATGGTGGCATAGGTCTGTGTGGCAGCCTGCACTTGGACGTGCTCCTTGGCTTCGACAGCCTGATGCAATCCGTCGCTCCATCGACGGCCTTCCATGATGCGGCCCGTCTGCTCATCCACAATCTTGACTTCGCCATCCTGGATGACATATTCGTCGTTGAGGTTGAACATGGTGTAAGCCTTCAGCAGTTGCTGTATGGTGTGGACGCGCTCGCTCTTCGTGGCATAGTCGTTGAAGATGCGGTCTTTCTCCTCAATCTTCTCTTCGTCAGTCTTGCCGGAAGAGTCGATTTGCGACAGTGTGGTGGCGATGTCGGGCAGGATGAACAACTCGGGGTCGTTGACTTGTGAAGCCAGCCATTCGTTGCCCTTGTCGGTCAGCTCTACGCTGTTCAGCTTCTCGTCAACCACGAAGTAAAGCGGATTGGTTGCCTCGGGCATACGGCGGTTGTTGTTCTCCATGTAGATTTCTTCTGTGGAGAGCATACCTGCCTTGATGCCAGGTTCGGAGAGGAACTTGATGAGCGGCTTGTTCTTTGGCAGAGCCTTGTGGCTGCGGAAGAGGGCGAGGAAGCCGTCTGCAGTCTTCTGCTTGTCGGCACCTTCTGTGCCTTCGGTAATCAGCTTCTTTGCATCAGCCAGATACTGCGTGGCCAGTTGCCTTTGCACACCGACGAGGCGTTCCACCAATGGCTGATACTGTTCGAACTGCTGGTCGTCGCCCTTTGGCACTGGGCCAGAGATGATGAGCGGCGTGCGGGCATCATCGATAAGGACTGAATCGACCTCATCGACGATGGCATAGTTATGGGAGCGCTGTACGAGGTCTTCGGGGCGCTGCGCCATGTTGTCGCGCAGGTAGTCGAAGCCGAACTCGTTGTTCGTTCCGAAGGTGATGTCGGCGAGATATGCCTTGCGTCGCGCCTCGCTGTTGGGCTGATGCTTGTCGATGCAATCGACGCTCAGTCCGTGGAACATGTAGATGGGGCCCATCCATTCGGAGTCACGCTTTGCCAGATAGTCGTTGACTGTGACGACGTGTACACCGTTGCCTGTCAGGGCGTTGAGGAAGACGGGAAGCGTGGCAGTAAGTGTCTTACCTTCACCCGTGAACATCTCGGCTATCTTACCTTGATGCAACACGGTACCGCCGAAGAGCTGTACGTCGAAGTGCACCATATCCCACTTCAGGTCGTTGCCACCTGCCACCCAATGGTTGTGGTAGATGGCCTTGTCGCCTTCGATATCGACGAAGTCATGCGAAGCAGCGAGGTCGCGGTCGAAGTCGTTGGCAGTGACCTCCACAGTCTCGTTCTTTGCAAAGCGTTCTGCTGTGCTCTTGACGATGGCGAACACCTCAGCGCGTTCCTTGTCGAGAGCCTTCTCGAAGGTCTCAAGGACGTCCTTCTCCAGCTTGTCTATTTGTGCGAAGATGGGCGCACGGTCCTGAATGTCGGTACTGGGAATCTTGTCTTTCAGCGTTTGTATCTGCTGACGCAATTCGGTGACGGTGTCCTGTATGCGCTGTCTGATGGCTTTGGAGCGGGCACGGAGTTCGTCATTAGAGAGTGCCTGAATCTCAGGATAGACCTTCAGCACTTCTTCTACCATGGGCTTGTATGCTTTCAGGTCACGGCTTTTCTTGTCGCCGAAGATCTTTACCAGAAACTTGGATATATCCATATAATATATATATAATGTGTATAAGGCCTCCCTCAACCCCTCCTTAGGGGGAGCGAAGGGATGCGGTTATTGTTTTGTCTGTTTGTTTTTCTCATTTTTGTGTTTCTATAGTGTTCTCCCTATGGTTCTCACCTTTCCTCGGAGAGGGGTAAGGGGGTGAGGCATCTTAATAGTTAAGCGGAGCCTGCGGACATGCGTTGGGGGCTCGGATGCGCAGCGTCTGAGCGATAGTGGGTGCCACGCGGTCGATGGTGACAGGTATGTGTACCTTCTCAGGCACGATGCCAGCACCCAGGAAGAAGAGTGGGAAGCTCAGATAGGACTCTCGGCTGAGCGACTGCTCGATTGTCTCCTCGTTTTTGAGGAGCCATCCTGGTGATACCTGTATGAGTATGTCGCCCGAGCACTTCGGGTTGTATGCGTTGCGCAGTTTGCTGATGCCTGGCGTCCACGCACCGAGGGCGAGTCGTTGGCTGGTATAGACATCTTTCACGCCGCTCAGTTGGATGAGAAAGGCGCTGCATCGGTCGAGCACCTCTGCCAGGTTGAGGCTACGGTTCTCGATGAGCTTGAGGTTGAGATACAGTTGGTTGTCGATGGCAGTCTCCACATAGTTGCCAGGGCCATACACGGCGATGAGGTACATGTTGAGCAGTGCCTGTGCCTTGGTAATGGAGAAGACGCCTGTAGGGATGCGGTACTTGCTGAGGTCCATCATCTCTTCGGAGTCGAAGTAGCCAGTGCTGGTAACGATGAACAGAGCCTTGTCCATGCCGATCTTCTCATCCACGAAGTTGAAGATTTCTTCGAGTTGGCGGTCCAGGCGGGCGTAGGTATCCAGCATCTCCATTCCGTACTTCATGGCGGACTGGTGGTCGTAGGCACCGGCGTAGTAGGTCAGGGTCAGCATGTCGGTGACGGCATCTGTGCCGAGTCCTGCCTTCTCGATGGTCAGCATTGCGAAGCGGTTCACTTCGTCGTTGACGCAGGCTGTGGCCTTGAACTCGCGGTACTTGCGGTTGCTGTTGAATTTGTGGCTGAAGGCTTTGACCTGGTTCTTCCCTGTGGAGACGAAGTACTGGAAGTTTGCCACGTCATCGTTGAGTGGCTTCCAGAGGATGTTGTCTATGCGGCTTTCGAGAGGGGAACGGACGTCGTATTCCGTAGCCCAGTCGGGATAGTTGTCATAGTAGCAGGTTGTCGCCCACTTGCCAGACCAGTCGTCGAGCCAGAAAGCTTCGTTACCTGCATGTCCGGCAGCGATGATGGCAGTCTCGCGAGTTGGTGCAATGGAATAAACGAGGCCTTTCCCTTCGGAGGATATCTTCAGTTCGTCGCCGATGGTGGAGACTGCCAGGTGCTTGGGCGAGGACTTTTCTGTGGTGTGGATACCCGGGTAGATGTCGTCATCGACGCAGAAGACGGGTCTCAGCGTCTGGCGGTCGAGCCAGTGGTTGCCGACTATGCCGTTGACGTAGGGGCTTGTGCCGGTCATCAGACAGGCTGTTGCCGATGCAGGGTCCGGTGAGCTGAACGGGTATTCTGCCTGCGAATAGAAGCGTCCCTGTTCCTTGAGTCGCTGGAAGCCTCCTTGTCCGTAAAGCGGTGTGAAGGCGTCCATGTAGTCGCTGCGCAGTTGGTCGATGATGATGTTCACCACCAGCGACGGCACTTGCGGGGCTTCCTGAGCCATCGCCCATTGGCCATTGACCATTGACCATTGGGCAAGAACAAGGAGAGAATATAGGAAGCGTTGGCTCATTTAACTTTAACCCTTTTAGTTTTTAACCCTTTTACTTTTTTACTTTTTAACCTTTTATCCTTTGTAAGGTAGTAGCTTACTGGCCTTGTGAGCAAACACAGCGCCAAAGGTACGGTTATTTTCGCAAATACCTGCGGAATCCAAGGAGAAAATAACAAGAATAATGCCAAAACGACAAAATAGAAGCTGTACCAGTATGTTGGCTCCCGCCGGATGGCAGATTTTATGACAAAGGAAATGCCAATCAGGGCAATGGGGTTGAGGACCCATATCTGCCAATTGGAATCGACGGCTGGGTGCTGCGAGAAGAGGCACATGAAGGTGAGCAGCAGGCCTGCCGCACCTTGCACGAGCAGGAGCAGAACGTCCCAAAGCCAGAAGATGCGCTTCGTCCATACTTCGAGCAGCAGGATGAGGAGGCAGAGGCAAGCAAATGAAAAGATAATAGTGAGAAGTGAAAAATTCAAGAAACTCTCGTCTGCTGATTGGTTGCTGTGATTCTTAACTCTTAACTCTTCACTCTTCACTATTATTTCCTTGCTCTTCACCAGTGGCCTCATGTCGCCCCGTGGGGTGCAGATGAAGGCTCCGTCGAAGGCTTGCATCAGGTTCTCCGGCACGAACATGGCGGCACGTGCGGACAGGATGGTGTCCACTCCCGCACCCAGCAGGAGGTCGTTGCCTTCCTGTGCCCACGGGTGGTCTGCCGTGTAGTGGTGGAGAACCTCGCGGAATGTCTCGTGCGGAAGCGTGTCGGGGTATTGAATGCGTCCGTTGATGGCTTCCTCAATCATGTCGCGCACCATCGTCGTGCAGTTCTTGAAGAGGAAGTTGTATCGGTAGTTGCGGTTCTCAGGCAGGCAGTTCTCCATGAGCCGGGCTGTCAGCCGGTGTGCTTCTGCAGGTGTCAGGTTCAGTTCCTGTCCGATGATGCTCGAGCCTCGCCTCTCGTATTCCCCGATGAAGAGGTTCCAGGGTACAGGTTGCACCATGTAGTCGGTCTGCCCCAGGATGAAGTGCCAGACGAAGTAGGGCTTCGACATATCGAAAACGCCGTAGTTGAAGACGAGGTCGTGAGCCCCTCTCTGTCCTCCACTTGATGGGGAGGTTTCCTGGCCTGCGTCTCCTTCGTTGGTGGGAGAACTTGAGGGAGTCCATTGGCAGCGGATGGCAGTATGTCCGTACAGCTCATAAACCTCTGGTCCTGGCGAGCAGGTAATGAGCGTCACACGGATGCTGTCCTGAGCAAATGCCGTTGACCATTGACCATTGACCATTGACCATTGACCGTTGAACAATGAACAATGAATAAGGCACAAAAATATGAGCAGTTTCTTAAACACGGGCGCAAAGATACGAAAAAGATTAGAGATTAGAGATTAGGGATTAGAGTTTTTTTCCGTTATTGTCTAAAAAGCGTCTTATTTCAGCCTTAGGGGTGCCTAAAAACGCCGTTTGCTGCGTCGCCCAACGTGGCTTGCTGCGTTGGAACTTCCTCTGTTGTCCGATTGGAGTTTTGCTGCTGCCAGACATCAAATAGACTGTAACAACCTTCGCCTAAGCTAATTTTTTCTAAAAACATAAGAACTTTCAACCCTCCACTTTCATCTTTCAACTTTATTTTGTACCTTTGCACCCGTGAAATTAATAATAGATATAGGTAACACCGTCACCAAGATGGTTGCTTTCCGCGGAGATGAGCCTGCCGACGAGATGCGGGCGGAAGGAGGCGACCTCTCTTGCCTGGATGCTTTTGTCAGGAAACACGACTTCCGAAGAGGCATTGTAGGTACGGTGCGAAACCTCACTCCAAAGGAAGAAGAGGCACTTGCTCGCTTGTCGTTTCCTCTGCTTCGTTTTTCGCCGGACACCCCTGTGCCCATTACGAACCGCTACCGCTCGCCCGAGACGCTCGGCAGCGACCGTTTGGCAGCCGTCATCGGAGCCAGCTCGCTCAGGCCGGGGAAGGACCTGCTCATTATCGATGCGGGCACTTGCATCACCTATGAGGTCATCGACGCTCGCGGCAACTACTGGGGCGGCAACATCGCCCCGGGAATGCAGATGCGTCTGAGGGCTCTCCACGAATTCACGGCACGCCTGCCCCTGGTGGAGGCTGAGGGCGAAGTGCCAGGCATGGGTTACGATACGGAGACGGCCATCCGCAGCGGCGTACTGCGCGGCATGAAGTACGAGATAGAGGGCTACATCAAGTCCATGATGGCGAAGTTCCCGCATCTGGAGGTCTTCCTGACTGGCGGCAACCGCATCAACTTCGACACAAACATCATAAACCTGATATTCACAGACAAGTACATTGTCCCCAGAGGACTGAACAAGATATTGGATTACAACAGACCTCCCGACCCCCTTTAGGGGGAGAGACAAGACTCCCAAGTCCCCTTAAGGGTGAACCAAATGATAAAATAATAAATTCGAGATGAAGAAACTCACAATAAAACTTATATTGCTTATTGCCACAAGCATCTTTCTCCCCCTAAAGGGGGTCGGGGGGGCTGCCTTTGCACAGACGGCAGGCACAAACTCCAGCTACTCCCGCTTCGGACTAGGCTTGCTGCACGACCAGTCGCATGGTTTCAGCAAGTCAATGGGCGGAGCAGCCATCGGCGTGCGCATCGGCAACGTCGTCAATACGGCAAACCCTGCCTCCTATTCCGCCATCGACTCCTTGAGCCTGATCTTCGACGTCGGCATGAACGCATACTTCGGAAAGATGAAGCAGGGCGCAAAGGGTGTGGGTATCAACGGCGCCGGACTCGACTACGTCCATGTCGGTATGCACCTGGCCAAGAGGCTCGGTCTTGCCGTCGGCTTCATGCCTTATACCGACATCGGTTACGAGTACTTCACATCCAAGGAGACCATCGGCAGCAACGCCCAAAGCTCCATGACCAATACCCATCAGGAGTCCTACATCGGCAGCGGCGGCCTCACTCAGGCATACCTTGGCTTGGGATGGAGAGCATACCGCAACCTTTCGGTCGGCGCCAATGTCAGCGTCCTTTGGGGAGACTACAACCATTCCGTCATACCGGCTTATGCAGAAGGCGGCGTCTATACCGATGCCTATACCTACACCGCCAAGCTCTATCAAGCTTCCCTGCTGACCTACAAGCTAGACTTCGGCGCACAGTATCCTGTCCGCCTCTCGAAGCAAGACTGGCTCAACATAGGTGCCACATTCGGTCTGGGACACAATCTTCCACAGGATGCTGAGGTGAGCACGGGCACCAAGATAGATACGATTTCTTCGCCCTTCTCCCTTCCTTACACCTTCGGCATTGGTGCCGCTTGGCAGCATAAGAACACGCTCCATGTGGCAGCAGACGTCCGCCATGAACTGTGGTCGAAATGCAGCTTGCCCGAAGTAATGGCTATGGAGAGCGGCTACAAGAACATGACCATGATAGCCGTGGGTGCGCAGTGGACCCCCAATCCCTTAGAGAAGAAATACTGGAAGCGCATCCAGTATCGCGTTGGCGTGAGCTTCACAACCCCATACCTTAAGGTGAACGGAATGAACGGCCCAAGCGAACTGAGCCTCAGAGGTGGCGTCGGACTGCCCATCACGAACAGGACAAACAACCGCTCTGTCATCAACTTCGGCCTTCAGTGGATGAGGCGCTCCGCAAGTGGCACAGGTATGCTGAAAGAAGATTACCTGCTTCTCAACCTGGGCATTACGTTCAACGAGCGCTGGTTCATGAAGTATAAGATCGAATAGCCTTGCGAGAAAGGGTAAAGGTCAGAGATAAGAGATGAAGGTTCGACAGACCATGAAATGAAAAGGAAATGAAAAGGCAGAAGGTTTTCATATTCTCTGTTTTCTGTTCTCTGTTCACCATCCTCATGGCTTGCTCGGGCGAGGTGGAGCACTTGGCAGAGCCCATAGCCGGGAAGGATTCCCTCCTGTTCATGCACTCCAAAGGCATCAATACGTTTATCAGTGACAGCGGCGTCATGCGTTATCACATGGTGGTGGAGGAATGGGACATCTACAATGGCTCAAATGGAGAAGCGGCTACCTGGAAGTTCATCAAGGGGATGCTCATGGAGCGTTTCGACGAGAAGTTCCACGTTGACCTCTTCGTGCAGTCGGACACAGCCTATCTGCACAGGCAGCAACTCTGGGAGCTGCGTGGCAGAGTAGTCGTGCGCAACGTCAACGGCGACGTCTTCCGCACAGAAGAACTCTTCTGGGACCTGGATGCCCACGAGATGTGGAACCATCAGTACATCCACATCACGACCCCAGAACGTGAACTGGAGGGGACAGAGTTCCGCAGCAACGAGCAGATGACACGCTACTACGTGCTCAACTCCATAGGAACCTTCCCCGTTAATGAAGACGCTACAGCCTCACCCGAGACACCTCAGCAAGGAGAGGAAGTAAGCAACAACGAACCGAAAGCCCGTCAAAGTCAACAATGAACTCAGAACTGATACTTGCCACCATAGCCATCCTTATGCTTTCCGGCTTCTTCTCGGGCATGGAGATTGCCTTTGTCTCAAGCAGCAAGCTGCGCTTCGAAATGGACAGGGAGGAGCAGGGTTTCTCGGCGCGCCTCATCGACACCTTCTATCGCCACCCCAACAACTTCATCTCTACCCTCCTGGTGGGTAACAACATCGCGCTGGTCATCTATGGCATCCTCATGGCCAAGATTGTCAATGCCATCCTGCTTGAGCCGCTTGGCATAAGCAACGACGCTCTCTGCCTTTTCCTGCAGACCATACTCGCCACCATCATTGTGCTCGTCACAGGCGAGTTCTTGCCCAAGACGCTCTTCCGCATCAACCCCAACCGCATGATGAGCATCTTTGCCGTGCCTGCCTACATCTTCTATGTTGTGCTGTGGCCCATCAGCAAGTTCACCAGCTCGCTGGGGAAGCTCATGCTCTGGATGGTGGGCGAGAAAGTGAAGAAGGCAAAGCCAGAGAAGACCTTTACCCGCGAAGACCTGGACTACCTCATACAAAGCAACATAGAGAAAGCTACCGACGAGGAGGATATAGAGGACGAGGTGAAGATATTCCAGAACGCACTCGACTTCAGTTCGGTCAAGGTGCGCGACTGCATCGTGCCACGCACGGAGATAACTGCCGTCTCGACCGAGACATCCTTGCAGGAGCTTCGGATGCAGTTCGTGGAGAGCGGGCATAGCAAGATTATCGTCTTCAAGGAGGACATTGACAACATCGTCGGTTACATCCATAGCGTCGAGATGTTCCGCCTGAGCAAGGACGAGGACTGGACCGGACACATTCGCGAGGTGCCCATCGTGCCTGAAACGATGAACGCCCAGAAGCTCCTCGGCATCTTCATCAGCCAGAAGCGTTCGCTCGCTGTCATCGTGGACGAGTTCGGCGGGACGAGCGGCATCGTCACGATGGAAGACCTGGTGGAGGAAATCTTCGGGGAGATAGAAGATGAGCACGACAGCAAGAACTACGTGGCACGCCAGACAGCCCCTGGTGAGTACCAGCTCTCGGGCCGACTGGAGATAGCACAGGCTAACGAACTGCTCGACCTTGACTTGCCTGAAAGCGATGAGTATCTGACAGTGGGCGGGCTTATCCTGCATGAGTTCCAAAGCTTCCCTAAGCTGAACGAGCCTGTCCGCTTCGGCCACTGGGAGTTCAGGGTCGTCAAGAAGACCACTACCAAGATAGAACTCGTGCAGCTACGTGTACTCGACGACTAAGGCATGATATGCGTAAAGAGGACATTCTTATGCAGAAAAAGTTAAGGCATCCGCATATTATGCGTGTGTCGTTGCTTGGGTTTGCATAAAATGTTGTACCTTTGCATCCGCAAACATAAAGATAGCTGAGTTATTAACATTTAAGGTAAAAAAGATTATGGAGAAGCAAGACAAGAAGACGAGACTGCAGGCGATTCGGCGAATTGTCAGCATGAACAGCCTGGAGAGCCAGGAAGAATTACTCGCCGCATTAAAGGAGGAGGGATTCGTCAGTACGCAAACCACGCTGAGCCGTGACCTTAAGCAGTTGCGCATCAGCAAGGTGCGTGTGCGTAGCGGTCACAATGTCTATGCATTGCCTCGCGAAGGCCATTTTGAGCCGGTGCCTACCATTGAGGAGATTAACCAGACGAAATGGCGCCTCAATTTCTCCGGCAACCTGATGGTGGTGCATACACCCCCAGGACATGCCAGCATGGTGGCCTACGACGTGGACAATATCAAGCATCCTTTCTTCCTCGGCACGGTGGCAGGCGACGATACTGTCCTCGTCGTGCTTGCAGAAGGAACTGACCGAGATGCGGCAGGCAGAATAGTCAGGGACATGTTCCCAAGGTTAATTTAGAAGAGATAGATACATTATTTTATATGAGAATCCGCAAACTACCCTATGTGAAGAAGTACGTGTACTTGTCGCCATAAGTACGTGTACTTATCCGAATAACTACGTGTACTTATCCCCATAAGTACGTGTACTTATCTGGCCTCTTCCCAGAGAGGGGAGCAAGGGTCGCTTTTGCGGAGCATCACATTTATTAACTATACATTATTATATTATATATAGGGAGACATCACAGAAATGACAGCAGTAAAGAGTGAAGACATTCGAGTACTTGTGGCCGATGCAGAGCATGAGGTATATGTTGATACGATAATCGACACCATACGCGAGGCTGCTCGTAAGCGTGGCACAGGCATAGCAGAGCGTACCCACGAGTATGTGGCTACCAAGATGCGTGAAGGAAAGGCAGTGCTGGCACTGCATGGCGACAGGTTTGTCGGCTTCAGCTATATTGAGACCTGGGGCAACAAGCATTACGTCACCACTTCTGGCCTGATAGTTCATCCCGACTACCAGGGAATGGGCGTTGCAAAGCGGATCAAGGACTACACCTTCACGTTGGCTCGTCTGCGATGGCCTCATGCCAAGATCTTCAGTCTGACCAGCGGCGATGCTGTAATGAAGATGAATACGGCTCTGGGCTACGTGCCCGTCAGCTTCAACCAGCTCACCGACGACGATGCCTTCTGGCACGGCTGTCAGGGGTGCATCAACCATGACATCCTCGAGGCCAAGAACCGCAAGTTCTGCGTCTGCACCGGTATGCTCTGGGACCCCGAGAAGCATAAGGGTGAACCGACGTCGCTGGAAGTCATCAAGGACGTGATGCGGACCTTAGTATTGAGAGGGATAGAATAGAAAGCCCCTCTCCCCAACCCTCCCCCAAAGGGGAGGGAGTTAATTAGTAATTAGATTATAAGAATAGATATGAACCAGAATGAAAAGCACTCCCCTTTGGGGGAGAAGGAGGGGGGCCGCAAGGTTGTTGTCGCCTTCAGTGGCGGGCTTGATACCAGCTACACCGTGATGTACCTGGCAAAGGAGAAAGGTTATGAAGTTTATGCTGCCTGTGCCAATACGGGCGGCTTCAGTGCCGAACAGCTCAAGGCAAACGAAGAGAATGCCTACAAGCTCGGCGCAAAGCAGTACGTCACCCTCGACGTGACGCAGGAATACTACGAGAAATCCCTGAAGTACATGATCTTCGGTAATGTGCTTCGCAATAATTGCTATCCCATTTCGGTCAGTTCGGAACGCATCTTCCAGGCGTTGGCCATCGCCCGCTATGCCAAGGAGATTGGCGCCACAGCCATTGCTCACGGCTCCACCGGCGCAGGCAACGACCAGATTCGCTTCGACATGACCTTCCTCGTGATGTGTCCGGGCGTGGAAATCATCACGTTGACCCGCGACGGCAACCTGTCCCGTCAGGAGGAAGTGGATTACCTCAACAAGAACGGCTACTTCGCTGACTTCACCAAGCTCAAGTACAGCTACAACGTCGGTCTGTGGGGCACCAGCATCTGCGGCGGCGAGATACTCGACTCGAAACAAGGTCTGCCCGAAAGCGCTTACCTGAAGCATCCGACAGAGGAAGGCCCGGAACAACTCAAGATTGGCTTCGAGAAGGGAGAAATCTGCTCCGTCAACGGAGAGAAGTTCGACGATAAGATAAAGGCCATACAGAAGGTCGAGGAGATCGGTGCCCGCTACGCCATCGGTCGCGACTGCCATGTGGGCGACACCATCATCGGCATCAAGGGTCGCGTGGGCTTCGAGGCCGCCGCTCCCATGCTCATCATCGGTGCTCATCGCTATCTCGAGAAGTTCACCCTCTCCAAGTGGCAGCAGTACTGGAAAGAGCAAGTGGCTAACTGGTACGGCATGTTCCTTCACGAGAGCCAGTACCTTGAGCCAGTCATGCCCGACATCGAGGCGATGCTCCTGAGCAGCCAGCGCAACGTGACGGGCGAAGTGACGCTCGAACTGCGTCCCTATTGCTTCCAGACGGTCGGCGTGGACAGCCCCAACGACCTCGTCAAGAACAAGCTCGGCGAGTACGGCGAGACGGCAAAAGCCTGGACTTCAGAAGATGCCAAAGGCTTCATCAAAGTGACTTCCACGGCTCTCCGTGCCTACTATTTAGCGCATCCCGATGAAAAGCGTTAAGGTTGGAATACTCGGTGCAGCGGGCTATACGGGAGGCGAACTGATAAGAGTGCTGCTGGGGCATCCAGAGGCGGAGATTGTCTTTGCGAACAGCGAGTCGAATGCCGGCAATCCCGTCAGCGATGTGCACGAGGGATTGATAGGCGAGACTGACCTCTGCTTCACCTCGGAAATGCCTTTCGACAAGGTGGATGTTGTCTTCTTCTGCTTCGGCCACGGCAAGAGCGAACAGTTCCTGAAGGAGCATGAGATTCCTTCGCGTGTGAAGATTATCGACTTGGCTCAGGACTTCAGAGTGAAACCGACGACCAAAGATGATTCTTCACTCTTCACTCTTCACTCTTCGTTTGTCTATGGTCTGCCCGAAACTCATCGCTCGACCATTGTGGGCTGCCAGCATCTCGCGAATCCCGGTTGCTTTGCCACTTGCATACAGCTCGCCATGTTGCCTGCTTTGAAGGCTGGCATCATCAGTGGCGACATCCACGTGAACGGTATCACGGGCAGCACGGGAGCTGGTCAGAAGCCTGGTGCCACGACGCACTTCTCTTGGCGCAACGACAACATCTCCGTCTATAAGACCTTCACGCACCAGCACCTTTTGGAGATTAACCAGACGGTTCAGGAGCTGTGCCCGGGCTACGAAGGCCGCGTGCTCTTCATCCCGCAGCGAGGCTGCTTCACGCGTGGCATCTTCGTCACAGCCTACGCTAAGTGCGACCTGCCCCTTGAGGAAGTGCAGCGCATCTATGCCGACTACTACAGGGACGCTGCCTTCACGCACTTCGTCACGAAGAGCCCCGACATGAAGCAGGTCGTGAACACCAACAAGGCCCTTGTCTATGTGGAGAAGTACGAAGACCAGCTCCTGATGATTTCCTGCATTGACAACCTCCTGAAGGGTGCTGTCGGGCAGGCTGTGCAGAACATGAACCTCATGTTCGGTTTCGACGAAAGGATGGGTTTACAACTGAAGGCATCTGCCTTTTGATTCGTAATAACGAAATAACGTTATAACGTCATAACGAAAGAAGAATGGAATTATTTGATGTTTATCCCCTCATGGACGTGACGATAGCCCGAGGCAAGGGCTGCCGCGTCTGGGACAGCGAGGGACAAGAATACCTCGACCTCTATGGCGGTCATGCCGTCACGAGGACTACAGCCTTTTCCTCATCAACAGTGGTGCTGAGGCCAACGAGAACGCCTTGAAACTGTCGTCGTTCTACAACGGTCGCACCCGCATCCTTTCCCTTGAGAAAGCTTTCCACGGCCGTACCTCCCTGGCTGTGGAGGCAACGAACAATCCGAAGATTATCGCTCCCATCAATGCCAATGGACACGTCACCTACTTGCCTCTCAACGATATAAATGCTTGGGAACGCGAGATACAGAAGGGCGATGTCTGTGCCTGCATCGTGGAGTGCATCCAGGGCGTAGGCGGCATCCGCATGGTCAGTGCCGACTTCCTGCAAGCCCTTCGTAAGCTTTGCGACGAGCACAACACCGTCCTCATCTGCGACGAGATACAATGTGGCTATGGCCGCAGTGGCAAGTTCTTCGCGCATCAGCACCTTGGCGTACGTCCCGACATCATCACCGTCGCCAAGGGCATCTGCAACGGCTTCCCGATGGGCGGCGTACTCATCTCTTCCAAGTTCACGGCCGTCTATGGTCAGCTTGGCACGACCTTCGGTGGGAACCACTTGGCTTGTGCAGGAGCCATCGCCGTCCTCGACATCATGGAGCAGGAGCACCTCGTGGAGAATGCGGCTGCGGTGGGTGCTTACCTGATGGAAGCCTTACGCTCGGCCAGGCTGCCTCATGTGGTGGAAGTGCGCGGCGAGGGCTTGATGATAGGCATCGAACTGGACATCCCCTACAAGGAACCGCGGCAGCGACTGGTCAAGGAACAGCATTGCTTCACTGGTTGCTCAGGGACAAACGTGCTCCGCTTGCTGCCGCCTCTGTGCCTGACCAAAGCCGAAGCCGACAGCTTCGTAGATAAACTGAAGGCGGCACTAACGTAAAGGCGAATAGTGAATAATTTGCTGCCGCCCTTAATTATGAATTATGAATTGTGAATTATGAATTATAACAGGATAGCAGTTATCGGTGCAGGCAACATGGGCGGCGCCCTTGTCAAAGGCTGGACAAGGGCAGGCATGGAGGCCAACCTCACTGTCACGGCTCACACGCAAAAGACACTCGACCGCCTCGCTGAGGCTTGTCCTGGCATAAGCGTAACGCTCGACAATAGAGAAGCCGTCAGCGGTGCTGATGTAGTAGTGCTTGCCGTCAAGCCTTGGCTCATTCATCAAGTTATAGAGGAGATGATGCCGGTACTGAAGGACAAACTCGTCGTCTCCGTTGCCGCTGGTGTCCGCCACGACCGCATCGACGTCTATGTCATGCCCAACATCGCAGCCGAATACGGCGAGAGCATGACCTTCGTGGAAGAAACCCCGAAGGCAGAAGCGGTGGCGGAACTCTTCGGTAGGGTAGGGCAATGCCGTGTCGTGCCGCAGCGACTGATGGATGCCGGCATGATGATGGCAGGTTGCGGCATCGCCTACGTGATGCGTTTCCTCCGAGCCATGATGGAGGGCGGCGTGCAGATAGCCATGCAGACCATGCAGGGAGCCGTTACCATGCTTCGCGAGACAGGCTTTCACCCGGAAGCCGCTATCGACAAGGTGACAACGCCCGGCGGCATCACCATCAAGGGACTGAACGAACTCGACCATGCCGCCTTCAACTCGGCTGTAATCCGTTGTCTCAAAGCAGGACTGAAATGAAAAGTTGAAAAGGTAAAAAGGTAAAAAGGTGAAAAGAAGAATTGTAGTGAAAGTGGGCAGCAATGTCCTTACCACAGACCGAGGCAAGCTCGACATTACCCGCATGTCCTCCCTTGTAGATCAGATTGCTTGGCTGCGTTGGCACAACTATGACGTTGTACTCGTCACGAGTGGTGCTGTGGCTTGCGGA
>OMSJ01000030.1 GCA_900313705.1 uncultured Prevotellaceae bacterium
AGCACATAGCCCAGGGCATCGCCCTGGGTAGGCGGACAATCGTAAAATTCGCCCTGAAAGGGCATAAGCCTTACCATGCCTCTTTATGCTTTTGCCCTTACAGGGCGCCCTTGCAACGCTTCGCATTAACCCAGGGCGATGCCCTGGGCTGGGAGCTTTATGGCCTTCCAGGCCGTCCAGCGGAACTTCCGAAACTTAAATTAATAATTATTGCTGTCTTGGGAAAATCAAGAGCTCCTCTACTTATGCGCCTATTATTCGGCTTTCTTGACAAAAGCAGCTCATGGGGGGCTTCTTCGCTTCGCTCAGGCGCAGGCGGAAACCTCTAAAGTCCCGAAGGGACGATAGACCACAGACGGGGGCGCAAGCCCCCGGTAATCGCGCAACAACATGAAAAGTCCCGAAGGGACGACAGAGATATAGGCGGGTTGATATTAAACAGGTTATGTGCTCTGTCGCCCTTTCAGGGCTTAGTTTTGTTAATGCGCTTGTTCCGGGGGTTCTTCGCTTCGCTCAGGCGCAGGCGGAGTCCACCCCCGTCTGTATTCTATCGCGCCTTTGGCGCTTTCCCCGGACAGATGGCCCGTGTCAGGATTTTTCTGCAGTTCCCTTGCGGGCAAGTGGAAGGCACGTGGACTCCTTGCTGTTATGCAGCCATTCTGGTGCCGGTGCGGGCCTCTACCACGTTGACAACGTAGTCAGCCAGTTTCTCGCATGCGTTGACGAGGTCCATGTAGATGGTTCCCACTGCGTAGGTGTACGAGTGGTTGTTGATGTCCATGATGTTCTGGGACTTCAGTTGGTCGCGGTAGTTGTTGATTTCAGTTTCCGTGTTGTAGCAACGGTAAACGTCAAAGTAATCTTTCCGTCCGCTGAGCAACTGGTTCATCTGCGTCAAGGCCTGGTCGGTGAGGCTCATCATCTGGTGCAGGTGGTTGTACTGCTCATCGTTGAAGTGGTCTTCCTTCTTACCTTGGTACTTGCGGCTGATAGTACGTGCCATGTTGTAGCAGCTGTCGCCGATGCTCTCCAATTCGGAAATCTCGCGCAACATGCCGCGAATCTTTGCCTTCGTCTCGTCTGAGAGGTGTGCATCGCTCACCTGATCCAGGTAGTTGGCAATCTCCAGCTCCAGATTGTCAGAGATGTTCTCGTACTTCTCAATACGCGAGAAGAGCGAGTTGAACTCTGTCTCCTGATTGTTCTTCTTCTTTCCGGTGGAGGTGGACGATAGGGTCAGCAAGTCCTGCACCATCGTGAACATACGCTGCATACGCATGGCGAAAGCCTGTATCTCTTTCTGCGCCTCGAGCACGGAGAGTTCGGGCGTCTTCATGATGCCGGACGTAATGAAGTGCAGGCGGAAGTCTTCTTCCTCGTCCACCTTCTTTGGCTTGATGATCCAGCATACCAGCTTCTCAATCTGCGGGATGAACCATATGAGGATGAACGTGTTGGCCACGTTGAAGCACGTATGGAAGGCCGCCAGGACGAAGTTCAGCTTGCCGGCATTGGCCATGAAGGCAGCCACGCCAGCCGACTCCTTTGTCATCTCCACGTCGTAGCCGACGAAGCCGCATACGGCATCGACGAAGGCGCGGAAGACAAACAGAATCCAGAACACGCCGAAGAAGTTGAAGAACATGTGCGAGAGGGCAGCACGACGAGCCGATGTGTTGGCCGAGAGTGCAGCCAGGTTCGAAGTGATGGTGGTGCCGATGTTCTCGCCCATCACCAATGCGATACCCTGATAGATAGGCATTGCGCCAGTGGAGCAAAGCAGCATGGTCAGGGCCATTACTGCTGCCGAGGACTGCACGCAGAACGTGAGCACGCCGCCCAGCAGCAGGAAGATGATGGTCGTGGAGAAGGCATTAGGGTCAAACGACATGAAGAAGTCGGTCACAGCCGGATTGTTGCCCATGTCCATCGACGTGCCTGTGGCCTTCAGCGTGGTCAGACCCAAGAGCAGCAGTCCCAGGCCGAAGAGGAAGTCGCCGATGTAGCGGTGCTTCTTCATATATATAAGTATGATGCCGACGAAGAAGCCAATGTAGGAGACGAAGCTGATGTCGAAAGTCGTCGCTTCGCCGCCTCCCGCAGTGCCTATAGCCATAATCCAGGCTGTCAGCGTCGTACCGATGTTGGCACCCATGATGACGGATATGGCTTGTGCCAGCGTCAGCAAGCCGGCATTGACGAAAGATACGGTCATCACCGTAGTGGCGGTGGAGGACTGTACGGAGACGGTGACCAGCATACCCGTAAGCACACCGGTGAATCGGTTCGTGGTCATCGCGCCAAGCACATGGCGCAACTGCGGGCCAGCCATTTTCTGCAGGGCCTCGCTCATGGCTTTCATACCGAACATGAGCAATGCCAGGGAGCCCAATAGCTTAAAGATAATCAGCAGGGACATAGGTTGTATGTGTAAGAAGTTAATGACATCAATGCCGATGCAAAGTTATAAAAAAAAAAGAAAAGCTACAAGCGAAGGGGCGAGAATTAATCAAAACCTGTGCTTTTCTCGGAGCCAGCGTCGCATATCTCAGGCTTCTGCTTCGCCCTTTCTGTATCGGATGGCAAGCATTGTCAGGTCGTCGCTTTGCTCTGCACCAGCCACGAAACGGTGGAGGGCTTCCGTCTGGTGAGCGATGATGTCCTTCGGGGCACTGCTTCTGCTCAGGGCTACTCGCAGCGTCCTGACGACTCTCTGTTTGCCGAACTGTGCATGGGAGCTGTTCTCCGCTTCTGTCAGGCCGTCGGTGTAAAGGAAGATGGCGGCTCCCGAGCGAAGGCATATCTCCTGTCCTTCGAAGTTCCAGCCGGACATCAGTCCCACGGGAATGTTGGAGGATGAAGGGGGTAGGGTGGAGAGCGAGGCAGACTTCTCCCGGATGAGCAGTGGCTCCTCGTGGCCGGCATTGCAGTAGCGAAGCTGTCCGGACTTCATGTCGAGCACGCCGACGAAGAGCGTGACGAACATGTCCGAATCGTTCATGTCGGCCATTGCCTCGTTGATGGTCGTGACGATGCTCTCGGGCGAGTCTTCGTGAACCGAAGCAGTGCGGAAGAGGCTGCGTGTGACGGCCATGACCAGCGAGGCCGGCACACCTTTTCCTGCCACGTCGCCAATGCAGAAGAAGAGCTTCTCGTCGCAGATGTGGAAGTCATAGAGGTCGCCTCCCACCTCTTTCGCCGGGACAAGCGAAGCATAGATGTCGATGTCGTCGCGGTCGGGATAGGGCGGGAAGGTCTTCGGCAACATGCTTTCCTGTATGGCCCGTGCTATGCGCAGTTCGCTGCCGATGCGCTCTTTCTCAACAGTAGCCTCCCTCAGCGAGCGGGCACTGCGGGCCGTGCGGTAAATGATGTAACCCAGCAGCGCCATACCTGCCAGCATGAGCAGCGTCAGGTACATACTCACCTGTTGCAGGCCAGCATAGATCTCCTTCTTGTTGCACACGACGGACATCGACCAGCCTGTCTCACCGTCGATGGGAGCATAGAAGACGCTGACCTTTTCGCCGTTGACGTCCGTGATGTCCTGATGCCCGCTCTTCCCACTCATCTGCTGCTGGTTGATGTAGCGCGTAGTGGTGTCGGAAGAGGAAGCCGTGACCTCCTGGATGGTGCTGTGCATGATGAGACTTTCGTCGGGACAGGCCATTACCATGCCGGTGCGCGATATGACAACGTTGTAGCTGGATGGATAGATATGGCTGGCATTGATGACGCTCGACAGCCATTCCAGCGATACGTCGGCACCCAGCAGGGCCACCGTCTCTCCGTGGCTGTCGTGAACGGGAATGGTGTAAGTACAAAGCATCATCCTCGCCCCTGTGTCGTCGTAGTAAGGCTCGCTCCAGTTGCCTCGCCCGGCCTTGATGCCGTCCTTGTAGAACTCGGCCTCCAGGTAGTCGTGCGACTCACTGCCTATCTGAGCTTCATCGAAGCTGCCGTCGGAACGCTCTGCCACGTATGGCTCGAACCAGCGACCTTTCTGCGGGTAGTAGTCGGCACGAAACATCAGCGCCGCTCCCACGATGGTTGGGTTGTCCTTCACCATCCGGCGAAGGACGGTATAGAGTGAGTCGGGATGCTCCAGCATACGCTCTGCTGCCCACAACGAATTGCCGATAGCTGTCTCTACAGCCACCATCACCTTCTGTATCTCGAGGTTCTTCACGCGCAGCTCGGTCTCTGCCCTGTGCTCCACCTCTTCGCGTATGCCTTTGCGGGCAAACATGTACTCCACGATGAAGATGGCCTCCAGCATCACCGCAACAGTCACGATGATGGCAACGCTCGACTTGGAGCGCAACGTATTTGGCCTTAGCTTCTTGAGGATGTTCATGTATTAGCGTCTTTATGGTTTCACGGATGTGGCTTTACGTGCAATAGCTATGTTAGGCCAGTGTCCAATGGCTGAATGTCTTGCAAACGTCCTTGATGTAGTCGAAGCGTTGGGTTACGCGTTCGTCGAACACGGCCTTGCACTCCTGTATCAATGGCTCGGGGAAAGAGTCGGAGAGGGAAAGCCAACTGAAGTTTCTTATGCTCGACACCACCTCTATCTGTGCCTTCCGCTCTTTTAGTGTCTCTTCCGGCAAGCCTTCGAAATAGTAGTCCATGGCCCTGTTCCATAGTCGTAGTCCTAACTCTCGCGGTAGGCCTATGATCTTCTCGTAGTCACCGATGAGGCTTACCATAGCCGAATAGGCATGTCCCAAATCGAGCAGCGGATGTCCATAGCTCACTTCGCCCATGTCGATGAGCATTAGCTCGTCTCCCTGCATCATAGCATTCTTTGTCTGCAGGTCAAGGTGGAGCAGGCGATTGGCGCTTGGGATGTGGTCGATGATGTAGAGCAGCATATCGATGCATTCGTCGGGGAAGTATCGGCGGATGTGCTCTATCTGCTGCCGCTCGTGGGCTATGGCTGAAGGCACATCTCCTCCTTCGGGCACCTCGATATGATGCAGCCCGAGGAAGAGCTCGGCATACTTCTTCGCGCAGTCATCCAACTGGTCGGGGTGCTGCTTGATGTAAGTGCTCAGCGTCTTTGCCTTCAGCAGTTCAAAGACCAGGCCGTAGCATTCCGTCTGTTGCCCTGACGAAGGTGCCACCCTAACGATGTCGAATGAGATGGCTGTGGGCATCCCCAGAACGAATGCTTCCTTCGATAGTGTTATCTCGCGGCGCACTTCGTCCATCGTGGTGCCTTCGCGAAAGACCTTGATGATAGTGTCGCCGTCCAGCCGATATACTTTGCCTACGCCGCCGATGCCGATGAGCCGGCAGCCTTCCACGCTCAGTTGTCGCATGGCACGCTCCACGACCATGATCTTGGTAAAGCCCGTCGTCTCGAGCACTTCGTACACCTGTGGCTGGACACCAGTCACGCGGAAGTCCTTGTAGCGCTTTGCCAGCGAGAGCAGGATGCGCAGACCGGAACTTGAGATGTATTCCAGGTGCGAGGCATCGCATGTCAGAGAAGCAATGGTGTCTATCTTCTCCAGCTCACGGTTGATTTTGGCGCTGGCCTCGGTCGATGTCGCCGTGTTCAGGTGTCCTGCTAAGGCGATAGTCACCTTATTCCCGTCGGTTAGAATGGTTGTAGTCATGGTTTACGAGTCACAATGCATGATTGTTGGGGACTGTAGGTTGTTGCGTCAGGTGTGGCGATACTTGGGGATGGTCCCTGCGTATCGACGAAGAGAGACTTATTTCTTCGCTGCGGTTTTCTTTGTCGTGGTAGTCTTCTTTGTGGTAGAAGCTTTTTGCGTAGCTGGTGCAGGCGTGGTGGCTGGCGTATAGTACTTGAGTGCTTCGGGCAGTACTTTCTGCAGGTTTGCTATGCGTTTCTCGTCGGACGGGTGGTCGCTGAAGATCTCGCTCTTCTGGCTGCCACCTCCCAGCTGAGCCATGCGTTGCCAGAAGGGAATGGCCTGGTGTGGGTCGTAGCCTGCCATGGCAGCGAAGATGAGTCCGAGGCGGTCTGCTTCGGTCTCGTTGTCGCGAGAGTATTTGAGGTTGGCGAAGTTGAAGCCTTGCTGGGCAATCAGGTCGATGAGGGCAGCGGTGTTGCTGCTGAGGCCTTTGTTCTGTGCAATCTGTCCGAGTACGCTGCCACCGATTTGAGCAGCGTACTGCTGGCGCATCTGCTTGGACATCTGCTCGGCAGAGTGCTTGGCAACGGCATGTGCTATCTCGTGTCCAAGCACGATGGCAAGGCTGGTCTCGTCCTGAGTGACGGGTAGCATTCCCTCATAGACAACAATCTTGCCACCAGGCATACAGAAGGCGTTGACCTCATTGCTGGCCACAAGATTGAACTCCCACTTGAAGTTCTGTACTTCGGAAGCATAACCGTTGTTCATTAGGAAGTTCTCCACGGCTGTGGCAAGGCGCTGTCCTACACGCTTCACTATGGCTGTGTTGTTCTGGTTGGCAGAAAGCTTAGCGCCTTTCATGTATTCCTGATACTGTTGGGTGCTGAGGCTGAGGATTTGTGCATCATCAACAAGCAGGTTTGTCTTGCGTCCGGTGATGGGTACGGTGTTGGTGGTGCCGCAGCTTGCACAGAGCAGTGCAAGGGCAACGATGAGTAGTGTTACTGTTCTTTTCATGTTGTTAATTCATTAAAAGGTTCTGTAGTAAAGGAAGAAAGCTAAAAAGCACCTGACCATTGGGTGCAGGTGCTTCCTAGGTTTCCGTCTGTCGGATGTAAGAGGGCAGTGGGGAAGGATTAGTCCTCCTTCTGAGCCACACCGCGCTTCTCAGCAATGCGGGCCTTCTTACCAGTGAGGTTGCGCAGGTAGTACAGCTTAGCGCGACGTACCTTACCAACTTTGTTCACCTGAATGCTGTCGATGTTGGGGCTGTTGAGGGGGAAGATACGTTCCACGCCAACGGTGCCGGACATCTTGCGAACAGTGAAGCGCTTGCTTTCGCCGTGACCGCAAATCTTGATGCAGACACCACGATAGAGCTGGATACGCTCCTTGTTACCTTCGACAATTTTGTATGCAACGGTCACTGTGTCGCCAGCCTTGAATGAGGGATGGCTCTTGCCTGTTGCAAATGCTTCTTCAGCAATTTTGATTAAATCAGCCATAATGCTTAATTGGTTATTAAAATTGTTTTGTCGATCGCACGTAGGCATAACAGGTCTCTCTTTTTCCTGTCAGCGACCTACGGGAAAGCGGGTGCAAAGGTATAATAAAAAGTTGAAAGTTGAAAGTTTATAGTTGAAAGTTTTCCCTTTTGCGTAAAATTATGTACTTTTGCATGTCAAAACCTATAACTATGAACAGCAAAAGGATACTCTTCTTACTGATTTTCCACTCTTCACTCTTCACTCTCCACTCTGTGCTTGCGCAGCAATACAAGGTACGTTCCTTCTGCTGGGAGCGAGTGGAGGTGACTTCGGAATTGGATGCTGCTCCCTCTGCTGAGGCTGCGGCAATAGTGGCTCCTTATAAGATGAAAGTGGATAGCATCATGGCTCCGCCACTGGGCATGAGCCGCGTGGCAATGAACGTAATGCGTCCCGAGAGCCTTCTCAGCAACTGGGCGGCAGACGTCATGGTGGAGGGCGGCACAGCCACTGGCTTAGAGCCTGCGGACATGGGGCTCATCAACATGGGTGGCTTGCGTAACAACATGCCCGAAGGCATCGTCCGTCGCGGTGACATCATGCTCATCTCGCCCTTCGAGAACCGTGTCGTGGTGCTGGAGATGAAAGGAACCGATTTGCTCGAACTGATGCGTAACATTGCTGCCGTCCGAGGCGAAGGCGTGAGCAGCAGCGTCCGCATGGAGATAACAGATAGCGGCGAACTGCTTTCCTGCACCATTGGCGGCAAGGAGATTGACCCGAACCGCATCTATACGATAGCCACGATAGACTATCTGGCTGAGGGCAACGATAAGATGTATGCCCTGAAGAAAGCTGTCAAGCGGCACGAGACAGGCATCCTTGCTCGCGACGTCATGATGGAGTCTGTGATAAAGCATCGCGTCATCGACAGCAAGATTGAGGGGAGGGTAAAGATTAAAGATTAAGGATTAAGGTGTGATACCGTTATTACGTTATTACGTTATTCCGTTATTCCGTTATCACGATATTCCGTTATTACGAAAAAAAGAAGGCCATGAAGCGTTTAGTATTGCTAATAATTTTCCACTTATCACTTATCACTTTTCATTTCGCATTGGCGCAGGAGCATTCGCTATTCGTAGTCCACACCAGCGACACGCATTCTTGCATCGAGCCTGTCTCTCCGAATTTCGGCGACACAGCCCAGGCGAACAAGGGCGGCTATCTGCGCAGAGTGGTTCTGCTCGAGCAAATGCGCAAGGAACATCCCAGCAACCTGCTCCTGCTCGACTGCGGCGACTTCAGTCAGGGCTCTGTCTATTACAACCTCTATCAGGGTGAGGTGGAAGTCAGGCTGATGAACCTGATGCGATACGATGCCTGCACCATCGGCAACCATGAGTTCGACTTCGGCCTTGAGAACCTTGCCCGGCTGATGCGAATGGCAGAGTTCCCCTTCGTCTGCTGCAACTATGACTTCACAGGCACACCATGCGAGGGACTTGTCAAGCCATATATTATAATAGAACGCGCGGGCGTACGCGTAGGCATCCTGGGCGTTTGTCCGCAACCGCTGGGATTGATTACGGCAAAGAACTATGAGGGGATGCGTTATACGAGGCCAGCCGAAGCCGCGCAGCCCGTCATCGACAGGTTGAGGAACGAAGAGCATTGCGACATGGTCATCTGCCTCAGTCATCTCGGTTGGGGCGAGCATCCCGACATGGACCCTGACTTCATTGCCAGCACCACGGGTCTTGATGTCGTCCTTGGTGGTCATTCGCACACCTATTTCGAAGCACCGCAGTACCTCAAGGACAAGCGCGGCCACGAGGTCCTCGTTGACCATGAAGGAAAGAATGCCCGCTACCTGGGGACGATAGAGATTGGCCTCTGAATGCTCTTCCCAGAGCAAGGTAGAGCGGCATTCCATAAATTTTCATCCGAATCGCTTGGCGGTTCGGATTTTTCTTTCTAACTTTGCAGCAGTTCTAAGAGATAAAGACCATGGAAGCAATTACCTTTAGTCCGGCTCAGGTGCATGTGTTCAATCTGGTGTCGCACATCAAGACCGCAATTGGGTTGGAGCAACTGCGCGAACAATTGGCTGCTTTTTATGCCCAAAAGGTTGACGACGAGATGGATGGCCTTTGGGAAAGTGGCCAGTGGAGCGAGAAGCGACTTCAAGAACTTCGTGGCTCACATTTTCGCACGCCGTACAACAAATAACGTCATGCGATGAATCCTGTAGTGATAGACACTAATTGCCTGTTGCAAGTCATTGCTCGCAAGAGCCCCTACCGTCCGATATGGGATGCTTTCCTAAACGGAGAGTTTGACCTTTGTGTATCGAATGAGATTCTGGATGAATATCAAGAGGTACTGGAGCAGCAGATTACGCCAACCATTGCAGAAAACTTAGTGCTTCTAATTCTCAACAAGAAGAATACGCGGTTTGTTGATCCACATTTCCGCTTGAACTTGATAGACGCAGACCCAGACGACAACAAGTTTGTCGATTGTGCTTTTGCAGCAGGTGCCGACTACTTGGTGTCAGAGGATAGTCACTTCAATGTCCTTCGAGCGATGCCATTCCCACAACTAAACCTGGTTACACTTGATGAGTTTATGCAAACAAGGCTCATCAAGAGATAATAAGCTCTCTATTTCCATTGTTTTAGAATAATTCATCCGAATCGCTTGGCGGTTCGGATTTTTCTTTCTAACTTTACAGCACCTTACAATAAAAAATGGTGATTATTCTGAAATAACTAAAAGGAATATGTTAAGAGCACAGCCAACAACATTCAATGTCGGTCAACTCCATGTCCTGGAAATGCTGAACAGATGTAACACAGAGGAATCATTAAAGGCTCTGAAGAAAGCTCTTTTTGACTTCTATTCACGAGAGGTGGATGCAGAAGCAGACCGCCTATGGGATTCTGGCATCATCAGTAATGACAAAATTGAGGATTTGGGAAAGCAGCACATGCGCACGCCTTACATTCATGTATGATGAGACGTAGTGTATTAGATACCAACTGCCTGTTGATGTGTGTCGGCAAATAGCCCATATCATAAAGTATAGACCGACTTCATAGAAGGCAGAGTATCATGGTGTGTCTCTACTGAGATTCTGTCAGAATACATGGAAATCCTTTCCTGGCAATACCTTGTGCTAAGACATTGAACATAAAAAAAGGCTCCCCTGCCGGTTTGACAGAGGAGCCTTTTTAATTCTGTTGTGCCTCTTTACAGAGAGATGGCACCGCTGGGGCATGCGTCAGCGCATGTGCCGCACTCTGTGCACTGCTCGGGGTCGATAGAATACTTTTCGCCTTCGGAGATAGCACGGGACATTCGTCGATACATGTGCCGCAAGCAACACAATCATCACTAATTACGTAAGCCATGATAATTTACTGTTTAATGATTTACTATTTCGATTTGCTTTTCAGTTTTCTGACTGCAAAGATAGCTAATTTTAGTGAGAGTGACGCACAAAAGACAGACTTTTTTTCTCCTTTGTAGCTAAAAAGAGTGATTTGAGCAATAAAATTGCTTCTAAAGTGGGAAAACTCGCACATCTGGACTCGTGCCACCAGTGATGTGCCAGCTTTTTTGTGCATAAGGAAACAGCCTTTTTGCGTATAGGTATCTGCAAAGCAAATGAGGAAAAACGCGCTTCTCAGCTTTTTCAGATATATAACAAAAAAGCTATAGAAATAATTTGGATATATAACGAAAATGTAGTACCTTTGTGGTGTCTTAAGATAAAGGATGTATTAACAGCTAATAAAAAGACATAATGAACTGGAACGAAATGAAACGATTGGTAGTTTCAAAAGGATATGAGTTTGAGAAGCACGGCAAAAAGCACGACCTCTATCGAAACCCCGACACAAAGGACCTCGTACTGATAGAGCGACATTGGTCACAGGAAGTAAGGCCTGGTTTAATGAAGAAGATTCTGAGTCAGGTAGGCGAATAGTCTATCTGGCACCCAAGATAAACGAATAACAACCCCTAAACAATACGACTATGATAGTAGCAATAGAAAAACAGAAAGACGGCACCTATATAGCCTACAATAAGGATTGTGATAAATTCACGGCAATAGGCTCAGGTGATACGATTGCAGAAGCAAAAGAGGATTTCTTCAACAGCGTAGAGGAAATTAAAGAAGTCTATCAGGAACATGGTGATGAGATTCCCGCAGAATTACTGGAGGAACCTGTTTTCGAGTTCGACCTTGCTTCCTTCTTTGAGTTCTACTCATTCATCAATGTGACGGCGTTTGCCAAGATGATAGGCATAAACGGCTCACTTATGCGCCAGTACAAGAAAGGCAATACATACATATCGAATACGCAATTGGAGAAGATACAGAACTTCGTGAATGCAATGGGCGCAGACTTTCAACGGCTTCGCCTCGGATAATACAGTCGGTGCAGTTCCTGCTCCGCACCTTTATCTATAAGACAATGACTGGCGGCCCTGGAGAATAACCCTTCAGGGCTTTTCTGTTCTCGAGATTTCCGCTTTTTGTAAAACGAAACGCAATTTTTTGCAATATATGATGTTTTGGTGAGTGATTTGAGCAATAAAACGCTGTTTGCAATCGTTATTATGATGATGCGCACAAACATTTTGAGATATTTCGTCTCGCTTGCAGTCTTTGCCTTTTCCCTGAGCCTGGCAGCGCAGGAGCCGAAGGTGCAGAACCGCCCGTACATCGACCAGCGGAAGTTTCACTATGGCTTCCTCCTTGGTCTTCACATGCAGGACATCGAGCTGGAGAACAATGGGTTCATCGACCCCGAGACGGGCGAGCAGTGGTATGCTGAGATTAACAACTACAGCCCCGGCTTTACGGTTGGTGTGCTTGGCGACCTTCGCCTGAACAAGTATTTCTCGTTGCGCCTGCTGCCCAGCATCCACTTCGGGCAGAAGCACGCGGTCTATCACGAGCAGCGAAGCGGTGCGGACAGTACGCAGGTGTTCAAGAGCACCTACATCTCTGTGCCTATCGACGTGAAGTTTTCCGCTCCGCGATACAACAACTTCCGCCCCTATCTCATTGCCGGCATCAATCCCATGATCGACCTTACTGCCCGCAAGCATGATGCCCTGAGGCTCAAGCCTTTCGACCTCTATCTGGAGGTCGGCTTTGGGTGCGACCTTTACTTGCCTTTCTTCAAACTTGTCCCGGAGATAAAGTTCTGCTTTGGCTTGCTGAATATCATCAACAAGGACAGGAGCGACCTCATTGACAATACGCTGATGAAGTACACGAATAGTGTCAATGGTGGCCGCAGCAACATGATAGTCCTGACGTTCAACTTTGAGTGAAACAGTATAGAGCTAATTGAGTATTAACCCTCTAAACATTAACAGTTATGGCAAAGTACGTATGTGAAGTATGCGGTTGGGAGTACGATCCCGAAGTAGGAGTTCCCGAGAAGGGCATAGAGCCCGGTACCCCCTGGGAAGAGGTTCCCGAGGACTTCGAGTGCCCCTTGTGCGGCGTAGGCAAGGACCAGTTTGCCGCAGAGTAATGCTGAGAGCGGCTGCAGAGCCGTCTCTTTGACCCATCAGGCGTGTCATGAAAACCATGACGCGCCTTTTACTTTTGTCTTCAGGCGAGGAACAAAATTATTTTCAAGGCTTGAAAATATATAACCAAGCCTTGAAAATAAATAACCAAACCTTGAAAATATATTTTCAAGCCTTGAAAATAATTTTATAGCACGCCTTTCTGAGTTTCTTATCGTGCCGGATGAAGTTTTATACCGTGGCGGGAAGAATTTTATTTTACTCAAGTTTCGGAAGTTCCACTTCCTCCGTAGATAGAAGAAGACAGAAGAAGATAAAAGGAGATAAATGACGTTAGCTTTGCCATCTTCTCCCCCAGCCGGGCAGTTTTTGGTATCGTCCTCTATCTTCTGCCGCTGAAAGCGGCTATCTTCTTTTATCTTCATATATCTACTTGACATCCGAAACTTAAATTATTTTATCTTTTTCTGTAAAATGCTTTATGTTTGAGATAAAAATTGTACCTTTGCAATCGTGAACGTGACAACGAAGAGACATATCGCTTCATGGGTTCTGCTGGCCGTCTATGTGCCGCTGCTGCTCATTTCGTCGCTGCACATCCACGAGACTCCGGATGCCAGCGAGCCGATGTGTGCGGAGTGTGTGCACCACCAGTGCCACGGACATCTCTCGCAGCTCTCAGACGGGATGCACCAGTGCGTGCTGTGTCAGATTCTCACTCTGACTTATGTGGCCGCCGCTGCCGGTGCGTTGTTGTGCTATTGTTGCAGACGCGAAGCCGTCTATGCCCTTTGTTGTCAGACACCCAGCCTGACGCTGGTCGGTTGCATCAGCCTTCGTGGTCCTCCATCTATGTGAGGGGACAAGAAGGGAAGTCTCCTCTTATTTAACTGAAGTTTCTGAAGTTAAAGTGGAAGTTAAAATGGCTCCGCCTGCGCCTGAGGCGTTCGCCGAAGAAGTAAACTCGCTACGCTCGTGGAAGTTATAAAAGGACAATACCATATATGCAGACAGCATCCAAAGCTATCGTCCAGCACGCAGTGCTTAACTTCCAGCCAGCAGCGCTGGCTTAACTTCCTATTTAACTCCATTTTATAACTCCCGATACTTAAATCTATGTTATTAAATAAGAAGCAATATGAGACACATTATTATATATATAGGCGTCTTTCTGTGGGCAGTCTCCCTGTCTGTCTCTGCGCAGCATGTGCACGAGCACAGCGACTGCCTGGAGGACAGCATCTACTCGAAGAAGGAAGCCATACTGAACGAAATAACCGTACAAGGCGTTGCCGGCATCCAGCGACTCAAGGATGCGGCCTCGCCATTCATGGTCGTCTCGCCCAAACTGTTGCACAACTCCTTGGGCACCAATCTTGTCGATGCCGTCGGGCACATGCCCGGTCTTGCACAAATCAGCACGGGGTCGGGCATCTCGAAGCCTGTCATCCGTGGCCTGGGCTACAACCGCGTCGTCGTCGTTGACCAGGGCATCCGTCAGGAGGGACAGCAATGGGGCGATGAGCACGGCTTGGAGGTGGACGAGGAAGGCGTCCACTCCGTGGAAGTGCTGAAGGGACCTGCCTCGCTCATGTACGGCAGCGACGCCATTGCCGGCGTGATGATTCTGCACCCCGAACATCCCCTGGAGGAAGGGACGATGCAGGTGAAGGTGGGAAGCCAATACCAGACGAACAGCAACCTCTATGACTACCATGTCGGTTTCGCAGGGAACCTGAGGGGCTTCCTCTGGAACTGGCACTTCCTCGACAAGGCGGCGCACAGCTACAGGAATGCTGCCGACGGACGGGTGCCAGGCACGTGGTTCAAGGAGCGCGACGTGCAGGGCATGTTGGGCATCAACAAGTCGTGGGGACACTCATGGCTCCGTTTCTCCCGCGTCAACTTCACTCCCGGCATTACCGAAGGAGAGGCGGTCGAAGATGCAGACAACTTCAACGAGCTGCCCTACCAGAAGGTGCTCCACACGAAGGTCATCAGCGACAATGCCTGGTACTTCGGAGGTGGAACACTCAAGGCCATCGTCGGCTACCAGCAGAACTATCGGCGCGAATACGAAGAGGAAGGGGATGAAGAAGAGACAGAAAGCGACTCTCCTGAGGCCGCCCTTTCCATGCGGCTGCATACCGTCAACTACGACGTCAAGTACCTCCGCAGCCTGCCCCACGACTGGAAGGTCTCAGCAGGCATAGGCGGTATGTGGCAGAAGAATATCAATCAAGGCGAAGAGTACCTTATCCCGGACTACCGCCTCTTTGATGTCGGCGTCTTTGCCACAGCAGAGTGGGAGCTCGACAAATGGCACCTCTCTGGCGGCGCCCGCTTCGACAACCGACACCTCAACACCTCCTCCCTGACCGAGGAGGATGAGGTGCGCTTCGAGGCTTTGGGGAAGAACTTTACGGGCGTCACGGGAAGCCTCGGCGCCGTGTGGAACGTCACAGACAAGCTGAACCTGCGCTTGAATGCAGCAAAAGGCTTCCGCGCACCGACGGTCAGCGAACTGTCGGCAAACGGTGTCCACGAGGGTAGCATCCAGTACGAAGTGGGCAATGCCGCACTAAGACCGGAGAAGAGTACGCAGATAGACTTGGGATGCGACTACACTTCGCATTTCGTCAGCCTCCAGGCTTCGCTCTTCTGCAATTGGATAAGTGACTACATCTTCCTCTCGCGCCTTCCCTACGAGACCGACGGCTACCGCACCTACCAGTACCGCCAGGGCGATGCCAGGCTCGTGGGCGGTGAAGTGTCGCTCGACATCCATCCCGTCAATCCGCTCCACATCGAGAATGCGTTCAGCTATGTGCGCGGCATACAGACCCTCTCTAACTCCCCCTTAAAGGGGGAGGATAATAACTCCCTCCCTTTAAGGGAGGGTGGGGGTAGGTCTTTGCCCATGATGCCGGCCCCAAGATGGACGAGCAACGTGCGGTACGAGTTTCCCGACTTTGCCCGTAACCATTGCCGCCGGACCTTCGTGGCTGTGGGGATGGAGTATAACCTCAGGCAGGACAAGTTCTATGCACTCGACGACACGGAGACTGCCACACCCGACTATGCGCTCTTCAACCTCTCGGCAGGCATGGACCTCCACCTCTTCGGACACAACTGCATCGAGCTCACGTTCTCTTGCCAGAACCTTTTCGACAAGGTCTATCAGTCGCACCTCTCCCGCCTGAAGTATGTGGACAATGCCTTTTCGCCAGAGCGACAGGGCTTCGCAGGCATGGGCAGGAACTTCTGCTTCAAGGTCAGCATCCCCATCGACATACATCTAAACTAAAAGAGGAGAAGTGAATAATTCCTACAGCGCGGATAAATGGTAAATGGTTAAATGGTAAATCGTAAATACATTGCTATCGACCTCAAGTCGTTCTATGCCAGCGTGGAATGCGTGGAGCGTGGGCTCGACCCCCTCACCGCAAACCTCGTCGTGGCCGACGAGAGCAGGACAGACAAGACGATATGCCTTGCCGTCTCGCCTTCCCTAAAGGCACACGGCATCCCCGGACGTCCGCGATTGTTCGAAGTCAAGCAAAAAGCTCGGGGCATTGACTTCATCATTGCCAAACCGAGAATGGCGAAGTACATTGAGGTAAGTGCCAAGATTTATGGCATTTACCTCAAGTACATCGCACCCGAGGACATCCACGTCTATAGCATCGACGAGGTCTTCATGGATGTCACGGACTATCTGCCTCTGTACAAGAAGACGCCACACGAGCTGGCCGTGGACATGATACGCGACGTGCTGAAGCAGACGGGCATCACAGCAACAGCCGGTATCGGTACGAACATGTACCTGTGCAAGGTCGCTATGGATATCGTGGCAAAGAAGATGCCTGCCGACAAGGACGGTGTCCGCATTGCCGAACTCGACGAGATGTCGTATCGCAGGCAACTCTGGAACCATTTCCCGCTGACCGACTTCTGGAGGGTAGGGCACGGCATAGCAGACAGGCTCGCTAAGTACGGACTGGACACGATGGGCAAGATAGCCCGTCAGTCCGTCGATAACGAGGAGCTGCTCTACCGCCTGTTAGGAGTGAATGCAGAGCTACTGATAGACCATGCCTGGGGCTGGGAACCTTGTACCATCGGCTATGTGAAAGCCTACCGTCCAGAGACAAACTCGATGAGCAGCGGGCAGGTCCTGACCGAGCCGTACACCTTCGCGAAGGCAAGAAACGTCGTCATGGAGATGGCCGATGCCATCAGCCTGGAACTGGTGGAAAAGCGTCTCGTCACAGACCAGCTCGTGCTTACCGTCAACTATGACCACGAGAACCTTACACGGCCAGAGATAGTGGCGCTCTATCATGGCGAAATCGTGAATGACTACTACGGCAGGCCTGTGCCGAAACACGCGCATGGAACGGCCAACCTCAAGGAGCATTCCTCTTCGAGCAGAGAGATTATCGGCGCTGTCATGTCGCTTTACGACAACATCGTCAACAAGAACCTGCTGATACGCCGACTGAACATCTCTACGAACCACGTCGTTCACGAAGATTGCCAAGCATCAGCGTCCAAGCAACAGCCGATGCAGCCCGAACAACTCGACCTCTTTGCCGACTACGACTCCGACAGCAAGGGCCGCAGTATCAAGAAGAACGAAAGGGAGAAGGAGCGCCGTATGCAAGAGGCTTTGCTCAACATTAAGCAACGTTTTGGGAAGAATGCCATCCTTAGGGGAACAAGTTATGCCGAAGGGGCCACGGCTAAGGAAAGGAACAAACAAATAGGCGGGCACAAGGCTTGACCATTTACCATTGACCATTTACCATTGACCATTTACCATTGACCATTTGATAATTTATGCAGGGCTATGAAGACATAATTAACTTGCCGCACCACGTTTCGAAGAAGCATCCGCAGATGACGATGTACCAACGTGCGGTGCAGTTCGCACCTTTTGCGGCATTGGTAGGCCATGACAGGGCGATAGAAGAGACTGCAAGGGAAAACACCGACAAGTATTCGAGCCACAGTTGTCCCGAACAAGCGGACACGGAGATGGAGGCTTGAAGCGCTTGTCCTACAGGATGTCCATAATCTCGCGGAGCGTTGCAACGGTCATGGTGGGGATGCCGGACGGTTCGACATTCCAACGGTTGAAGAGGATGGTGTCCAGACCGGCATCGCGGGCTCCGATGATGTCAGTCTGCAGGTTGTCGCCAATCATCAGGGTGGTTTCGCGAGAGGCACCCGACGTCCTGAAGGCATAGTCGAAGAATTGTGGCGAAGGCTTGTTGGCTCCTGCATCCTCGCTGAGAATGACCGTCTGGAAGTAGTCGCGCAGACCGCAGGCCGTCAGCTTCTTATACTGTACTTCGTGGAAGCCGTTGCTGCACATGTGCATCCGATAACCCTTGCTTCGCAAATAGTCCATCAGCTCGTGGGCACCATCTACTACGCCGGGCTTGTTGGAGCAGAACTCCAGGAACTTGTCGCTCACCTGAAGGCAAAAGTCTCTGAACTCAGAGGCAGATGCTTCGCTCTTCGCTCTCAACTCTGCATTCACACACAGCGGACGGCGGAAGCGTTCTACGATAAGATAGTCGCGGGTGATGTCACCATGCGAATAGCTTGTCCACAGGTCAATGTTTGCCTCCCAATATGCATCGTAGAACACCTGCGGGTCGGGGAACCACTGGCCGAACTGGAAGTGACGGAACAACTCTTCCAGCGCTATGACAGCATTCCCGTGGGTGTCGTATAGCGTGTCGTCGAAGTCGATAAATAGGTCAAAGAAGTGTTTCATGTAGTCGTGTCGTTATAACGTTATATTGTTATATCGTTATGACAGGAAAATCTTAGTGAATGAACAGCATCTCTCGGTATTTGGGCAAGGGCCATAGCTCGTCGTCAACGATGAGCTCGAGGTGGTCCACGTGGTAGCGGATTGCTTCAATGAGCGGTGCCACCGTATCGTGATAGGCAATGGCTCGCTCACGGTCGTCCTCGATGCGGTTGGCCACTCGACGTGCCTCGATGAGGCGTTCCACATTCTCAATGATGAAGGTGTTGTGCTCGCCCATCTGCTGGATGAGGCTCAGGTTGGTGTGGTTCAGTCGGTCGGCTTCTTCAGCGGGGAAGATGGACTTCATCTTGCACACGTTGTCGATGAGCTGCGTCTGGTAGCGAGTGGCAACCGGGATGATGTGGTTCATGCAGATGTCGCCGAAGATGCGTGCTTCGATCTGTACCTTCTTGATGTAAGTGTCGAGCTTGATTTCGTTGCGTGCCTCCAGTTCTGCCTTCGTCAATACGTTCATGCGGGAGAACATCTCGATGGTGTCAGGCTTGAGGTATTGGTCGAGGATGATAGGGGCGCTGGTCTCTACGTCGAGTCCTCGGCGAGCTGCCTCCTGCTTCCATGCTTCGCTGTAGCCGTTCCCGTCGAAGCGGATAGGCTTGCACGTCTTGATGTCTTCGCGAATGGTGCGTAGGATGGCCTTCATAGGCTCTATGCCTTTGCCGATGAGGGCATCGACACGTTCCTTGAAGTCTGTCAGCGCCTCAGCCATAGCGGTGTTGAGGACAATCATGGCAGCGGCACAGTTCTGCTGGCTGCCTACCGCACGGAATTCGAAACGGTTACCCGTGAAGGCAAATGGCGAGGTGCGATTGCGGTCGGTGTTGTCTTGCGTCAGCTCAGGAATCTGCGGAATGTCGAGGCTTAGCGTCTGCTTTCCGGAGAGGTGAATAAGCTCGTCGTCTGTGCTTGACTCCAAGTGCTCGAGCAGGTCGCTGAGTTGCTTGCCGAGGAAGCTCGACACGATGGCTGGCGGAGCCTCTGAAGCACCCAAACGATGCACGTTGGTGGCGCTGATAATGGACGCCTTGAGCAAACCGTTGTGACGGTAAACAGCCATGAGCGACTCGACGATGAAGGTGACGAAGCGCAGGTTGTCGAGTGGCGTCTTGCCCGGACCATGGAGCAGTATGCCATTGTCCGTGGCGAGGCTCCAGTTGCAGTGCTTGCCACTGCCGTTGATGCCGGCAAAAGGCTTCTCGTGCAACAGACAACGGAAGCCATGCCTGCGTGCTGTTCGCTTCATCAAACTCATGATGAGCATGTTGTGGTCCACAGCCAGATTCGTCTCCTCAAAGATAGGTGCAAGCTCAAACTGATTGGGGGCAACCTCATTGTGTCGCGTCTTGCAGGGAATGCCAAGTTCCAGTGCCCGAGTCTCCAAGTCCTTCATAAAGGCGGCAACGCGCATGGGGATAGAACCGAAGTAGTGGTCGTCCATCTGTTGGTTCTTTGCGCTATCGTGACCAAGAAGGGTGCGACCTGTCATAAGTAAGTCTGGACGTGCGGTATAGAGACCTTCGTCAACGAGGAAATACTCTTGCTCCCAACCCAGGTTGCTGATGACACGGTTGACCTCTGGATAGAAGTAACGGGCAACGGCTGTCGCAGCTTTATCAACAGCCTTGAGCGACTTCTTGAGTGGTGCCTTATAGTCGAGGGCTTCGCCTGTGTAGGAAATGAAGATGGTGGGTATCATCAAGGTGTCGCCAAAGACAAAGACCGGACTTGTAGGGTCCCAAGCGCTGTAACCACGTGCCTCGAAGGTGCTGCGAATGCCTCCGCTGGGGAACGAGCTGGCATCCGGTTCCTGCTGCACGAGTTGCTTGCCCGTGAACTCCTCTATCATGCCACCCTTGCCGTCGTGCTCCACGAAGCCGTCGTGCTTCTCTGCCGTGCCTTCGGTCAGGGGCTGGAACCAGTGTGTGCAATGCGTTGCGCCGAGCTCCATCGCCCATTTCTTCATGCCTGCGGCAACGGCATCGGCTGTCGCCATGTCGAGCGGCGCTTCACCATCGATGACGTCGCACATCTTCTTATAGACATCTGCGGGCAGGTACTGCTGCATCTTCCTGCGGTTAAAGACATATTTCGCAAAGAACTCGCTGGGGCGTTCTGTGCGCCTGGGCACTTCGACAGGCCTTTTCTTGAACGCCTCGCCTACTATCTGGAACCTAAGTGTGCTGGACATCTTTTATATTTACGATTTGACGATTTACTTTTTTCGTAATGACGTGATAACGTTATTTCGTTATAAGGAGGAGTTTCCTAATCAATGAAACGGTGAGTGAGGTCGCCGTATTTGTCGATGCGTCTGTCGCGCAGGAAGGGCCACCACTGGCGGACGGTTTCTGTGCGACTGAGGTCAACGTCGATGACGGCTGTGTCTTGCTCTGTCTCGCTTGCCTGATAGAGCAATTCGCCTTGCTGACCTGCGACGAAGCTGCTTCCCCAGAATTGTATGCCGCCCGTCGTCCCACTTGGGTCAGGCTCATGCCCAACACGGTTGACGGCGATGACGGGAATGCCATTGGCTATGGCATGGCTGCGTTGGATGGTCATCCAAGCTTCACGTTGCCGCTGCTGCTCTTCGGGCGTGTCTGTGCTTTCGAAGCCGATGGCGGTCGGGTAGATGAGCAGGTCAGCTCCTTGCAGGGCCATGAGGCGTGCTCCTTCGGGATACCATTGGTCCCAGCAGACCTGCACACCGAGCATACCGACACTCGTTGGAATAGGATGGAACCCTAAGTCGCCAGGCGTGAAGTAGAACTTCTCGTAGTAGGCAGGGTCGTCGGGTATGTGCATCTTTCGGTGCATACCGGCAATGCTGCCGTCCGTCTCAAAGACGACTGCCGTATTGTGGTAGAGGCCAGGGGCACGGCGTTCAAAGAGGCTCGTGACAAGTACGACGCGGTTCTCCTTTGCAACCTTTGAATAGAAGTCCGTTGCTTCTCCTGGAATGGGAAGCGCATAGCAGAAGTTCACCACATCCTCCGTCTGGCAGAAGTAAGGGCTGTCGTGTAGTTCTTGAAGTACGACGAGTTGTGCGCCTTGCTTGGCCAACTCGGCAATGCTCGAGGCAAGCTTCTTGCGGTTTTCTGCAACGTCTCCCGTGCAGCTTTGTTGTATGATGCCTATCTTCATAATGTTTCTTTAGGGAATTGCATGGTGCAGCAATGTAGGCTGCCATGCTGTGTGATGAGGGTTCGGCAGTCGATGCCGATTATCTCGTGATGTGGGAATGCCTTGCGAAGCTGTTCCTCGGCCTTCTGGTCTGTTGCTTTGTCGCCGTAGGTGGGCATGAGCACGGCTCTGTTTATGATGAGGAAGTTGGCGTAGGTGGCAGGTAGGCGATTGCCTTCTTCATCGTAGGCGGGTTTTGCCATGGGGAGAGGGATGAGCCGGTAAGGTTTGCCGTCGGTTGTGCGGAACGTTTGCAGTTGCGCTTCCATCAGTTGTAGCTCGGTGTAGTGCTCGTCGCTTGGTTCAAGGCATTGTACGTAGGCAATGGTGTCTTCTGAACAGAAGCGGGCCAACGTGTCGATGTGGCTGTCGGTGTCGTCGCCTTCCAGATAACCGTGGTCGAGCCATAAGATGCGTTCTGCATGGAGGGAAGCAAGCAGTCGTGCCTCGATTTCTGCCTTTGTCATGGGTTGGTTGCGATGCGGTGCCAGCAGGCAATGGCTGGTGGTAAGGATGGTTCCTTTGCCGTCGCTTTCAATGCTGCCGCCTTCAAGGACGAAGTCGAGATGGTTGACGTATTTCCCCTTCAGCATCTTCTTCTCAGCCATTCTTCGGCATATGCAGTTGTCGAACTTGAATGGGAACTTCTCGCCCCATCCGTTGAACTTGAAGTCGAGCAGTTGGGGACCGTCTGGTGTCAGCAATGTGATGAAGCCATGGTCGCGGGCCCAAGTGTCGTTGGTGGGCGCATTGCAGAATGCTATTTGCTTTAGGCTCCCGGAGGGTATGGCTTCTCTGATTTTCAAGCGTACCCGATCTGGTTCTGGTGTGACGATGATGACATCTTCGATTGCAGATATTGCCCTCACCATCTCGATAAAGCAACGCGTAACTTCCTTTAGGATGGGGCGCCAATCGGTTGACCTATGCGGCCAAGTCAGTTGCACGGCGCTCTGCTCGTGCCACTCTGCTGGTAGGTAGGTACGGTTGTCTGCCATAGGGGTTTATTATAAAATGTGGGCGCAAAGGTACGAAATTAACCTTAAAGATTAAAGATTAAGGGTTAGAGAATTATGAAAAAAAGCAAAAACAGCACGCAACAAAATAAAAAATCCCCTTTTGTTTTTCGCTTTTCACTTTTATTTGTACCTTTGCACACGAAAATATGCTATTCGTATGAGCGTAAGAGTTCAAGACGTTATCGACGCCCTTGAAGATTTCGCGCCTCTGCCTCTGCAGGAAAGCTACGATAATGCTGGCTTGCAGGTTGGGTTGACAGAAGCGGAAGTGTCAGGGGCATTATTGTGTCTGGACGTCACCGAAGGGGTGATACGTGAGGCACTGGAGCTGGGGTGTAACATGATTGTTTCGCACCATCCACTCATCTTTCATGGACTGAAGCATCTGACGGACGAAGATGCGGTGCAGCGTTGTGTCCGCATGGCATTGCAGAACGACATAGCCATCTATTCTGCCCACACCAATCTGGATGCTGCTGTAGATGGTGTCAACTACATGATGGCAGAGAGGCTTGGTCTGGTGGATGTCGTGCTGTTGCAGCCTCGGCAGGTGGCTGTCGGTGTAGGCACGAGGTCACATGCTGTACAGGCAGGCTCTGGCGTCATCGGGTATCTGCCAGAGGGAGAGGACTCGCTGGCCTTCCTTCAGCGCGTGAAGCAGGCTTTCGGCGTGGAGTGTCTTATGCATAACGAATTGCTGTCGCGTCCCATCCAAAGCGTCGCGATATGCGGTGGGGCAGGGGACTTCCTTCTGGAAGAAGCCTTGCATGTGGGAGCCGATGCCTTCCTGACAGGAGAGATGCACTACCATCAATACTTCGGCCATGACGGGCAGATACAGATTGGCGTGCTCGGCCACTACCAGAGCGAGCAATATACAATCGACATCTTCAACACGATAATAGGCGAGAAGTATCCTCGGTTGCCGCTCTTCAAGACGACCATCTGCACCAATCCGATTAAGTACTTGTAAAAGTCCCCTCTAACTTCCCTTCTATGGGGAGAAACAAATAGTAAATAGTTAATTATTAAATAGTAAATTAGTAAGATGGCAAGAGAAAAGACAAAGAAAGACCCCGCTGACTACAGCGTGGAGGAGAAGCTCAAGAACCTGTATGCCCTGCAGAGTATGCTTTCTGAGATAGACAGCATCAAGACGCTGCGCGGCGAGCTGCCCCTTGAGGTGCAGGACCTTGAGGACGAAATCGAAGGCATGACAACCCGCATCGAGAAAATCACTGCTGACATAGCAGAGCTGAAGCGCGAAATCAGTGAGCGCAACGCTAAAATTGCTGAGAACAAGACGAACATCGAGCGCTACAATGCTCAGATGGACAGCGTCCGCAACAACCGCGAGTACGACAGCCTGACCAAGCAGGTGGAGTATGCTGAGCTCGACAACCAGCTCCACGAAAAGAAGATTCGCGAAGCAAAGGAAATCGTTGATGCCAAGACAGCCGAGATGACCCGTTGCAACCTCGACGTCAACGACCGTCGTGTGATGCTTGAGACGAAGAAGGAGGAGCTGGAGGAAATCGTCAGCGAGACAAAGGCAGAGGAGGAGAAGCTCCGCGAGCGTGCCAAGAATCTGGAGATTACCATCGAGCCTCGTCTGCTCAATGCGTTCAAGCGCATCCGTCGCAACAGCCGCAACGGTCTGGGCATCGTCTCCGTGCAGCGCGATGCTTGCTGCGGTTGCTTCAACAAGATACCGCCACAGCGTCAGCTCGACATCCGCAGCCGTAAGAAGATTATTGTCTGCGAGTACTGCGGGCGCATCATGATTGACCGCGAACTGGCTGGTCTGCCCTCTGAAACTCTGGATGCTCCCAAGAAGACTGCACGCAAGTCAAGGGCAAAGAAGACAGAGGAATAAGTTACCCGCCACATCTGGATTAAAAGGATTATCGTTAAACCCAAACTGGTTTAGACCGGTTTGGGTTTAATGTTTATATATAAAATCAGTTTAATCCGCTTAATCTGTGGTTAAATAATAATTCGCGCAATTCGTGGTCAGCATGTCTGTAAGTAGGGCCGGACGATGTCCTCCGTTCTGTCCCATAGTTCCTGCATCTTCTTGTGGCGGTAGAACTTGTTGCCTACGTTGATGATGCTGTTCGAGCGGTTGAAGGTGCCTGTCTGCTTTGCTTTGTCCTCGTCCAGCAGGAGATGGATGGCCGTGTCGGCACCCTGTCTGGGCGTACGGATAATGGGACGGTAGAAGTGGTCGGCAAAGGCGTCGAGCAGCTTGATGTCGAGACGGATGATGTCGGTGGAGACGATGCCTGGGTCGGCAGCGTTCACCGTGATGCCTTTGTCCTTGAGGCGTGCGGCGAGGTCGAATGTGAACAGCGTCAGCGCCAGCTTGGAGTTGCTGTAGATGGGGATTCGCCAGAAGCTGCCTCTGCGCCCCCGCGTGAAGAAGTCGGGAAAGTCGAGGAAACCGTACTTGTAGGTGAGCGAGACCATGTTCACGATGCGGCTGCCCTCACCCATCAGGGGGAGCAGGAGGCGTGTGAGCAGGTAGTGGCCTACGTAGTTGACGGCTACGGTTTGTTCCAAGTTGTCCGTGGTGATACCGAACTTCGATGGGAGGATGCCGGCGTTGTTCATCAGCAGGTCGAGATGGTCGAAGCGAGCCTTCATGTCGTCGGCGAAGCGGCGGACGGAGCTGAGGTCAGCCAGTTCGAGCCCCACGACTTCGACGTTCTCGTTGCCTGTTTCGCGGACAATCTCCTGCCGCTTCTCTTCGGCAGCATCGGGGTGGTGGCACGCCATGATGGTGTGGTAGCCTTTTGCAGCCACGGCCTTTGCTTCCTCGAAGCCCATGCCTTTGCCGGCACCGGTAATGATTGCAAGTCTCATCTTAGGTTTCAGGTTTCAATTTTTACCTTTTCACTTTTTTACCTTTTCCCCTTTTCACCTTTTATTGGTTCTGTTCCCTTTCTATGCGTTCAATCTCTTTCAGCACCTTTGCAGGAATCTCTTCGTTGAGATGCTGATGGCAGGCCATCTCGAGCGTGTACATGCGACCGATGCAGTAGTTACTGTGGCGGCATCCGCAGCGATGATGGGGGTCTTCCTTGAGGCGGTTCACGAAGTCGGGCTCGTTGAGCAGGCTGCGGGCCATCTGCACGGCCTCGAAGCCGTGGTCCAGCACCTCGTTTATCTTGTCGCCACAAACCAGACCGCCGACGTAGATGAACTTCATGTCGGGCATTGCCTGGCGGAACTTCAAGGCATCCTCCAGGAAGAAGGCTTCCTCGTAGTGGACGGGCTTTGTCATAAGGTTGCGCACGAGTGGTTTGCAGCAGCCTATGCCGTACTTGAGCAGAGGGTCGGTCATGTAGTGCGTCATCGTCTGCAGGGGCAGTTCGCCGCGCATGACGTACATCGGGGTGGCGCTCACCAGTCCGCCACTCAGCACGATGGCGTGTACGCCCAGGTCTTGCAGTCGGCGGGCTATGGGGATGCTGTGACGTTCCAGCGAGATGCCGTTCTTCAGGCCGTCGCGCATGTTCATCTTGCACACCACGGCCATGTCATCTCCGGCAGCTTTCACGACTTCCTTCAGGCATAGCGTCATAAAGCGCATCCTGTTCTCGAGCGAGCCGCCGTATTCGTCCTTGCGGTGGTTGAAGAATGGGTTGAGGAACTGGTCTATCAGGTAGCCGTGGCCGCAATGTATCTCCACTTCGTCGAAGCCAGCCTCGCGAGCCAGGTTGACGGCCTCGCCGAACTTCTTTGCCAGTTCTAGCAGCTCGTCTCGACGCAGTCCGCGTACGATGGTGGGGCTGTAGAGGTTGAAGCCTGTGCTGGCACCGACGGGGATGCAGCCGCAGATGTTCCTGTGGCTCATGTTGCCGCAATGTCCGAGCTGGATGCCTGCAGCGGCCCCTTCACGGTGGATGCCGTCGGTCAGGCGGCGCAGGCCGGGCACTATCTCTTTCTTCATCACGAGCTGTCGGTCGAAGCTCAACCCGCTTTCCGTGACGGCAGCGTATGCCACGGTGGTCATGCCCACGCCGCCGCGAGCCACGCTCGTATGGTAGTCGTAGAGCATGTCGCTTGGTTCATGCCCGGGGCACATGCTCTCGAAGGCTGCACTCCTGATGGTTCTGTTCCTTAAAGTCAATGGCCCGATGTGAGCCTCCTCGAATATCTTGTTTGCTTCCATAATTCTTCGTTCTTCACTTTTCGTTCTTCACTCTTCGTTCTTCGCTCTTCGTTCTTCGCTCTTCGTTCTTCACTCTTCACTCTTCACTCTTCAATATAAGAAAGGTATGATGCGTTTGCGCTTTCCTAAGGCTTTCCTGCCGAACTCTTCCCTATACCTATTATATATAGCGTGCGCGCGCGGGACGAGGTTGGCTGCTGTCCACCATACGAACACCCATGCTGCCGTAGAGCCGGCGACGATGGCGAAGCCTGTCCACTCGATGATTTCGCCCAGATAGTTGGCAGAGGTCACATAGCGGTACATGCCTTTCTGGGGCAGGTAGTGACGCGTGTCGCCAGGCTTGCGCAGGTGACGGATGACGTGGTCGGAATGCAGGTTGATGGCCATTCCGATGAAGAAGACAGCCAGGCCGAAGATGGCTGTGCCGTCTGTCAGGTAGCTCCATCCAGCTTCGTAGGCTTCCTTGGGGAACCAGTAGAGGGCGCCTCCCTGCATGATGCCATTGATGACGTTGAACGTGACGCCCGACAGCATGATGGTGACAGGCATCCGGCTCTTGCCCGTCATCAGCAGGGGGAAGACGAAGCTGCGCTGGAAGTAGTGGAGCAGGAACAGTCCCATCAGCACCACTTGCGGAGCTGCCGTTGGGCAGCCGCTCCAGTACCAGATGCCCAGCATGGTCAGAAAGGCCGGAGCCTCCATCAGCACCCATGCCAGCTTGTTGTCGATGCTCCAGCCCCATTGCTGTGTGCGGAACTGTCCATAGCCTGCCGTCACGAAGTAGAGGATGACGAAGACGACAGCGGCGAGGGCTGCCATGCCAAGGGTCAAGTAGTTGTAGAAGGTTTCCATTGTTCGGTCTGTGCGATGTCTGTTGGTTGAGTGTATTCCGATGTTGGCTTATTACTCTGCCATGAGGTTCAGGATGGAGACCAGATAAGCCATTCATGGCACAAAGTTACGAAAAAAAGCAATGCAATGAAAGTTTTTGATAAGAAAATACTACAGAAGTCCCCGAAGTTGCCCTCGCGTGCCACAACAGCCTTGACTTGGCGGCTTTGCTGTTCGAGACAAAGTTACGCCGACAGTGTCCCCTTTTCTTTCACTCCACGTCTAAAAACATCATGCACCAGGCATAAAAATTATTTTCAAGCCTTGAAAATTTATAACCAAAGCCTGAAAATATATAATCAAACCTTGAAAATATATTTTCAAGCCTTGAAAATAATTTTATACCTCGGCTCGTGAAATTTTGTTCTGCGGCTTGTCGCCTTTTGCTCAGTGGCTTGTCGCCTTTTGTGATTAAAGGTTGAGGATGAAGTAGGTGCAGCTTATATCATTCGTGCTATTCGTGTGATTCGTGGTCTTTTAAGTCCCGCAGAAATAAAAGAAATGGCTGAAATGATTTCGCCGCAGGCGGCGGAATGAAGAGCGAAAGGCAATGATGCTATCCAATCCATTTGATTCGTTCAACCTGTTCAACCCGTTCAACTTGTTTAATTCGTTTAATCCGTTGCTTATTTTCAGTTCATCCGTTTAATCCGCTTAATCTGTGGTTACGTGTCCAATCGTGGTCGGCAAGTCAATCTGTGGTTTAGTTGGTGTGTGTGGTTCGCACAGGGATATAAAGAAATTATTGTTGTCCGGGGAAAACAAGAGCACTCTACTTATGCACCTATAATTCGGCTTTCTTGACAAAAGCATCTCATGGGGGCTTACTCTAAAGTCCCGAAGGGACGAAAGACCACAGACGGGGGCGTTAGCCCCCGGTAATTGCGCAACAACATGAAAAGTCCCGAAGGGACGACAGAGATATAAGCAATTTGATATTAAACAGGTTATTTACTCTGTCGCCCTTTCAGGGCTTAGTTTTGTTAATGCGCTTGTTCCGGGGGTTAACACCCCCGTCTGTATTCTATCGCGCCTTCGGCGCTTTTCCCCGGACATCAATAATAAAAAAAATAGGGGCGCTGGTTTGCGTCCCTATTTCTGTGTCCATGTGTGGTGGAAAGGTTTTAACCACCGAAGTTATCAAACCTGATCATGTCGTCCTCTACGCCGAGAGAGTGCAAGAGGTCGAGCACGGTCTTGGCCATCATTGGAGGTCCGCAGAGGTAGTACTCGCAGTCCTCGGGTGCCTCGTGTGCCTTGAGGTAGGTGTCGCCCATGACGGGTGCCACGAAGCCCGGCGTATATTTGATGCCTGCTGCATCGGCCTTCGGGTCGGGACGGTCGAGTGCCAAGTGGAAGTGGAAGTTGGGGAAGTCCTTCTCGAGCTGCAGGAAGTCGTCGAGGAAAGGAATCTCCTCCAAA
>OMSJ01000012.1 GCA_900313705.1 uncultured Prevotellaceae bacterium
ACATGAAGCGTGGCAGAAGCAATGGGAGTGCTTGTGAAAACACTGTTGCTTGTGTTTGGGACATCCTCTGCATGGCAATAAACATCTGTCAGACTGCTACATCCCATAAACGCCGCATCGCCAATGCTCGTCACGCTATAAGGGATGTCGACAGAGGTTAAGTCGTAGCATCCCAAGAAAGCATATTCGTCGAGGCTCGTTACTCTGTATTTCTGCCCTTCATAGTTTATTTCCGATGGGATGTTCAGTTCTCCCTTTATGTCGTATCCACGTTTTGCGGCTATTAGTCTGGCCGTGTTTGTTATATTTTCAAGGGTATAATTCAAACCGTCGATGTTGACCTCCGCCATAACAACCTCATTAATGTCCCCCAGCACCAATGGTTTGTTCTCTGTCAGAGTTACCAGTCCTTGGAACCAGCAGCACGAAAAGAAGAAATCTGTGGCTTCCAGATCATGAATAGTAAATGATATGTTGTATGGACAGATGCAATCCTCTTCATCACCTATTGGTATTACTTGGATAGACACAGAATAGGGCGCACCATTGCTGCCACCACTTATGTTGGGCGTCACTTCAAAGTCTGTTGTGCCGCAGTTGGCTTCGTAATTATACAGTTGTACCATAAGGATGGTTCCTTCTTTAGTCAGGATGATTGTTGGTCTTCTATTGTCTTCATTAATGTTGGCGCGTCCGTTGGCACGTGCATGCTTGCTATCCAAGCAGCCGCTGTTCTGAACATCAGACAATGTCAACTCCTGTGCATCAACGGCAACCTGTGTCCCAATCAGGAGCATCAACGCCAAAAATAGAAATTTGTTTTTCATAGTAATATCTGTTTAGATTACGTGTTTCTGGCTGCAAAGTTATGTGGTTTTTGCAAGCAAAGCAAGGAAAATGAGTCCCAAGTAGTCCCAACTCAGGGAAAAAATACCATAATTACGTGTGGGGCGTTTGCTTGTTATGGATAAAAGACATAATTTTGCAGCGAACAATACGAACATGGGTTAGCATGATTAAACTGAATACAAATGGTACCTCTGTTCAATCCGATAAGTCCATGTACAAGGAAAAAGTTATGAAGAGAAAGACATTATTTATTATTATTGTATCGCTGTCCCTGCTATGCTCCTGTGGCAGTAGCGAAGAGGAGCAGCAGTTGCTGAACAGCATCGAACAGGCGTGGCAGTTGGGCGAGACCGCCTTGCCAGAGGCTCAGGCACATGCTGAGGGCCTGAGAGACTCGGTACGGGAATCGTCCGAATACGTCCGGCAGAAGTACGACCTGCTGACGATTCGCCTACGTGACAAGTGCGACATGATGCCGTCATCGCCAGACTCCGCCTTGCAGGTGACATCCTACTTTGAAGGCCGGAAGGATGATGTTGACAAGGAACGCGCCTACTACTATGCGGGCAGTGCCTACCGCGACCTGAAGGACTACCCGAGGGCTGTGAGTTTTTTCCTCAAAGCTGTGGATGAAGCAGAGAAAGCAGGGAATGCCGACACCCTGATATGGCAGAACGCGCTCTCCCAACTGAGGTTCCTCTACATGCTGCAGCTCAATTATGAGGAAGAGCTGAATGTGGCATTGCAGGCTGTGGCGTTGGCAAAGGCCTCCCCCGTCCCCTCCGCAGGAGGAGTGAGGAGAAACATGGGATGGTATCTGATGGATGCCGCGTCTGCATACAAACACCTGAACGACACGCTCCGCTGCCTCCAATACTGCGACCAGGCATATCAGGCTATCCAGGAGGAAGGTTTCCCCGCAAAATACAGAGATGTCCTGGCACACATGCTGACCATCTATTCTAATCTCACGATTCCACAACCTGACAATCTCATGGTTTCACAATATGGCGGCAAGACAGATACACTGCTGCAGCATCTAGCGAAGCTGCCTGAGGAACAGAGACCATACAACTACGAGCTGGGCCTCGCCTTGCTCCACGAACATGCGAACAGGACAGACTCGGCCATCCTTCAATACAAAGCCTACTACGACAAGGAGGAGACGCTGTCCGGCAGGTACGAGGCAGCCGCAGGCCTGCAGCGGTGCTATCGGCAAAAGAAGGATTTCCGGCAGGCGGCCGAGTGGGGCTGTCTGCTGTACGACACCAACGACAGCATCATCGCCCAACGCGCATTCGAAGAGACGCAGAGAACCAAGGACTCCTACATCTATTACCGCGACAAAGAAAAGGAGCAGGCCCTCGTGCAGCGGGACGAGCGCATCATATCCATCTCCGTCATGGCGGGTCTCGCGCTGCTAAGCATCCTGATGGGACTGACAGCTTTCTATTACTATAGGAGGAAAGCGCTCATGGAGGAAATTGTCAGTAAGGACAGGGAGCTGCAGGAACGCGTGAGGGAGCTGAGACAAAGGGAGAAGATAAACAGGGAGCTGACGCAGATAGCCCTGATGAACAATATGGCAGACGATGTGGAAAACATCATAGCGCAATTTCGCAAGGCTGCCGTCGGTCAGGCAAGATTGGAAGAGGATTCGTGGAAAGAGCTGATGGCGGCGATTGAAACCCTCTACCCGGGATTCCATGAAGCAGTGCAGGGACGTTTGCAGGGACAGTTGCGCGAACCGCTGCTACGCACGATATGTCTGATGAAGATAGGCATGAAGCCGATGGAGATAGCTCAGGTGATGGACACGAAGAAGCAGACGGCATGGAACCGCGTGAAACGTGCAGAAGCTGCATGTGGCGACCTGATCTCCCCAAGCCTCTCTGTCCTGTGAAATAAAAAAATCCGCAGCACCTTGTTTGCCGGTGCTGCGGATTTGATTTGATGTAGAGCCTACTCTTATTTCTTCTTCTTCGTAAGGTCGAGGACGCGGACGGCGCGGAACTTCAGTCCGGCACCATGACCGAGGAAACCGATATGACCCGTCTTGTTGAACATGCCGGGGTGGTTGTGGTGGTCAACGGTATAGGGGTTGTTGTTGCTGCCGTCGGGAGCCACGTTGTGTCCCTTGCAGGCTTCCTTGATGTCGCCATCGACGATGACTTCGCCATTGACGGTAACGGTGATGTGGTTGCCCTGCACGCGGATTTCCTCTTCGCTCCACTCGCCCAGCGGTTTGTGCTTGATGCGCTTGGCGGGAATGACACCATAGACGGAGCCGTGTACCTGATACTCACGTAGGCCGGCATAGATGGGGTCGTCGTGGTCGAGTATCTGCACTTCGCACATGCCATCGTAGGCAGCATCGACGCCCATCGGGGTGCGGATGCCCACGCCGTTGTTCACGCCGGGACGCAGGAAGCAGAACTCGAAGCGGAAGACGAAGTCGCGGTATTCCTTCTTGGTGTAGAGGTTGCTCTCGTTGCCGTAGTTGGCGGTGACGTTGATGCAACCGTTGATGGGCACGTAGCCTACCTTGTTGCCCACGAAGTTGTCGAGGTTCGTGCCGTCGAAGAGGAGCTCAAAGCCCTGCTTCTTCTCTTCGTCGGAGAGGACGTAAGGCTCCACGGGCTTCATCTCTGAGAGCTTCTGGCGAAGGGCATCCACGGCATATCCGTCGTCGGCATCGCCCGTTGCCTTGAAGATGTTGATGCACTTTTCGAGGCTGGTCTTGGCAACGTCGTACTCGATGTCTTCGGTTGTCTTGCTGATGATGTCCTTGGCGGCTGTGGCAGCGCTGTAGCCCAGTTCCTTGTCGTCGAGCTGTCCCGATACGAGCAGGAAGGCATTGCGGGTCGGTGTCTGGCCGAGCTTTGCGATGATGCTCTTCTTGTCTGCTGTCGTCTTAGCCAGAGAGAAGGCCTCGCTGAGCTTTGCCGAGCGGCCGTCCAGACCCTTTTCATTGTTGCTCACGAGGCGGACATAGTTCATCAGGGCTTTCTCGTCGCCCTTCTTGGCGGCAGCAAGCAGAGGCTTTGCGGCCTTGTAGTTGTTGCTCTTGCCGAGGGCTGCTATGGCTGCGGCATCGCCAATCTTCTCCAGGTCAGCGACGGAGGCATCTGTTCCCGTTGCGGCGAGCAGGGGATAGAGGCGTTCCTTGTTAGGCATTGCGGGCTGGCTCACGAACTCTGCGATTCCTTTATACTGTTCATCTGGAGAGAGTGTCTGCAGGCTGGCAGCACTGGCCTTTTGCCATTTCGGGACGAGCTTTGAGTCGGTGGCTATGCCAAGGGCACCGATGACGTACTTTGACTGTTCGGGCTTTACTACACCGGGCAGGGCATCGAGGGCAGCCTCGCCGTAGGTCGGGTCGGCTGTGAGGTTGAAGATGTACTGGGCTGCGTCTGTGTAGTGACGTGCGGAAGCAAGCTTCAGCAGGGAGAGCTTCTTGTTGCCCTCAGCGGACTTCAGGGACTCCATCAGGTTCAGCTTGTCCGGGAAGGAACAAAGGGCGCTGTAAGCTTCGGCGTCGTTTGCTCCGCCAAGCTGGTCGATGAGGACCTTCTCAGCATCCGTGCCGCCAATCTTGCCCAAGGCCTCTATCGCAGCTTTGGCAGGCTTGTCGCCCTGAGCAGCAATGCTGGTAAGCAAAGCCTTCTGGCTGGCCTTCTTGTTGTCGCCAAGCCAATAGAGGACGTCGCACTTGGCTTCCTCGCTGAGCGACTTGTACTTCTTAGCCACGGCAGCGGCCAGTTCGTCGCTCACAAGCTTCTTGTCTGTGTAGAGTTTCAATGCCTGCATACGCAGGGCACGGTCCTTGTTCTTCAGGACCTTGAGCAGTTCCTTTCCCGAAGCGTCGGCGGTATTGACGAGTTTGTCGTAAGCCTGAGCGTAAGGCTTCGCGCCTTGCTGGGCAACGTAGGTGACGTCATTCTCCTTGGAGAGCAGACGCAGTTCGTTCTCGAGGAACTGCTTGGCGTCCTTGTCGCTCTGTGCGGCGATGGCCTGCTTCAGTCCTTCGCGTACCTTGGCAGCCCAAGCCTCGTTGGTGCCGGCATAGGCGACGGCTCCGTGGATGGCATATTCTACTTTGGCATTGACGCGCTGTGCTGCTGGCTTGAGCATGGCGGCAAGCATGGTGATGGTCTTCGGTGCAGCCTGAACAAGGGGTTGCATCTCGTTGTTGAAGTCGGCCTGCTTCTGTATAGGCACGAGTGCGAGCACATCCTGTACGATGGTCTCGGGAGCGCGGTTGCGTGCGTCCTGTGCAAAGGAGGACATCGTCAGCAAGAGCGCTGCTATAATAATATATAATGTACGTTTCATCATATCATTTACTATTTAATCATTTACCATTTACCATTTGTTCTCCCCTCCTTTAGAGGGGTAGGGGAGGCTTTTTATATCAGTTTCCCCCATTCGCCGCGCATGGGCTGGTTGACGAGGCGGTTGGCTTCATCGTCGTTGATGAAGGTCTGCGTCTTCGGGTCGAAGTTGAGCGTGCGGTTGAGGCGGAGAGCACAGACGCCGATGTTGACGATGGTGGCGCTGTGGTGGCCGTTGCTTTCGTTGAGGGCGAACTGTCGGCGGTTGCGTACGCACTCGAGGAAGTCGGTGTTGCGCTCCTCGGGGTCTGGCAGTTCGTTGATGATTTGCTGCACATTGGGGATGGTGCACTCGAAGCCCTTATATACCTTGCCTTTCGGTCCTTCGATGTAGGGCACCTTGCCTTGGCTCTCGAAGCCTTCGCCCTCGAGGATGATCTGGCAGCCGTCGGCATAGGTATAGGTGATGTTCCGCCAGATGCCTACTGCGTCGGGATGCTGCTGCGGAGCGTCAATCTCCACTTTGACGGGGAACTCGTCGTCCTTGCCGAGCAGGTACTGCACGGGGTCGATGTAGTGCTGACCCATGTCGGCCAGTCCGCCGCCGTCGTAGTCGAAGTATCCTCGGAAGGTCTGGTGTGTGCGGTGTATGTTGTAGGGCTTGTAGGGAGCCGGGCCGAGCCAGAGGTCGTAGTCCAGTTCCTTGGGCACGGGCTGTACCTCAAGGTTCTCCTTACCAACCCAGAAGAACTTCCATGCGAAGCCTGTTGCGCCGGAGATGCGCACCTTGAGAGGCCATCCGAGCAGTCCGCTCTCGACGAGCTTCTTGAGAGGCTTCACTTCTGTGCCGAGTCCATAGAACGTATCCTTGAAGCGGAACCAGGTGTTGAGACGGAACACGCGGGCGTTGCGCTTCACGGCTTCTTCCACACGTTTGCCTTCGCCGATGGTGCGTGTCATGGGTTTCTCGCAGAAGATGTCCTTTCCGGCATTGGCAGCTTCGACGGACATGATGCCGTGCCAGTGGGGTGGGGTGGCAATGTGGACGATGTCAACACTTGGGTCGTGGATGAGCTCGCGGAAGTCGTGATAAGCTTTCATCTCGTCGCCCCACTTCTGCTTGGCAGCAGCGACGGCGGAGTCAAGGTGTTTCTGGTCAACGTCGCAAAGAGCCACGAGACGGCAGCTCTGGTCGCTGGTGAAGTGGTGGCCGGAGCGACCGATGCCGCCCACGCCAATCAAGCCTCGTGTCAGTTGGTCACTGGGGGCGATGTAGTTGTTGTTGCCTCCCATCTTGCCTAATACCTCGCGGGGCATAATGCTGAAGAGGGCGAAGCCTGCCGCACTCTTCGAGATAAAGGAACGTCTGTTCATTTTCATGGTAAAATATGTTTAGTTTCGCAATTTTGCACCCAAAGTTACTCTTTTTTCACGATACTACCAAACTTTGAAGGCTAAAGTTGTGCTGAAGAGGGTGAATTGCGTAACTTTTCCTCCAATATCTTTGTGCGCGTTGATTTATTTGCTAACTTTGCGAGGCAAACTAAAAAGGGAAACATTAAAAAACAAAGCACCATGAATAAATACTTTTTACTGTCTATTTTTGTACTTGTTCTGCCTTCTGCGCTATACTCTGAACCAGTCGATTTTGAAACAGCAAAACAGCAAGCAGTTGACTTCTTGAGTCATCATTCTTCATTGCATGGAAAACGTGTGAGTGCGGCAAACAAGCAGCTGCAACTATTGCATGTCCAACAGCAATCTCCAGACGAGGCTCCTTTGCTGTATGTCTTTGGAGAAGAAAATGGTGAAGGTTATGTTCTTATTACAGGCGATGATTGTGCGGTCAATCCGGTACTCGGCTATTCCATAACAGGCAAGTTCGAAGCAGATAACATGCCGGAAAATCTCCGCTACTGGTTGGAAGAATATGGCAACCAAATAGCTTTTGCCCGAAATTCCTCAGTCTCTTTACGTTCTACGAGACAGTCTGCTCCAAAAGAACAGGTTTCTCCTTTGGTAACCTCAGAATGGGATCAGTGGGCTCCTTACAATTCGCAATGCCCAATAGTTTGGGAGTCACAAGCACCTACAGGCTGTGTCGCGACAGCAATGGCCCAGATTATGTATCACTATCAATGGCCGCAACAAACCAGAAAGCCTATTCCTGGTTATCCTATATATGATGTTAATGTCACCATTTCAGATATTCCAGTTACCACAATTGATTGGGACAATATGTTACCAAAGTATGACATTGATGGTAGTTATCCTGCTGAGCAAGTCGATGCCATAGCACAATTGATGCAACTTTGTGGAACGTCAGTCAGAATGCATTATGATTCGTTTGAGAGTGCTGCTACTATGCCAAGAGTGATTAAGGCTTTCCCTCGATATTTTGGTTATAGCCCAGATATTTCTATAGCCTATGCTGCAGATTATGATTCGAATGATTGGAATCAGCTTATTTACGACGAAATGGCTGCCTCACGCCCTGTTATTTATTGTGGTTCTGGCGATGGAGGTGGACATTCTTTTATTGTTGACGGCTATGACGAAAATAATTATTTCCACATCAACTGGGGTTGGAACGGTTCCGACAATGGCTACTTCCTTTTGTCTGTTCTCCCGGATTTCAATACCGACCAGTGTGCCGTCGTAGGAATTCAGCCATCCACTACCAGCATTCCTGACGCTTACGGTGTGCTCGAAAACGGGACGATGACGCTTTATTATGATACCGAAAAGAACACACGCCCAGGGCAAGTCTTTGACGACCTTGTCAGTTATGATTTTTTTGACTACCAACCCTTGGAAACAGAAATTCTTCGCTGTCCGCCTGAAGAATCAATGACCAACTGTATCATTGACCCGTCTTTCGCGAATTATGATTTGGAAACCCTCTATTGTTTCTTTTCTCAATGCAAGAATCTCAAATCTGTAACGGGCCTGGATAATCTAAACACGTTACATGTTGAGAATCTGGGAGGTATGTTTTATGGGTGTCCGTTGTTGGAAACAATAGACTTTGAGGATTTCCGAACAGGGAATGTTACCGACATGGGTTGGATGTTCAGAGATTGTATTTCGTTGAAAGATTTAGACCTGAGTGGTTTCAACACGGAGAATGTTTTCAGCTTTGAAGGTATGTTTATTGGTTGTTCTTCTCTTGAAAATATCGACTTCACAGGCTTTAATGTGGAAAAGACACAGTTTATGGATTGGATGTTTGAGAACTGTTCTTCATTGAAATCTCTTGATTTGAGTTCATTTAGCACAAAGAGCCTTCTTACAATGTATTCCATGTTTGAGGGATGTTCTTCATTGACAGACTTAGACATCAGCAACTTTCAGACAGACAACGTGATAGATATGGCATATACCTTCAGATATTGCTCATCGTTGAAGAATATAGATCTCAGCCATTTCAATACACAGGAAGTAGAACAGATGACAGCGATGTTTGAAGGATGTACTTTATTGGAAAGTCTTGATTTAAGTAGTTTCAATACAGAAAAAGTCGAGGTTATGTACGATATGTTTAGGGAATGTTCATCTCTCAAAACAATAGATGTTCGCAGCTTTAACACCTCGAATGTCGTAAACATGGAGAGAATGTTTTCGGAATGCACCTCATTGGAAGAACTTGACCTCAGCAGTTTCAATACAGAAAAAGTCACAAACATGTTCAACTTGTTCTACCATTGTAACGCTCTTAAACACTTGGACATAAGTAGTTTCAACACCTCAAACGTAACAAATATGTGGGGTATGTTTGACGCATGCTGCTCATTAGAGAGTTTGGACCTTAGCAACTTTAACACCGAGAATGTTACGAACATGTATGCCATGTTTCAATATTGTCCCTTAAAAGTGTTGGACTTGAGTAGCTTTAACACCTCGAAAGTGACAAATATGGATAGACTCTTATTCCAGAGTATGGAGTTAAAAACCATCTATGTGGGTGATAGTTGGAATACAGACAATGTTGAAGGAGGTGAACCGTTCTATGGATGTGAAAAATTAGTTGGAGGGAAAGGTACGACTTTTGACTGGGATCATATCGGTGTGGATTATGCCCGCGTCGATGGTGGGCCAGATAATCCTGGGTATCTCACGTTCAAGCCAGCGGGCACATCGGCAGGCGACGTGAACAATGACGGCGAGGTTGACCTCAGCGATGCCATCATGGTGACGTACTACTCGCTGCATGAGGTTCCCTCTAACTTCAATGCTGCTGCAGCAGACATGAATGGCGATGGAGAGATAGACCTCAGCGACGCCATCATCATCATCTACATCAGTCTGGGAGTAAGATAACACCGTTTTGGTCTGCCGCCTTGCCAGGGGCAACACGCATGGTTGTTTGCTTGTACACGATGCAGCAATTTGCTGCATCGTGTACAAGCAATTGCTGCATCATGTATAAGCAAACATAAGTACTGGCATAGTTGTTTGGCGGACCATGCCATTCATCCTGATTTGATGCAGATAGATGCCTTCTGCTTCCAATCTGCCTTTTTCGCTCCCCAAGTTAGTTTTTTTCATGATACTGCCAAACATTATGGGCGAAAACTATTACTATATGTAAAACTCTTAGCTCTTTACTCTTTACTCTTAACTAAAATTTGTACCTTTGCAGCGCAATGCAAACGGAACTACCACAGGACTTCGTGCACCTCATGTACGAACACTATGATGCAGCTACGACGGATGCGCTCTGCCATGCTTTGGATACGACGGATCCGGAGGTTTCCATCCGTCTCAATCCGCGCAAGCTTTCAGCCGAGGCGGTGCTGGCGTGCAATCCAGGCCTGGAGCCTGTACCCTGGTGCCCCAATGCATTCTATCTTCCCAATCGTCCGGCCTTTACCTTCGACCCTTTGCTCCATGCCGGAGCCTACTATGTGCAGGAAGCCTCGTCGATGTACATCGCTAAAGTTGTTATTCAGGAGTTAGGGGTTAGAGGTAAGAGGTTAGAGAATACTTTTGGCCCCGAAACCAGCATCCCCGACAATCCTCTAACCCCTAACCTCTCACCACTAACCACTCTTCACTCTTCACTCTTGGCCCTCGACCTCTGTGCTGCGCCTGGCGGCAAGAGCACTTTGCTGCAGAGCCTTCTGCCCGATGGCTCTCTGCTTATCAGCAACGAACCGATTGCCAAGCGTAACCAGATTCTTTCCGAGAACATGCAGAAGTGGGTGAGGGGATTGCCGGCGGAGGCTCCCCAAGTCGTCGTGACGCAGAGATACCCGCATGAGTTCGGAGACTTGACGGGCTGCGTGGATCTGCTTCTGACGGACGTGCCCTGTTCGGGCGAAGGCATGTTCCGCAAGGATGAAGGAGCCAGGAGAGAGTGGAGCATGGAGAACGTGATGATGTGCCATCAGCGGCAACGCGACATCCTCAGGGACATCTGGCCTGTGCTCAAGCCCGGCGGACTGCTCATCTACAGCACCTGCACCTTCAACCGCTTCGAGGACGAAGACAATGCCCGCTGGATATGCGACGAGCTGGGCGGCGAACTGCTCATGGAGCGCCATTTCCTGCCGGGTCGCGACCGTGGCGAGGGCTTCTATGTGGCTGCGATAAGAGTTAAGAGTGAAGAGTTAAGAGTTAAGAGTGAAGAGTTAAGAGTGAAGAATAAAAGTAACAACCCGGGGGACAATAGTAACTCTGATTCTTCACTCTTCACTCTTCGTTCTTCGTTCTTTACTCTTCACTCTTCACTTTCCACTCCCAATGATGCTCCTCGCATCGACTTGTCTTACAACGAGGCGCTGCAATATCTGCGGCGCGAGGCACTTCGCGTGGAGGCTCCCCGAGGGCCGGTCACGCTTTGCTATCGGGGGCTGGAGCTTGGGCCGGGCAAGAGCGTCGGCAGCCGCATCAATAACCTTTATCCCGAAGCCTGGCGCATCCGCACCACCTACACGACGCCTTTCTCGTTGCTCGGAACGGAAGGTTGAAGGAGCCATCGCTTTCCGTTGATGCACATGACCAGTCGCGATGCCAGTACTACCGTGGTGGTACTGGAGTTTTCCCGTGGTGGTACTGGAGTTTTCCCGTGGTGGTACTGGAGTTTTTCAGCGCCGGTACTGGCGTCCTCCCTTGTGTGGATTGAAGACGACCTGTAGCGTGTCCGTAGATGCAGAAAGGTCGCTTTCCTCGCCTCTATTGTTCTTTTTTGCCCCTCCAGTCAGGGTGCAGAGTTCGTTTCTCTGCGTGTAAGGGAAAATTTCCACCTCTTCTTTTGTCCATTCCCGCAGAAAATGCTATCTTTGCAAATCACTATAATATAAAATAATACTTCCTATGGAAGAGCATAATCATTTGGTAATTATGGCAGGCGGCGTCGGTAGCCGCTTCTGGCCAATGAGTACGCCGGAGAAGCCGAAGCAGTTTGTCGATGTGATGGGATGCGGACGGTCCCTCATCCAACTTACTTTCGACCGTTTCAAGAAGCTTATCCCTGCTGAAAACACTTGGGTGGTCACTTCGGCATCGTATGTCAATATCGTGCGTGAGCAGTTGCCCGAAGTTCCCTGGAACCATGTTCTGCTGGAACCTTGTCGCCGCAATACAGCTCCCTGTATAGCCTACGCCAGTTGGCGCATCAAGTCGATTGATCCGAAGGCCAACATCGTTGTGACGCCGAGCGACGCCATCGTGATGGACGTGACAGAGTATCGTCGTGTCATAAAGTCCTGCCTCAAGTTCGTGTCGGAGTCCGATGCTATGGTCACGCTCGGCATGAAGCCCAACCGTCCCGAGACGGGCTATGGCTACATACAGGCAGACCTCTCTTATTCCACGGCCCGCAACAAGGAGATATTCCGCGTGGACTCCTTCAAGGAGAAGCCCGACATAGAGACCGCCAACCGCTACATACAGAGGAACAACTTCTTCTGGAACGCCGGCATCTTCATCTGGAACGTCGGCACCATCGCCAATGCCCTGCGTGTCTATCAGCCAGCGCTCTCCAAGATATTCGAGGACTTGCTGCCCGTCTATGGCACAGAAAAGGAGCAGGAAGCCATCAACAAGAACTTCCCGCTCTGCGAGAACATCTCCATCGACTACGCCATCATGGAGAAGGCCGAAGAGATTTACGTCTTCCCCGCCAACTTCGGGTGGAGCGACCTGGGTACATGGGGTTCGCTGCGCGAGAACACAGAGCGCGACATCTACGGCAACGCCCTCATCGGCAAGAACATCGACGTCTATGAGACCACCAACTGCATCGTCCATGCCTGCGAGGAGAAGCGTGTGGTCATACAGGGACTCGACGGCTTCATCGTGGCAGAGTGCGACGACACGCTGCTCATCTGCCGACTCTCCGACGAGCAACGCATCAAGCAGTTCTCAGGACAAGGATAAACAGTTTTCTGGATAAAGAAAGAAGATATTAAGCAGAAAAAGAGAATGAAGAAAATAGCACTGATAACCGGCATTACCGGACAGGATGGGTCGTATCTGGCAGAGTTCCTGATAGAGAAGGGCTACGAGGTACATGGTCTGCTGCGCCGCTCCTCGTCGTTCAACACAGGTCGCATCGAACACCTCTACCTCGACGAATGGGTGCGCGACATGAAGAAAGCACGACTGGTCAACCTGCACTGGGCCGACATGACCGACTCTTCGTCGCTGATTCGCGTCATAGGCGAAGTCAGACCAACAGAAATATATAACCTGGCAGCACAAAGCCACGTGAAGGTATCTTTCGACGTGCCCGAATACACAGCCGACGTGGATGCCGACGGCGTACTGCGCCTCCTGGAGGCCGTGCGCATCTGCGGCTTGGAGAAGTCCTGCCGCATCTATCAGGCCTCGACCAGCGAACTGTACGGCAAGGTGCAGGAGGTGCCGCAGTCGGAGACCACTCCATTCTATCCCCGCTCACCCTATGCCGTCGCCAAACTCTATGGCTTCTGGATAATGAAGAACTATCGAGAGTCCTACGGCATGTTCTGCTGCAACGGCATCCTCTTCAACCACGAGAGCGAGCGCCGCGGCGAGAACTTCGTGACGCGCAAGATTACCCTGGCCGCTGCACGCATCGCACAGGGCTATCAGGACAAGCTCTACCTCGGCAACCTGAACTCGCTGCGTGACTGGGGCTATGCCAAAGACTACATCGAATGCATGTGGCTCATCCTGCAGCAGCCTGAGCCCGACGACTTCGTCATTGCCACCGGCGAGTACCATACCGTCCGCGAGTTTACCACGCTGGCCTTCAAGGAGGTCGGCATCGAACTGGAATGGCGGGGCGAAGGCGTCGATGAGAAAGGATACGACAAGCAGACAGGCAAGTCGCTCGTTGAGGTTGACCCCAAGTATTTCCGCCCCGCAGAGGTGGACCAGCTCCTCGGCAATCCCGCCAAGGCTAAGAGCAAGCTGGGCTGGAACCCGCAGAAGACGTCGTTCAACGACCTCGTCAAGATCATGGTTCGCCACGACATGAAGTTTGTGAAGAAACTGTTCCTCAAGGCACAAATGGAGAAGGAAGACAATGAATAAAGACAGCAAGATATACGTAGCCGGACATCGTGGGATGGTGGGCAGCGCTATCGTGCGCGAGCTTCAGCGTCAAGGCTATACCAACATCATCACCCGCACCCACAAGGAGCTGGACTTGACCAGACAGGAAGCTGTTGAGGCATTCTTCGCTGAGCAGAAGCCGGAGTACGTCTTCCTCGCTGCCGCCAAGGTGGGCGGTATTGTGGCCAATCAGTCAGCCTTGGCGGACTTCATGTACGACAACATGATTCTGGAGATGAACGTCATCCATGCTGCCTGGAAGAACGGGTGCAAGAAGCTCGAGTTCCTGGGCAGTTCGTGCATCTATCCGCGCCTGGCACCGCAGCCTATGCCAGAGAGCTGTCTGCTGACGGGCGAGCTGGAAAAGACTAACGAAGCCTATGCCCTGGCCAAGATAAGCGGTCTGAAGTACTGCGAGTTCCTCAACCGTCAGTACGGCACGGACTATATCTCCGTCATGCCGACGAACCTCTACGGACCCAACGACAACTACCACCCAGAGCACAGCCACGTGCTGCCTGCCCTCATCCGCCGTTTCCACGAGGCCAAGGAGGCCGGGCTGGAGAGCGTCACCTGCTGGGGCGACGGCTCACCGCTTCGCGAGTTCCTTTATGTCGATGACCTTGCCAACCTCTGCGTCTTCCTGATGAACAACTACAGCGGCAACGAGACCGTCAATGCTGGCACCGGCAAGGAACTCACCATCAAGGCACTCACCGAACTCGTCGCTAAGGTCGTCGGTTACAAGGGCAGGATAGAGTGGGACACCACACGCCCCAACGGCACACCCCGCAAGCTCCTCGACGTCAGCAAGGCCACCAAGCTCGGCTGGACCTACAAGACTGAGCTCGAGGACGGCATCAGGCTGGCCTATGAGGACTTCCTCCACAACCCGATGCGAGCTGAGCGATAGCCCATACCCCCCATGATTTGCCAATGAAAAAGCTTCTTCTCCTTCTCCTCTCCGTCTGTGCCATCCCCGTCATGTCGCAGAGCCTCAAGGAAACCTTTGCCAAGGATTTCCTTATGGGCGTCTCGCTGAGTGGGCGCAATGTGCGTATTGCTGCTGAGCAGGACCTCATCCGCCAGCAGTTCAACAGCGTGACGTGCGAGAATGCCATGAAGCCAGCGTCGCTCCATCCCGCCCCCGATGTGTGGCGATGGGAAGAGGCAGACCGCATTGCCAACTTCTGCCGCGAGAACGGGATACGGATGCGCGGCCACTGCCTCGTCTGGCACAACCAATTCTCCGAATGGATGTACTATGACGACAAGGGCAACTTTGTCGATAAGGAAGTCTTCTATGCACGGCTGAAAGACCACATCCAGACGGTGATGAACCGCTACAAGGATATCATCTATGCCTGGGACGTGGTGAACGAAGCCATGAGCGACGGCGGCGAGAATCCCTACCGTCAGTCCAAGCTCTACCAGCTCTGCGGTGACGAGTTCATCGCCAAAGCCTTCCAGTTCGCTCGTGAGGCTGACCCCAAGGCCATCCTCTTCTACAACGACTACAACGAGTGCGACCGCCGCAAGAGCCGCAACATCTACGAGATGGTGCTGCGTATGCGAAGCCAGGGAGTGCCCATCGACGGCATCGGTATGCAGGGGCACTACAACATCTTCGGTCCGAGCGTACAGGAGCTTGAAGACGCCCTCTCGCTCTATGCCCCGCTCGTGGAGCACATCCACGTCACGGAACTCGACGTCCGTGCCAGCGAGGAGATGGGCGGGCAACTGAACTTCAGCAAAGAGGGCATCAGCATGAGCGACACCATACAGGCACTCCATACGCAACAATACGAGCGTCTGTTCCAGACCTTCCGCCGGTTCCGCGACAAGATAGACTGCGTCACCTTCTGGAACCTCCACGACGGCTGTTCCTGGCTCGGCGAGAAGAACCACCCCCTCCTCTTCGACAAAGCTCTCCAGCCCAAGCCCGCATACTATCGGCTCGTCGGGAAGGAGTGACCCAGCTCCTCAAACTTGTTTTTTTTACACCTTACCGCGTATGTCTTCAGAAGTACGTGTACTTATCCTTATAAGTACGTGTACTTGTCGCCATAAGTCCGTGTACTTATCGTCATAAGTACGGGGACTTTTTCTGGTTCCCATTAGCTGAGAGCGGTTTTTAACACAAGTTAACGCTATTGAAGGGGAAATGTAAAAAATACTTTGTATCTTTGCGGACGCATAGTATATATAATAATGTATTGAATTCCTAAATAATAGCACAAATACAATGAAAAGTTCTGTTTCCCGTTCAGTTCGCAGGCTGACCTCCATGCTCGTGGCGTTTCTCGCCCCAGTCATGCTTTATGCTTACGATGCATCCGTTGACCGTCTGCTCGAAGGCACATTGATGTGCTCCGGAGATGTATCGTCAGCAGCCCTGGCCTTTGACGATGATGCTTCGACCTATTACAGCGGATATTCAGACGCATTCCAGTGGGTGGGTCTTGACTTAGGGGAGCCTTATGTCATTACACGTGTTGGCTATACCCCAATTCCGGGCAGTGAGGGTGCCGACTATATGTTGCTCAGCATCTTCGAGGGTGCCAATAGCCCCGACTTCATGGATGCCGTGCCGCTTTACTTTATCGGTGAGAAGCCAGCCAATGGCAGCTATACCACTGCAGATGTCAACGTGAGCCGTGGCTTCCGCTATGTCCGCTATGTGGGAGGCACCGGTTCTTATGGCAGGATAGCCGAGCTGAAGTTCTATGGTCATGCGGGCGAGGGCGACGACACCCAGTTCTATCAGATTACCAACTTGCCCACGCTCAGTGTCCATGTGAAGAATAACGTACTTCCAGTCAATAAGGGCGAGGACTTCGAGTCGCAGTCATTGCTCATCTATGAGAATGGCACGATGATACAGGACTATCCCATCCTCTTCCGTGTGCGTGGCAATTACTCTTCCACGCATGAGAACAAGGCCTTCCGCATGAAGTACAACGACGGCAAGGGCCACCATGTCATGCGAGGCGGTAGCAACGAGTCGCCTGCCAAGTGCAAGAAATGGGTACTCATCAACAGCTACCGCGACAAGACCCTGATGCGCAACCCCGTGGCGTGGGCCATTTCGAAGCGGGCAGAAAGAGACTGGACACCATGGAGCCAGGTGGTTGACCTCGTTGTCAACGGCGACTATCGCGGCACCTACACTCTGGCAGATGCAGTCTCTATTGACAAGAATCGTATTGACATTACCGAGATGGGCAATGCTGATATTGACGATGAGACCATCACCGGCGGCTACTTTATTGAGCTGGATAACTATTACAGCTCAGAGCCAAATCATTTTCTGTCAGGGAAGGGCAACAAGCTGTCCATACATGAGCCCGATGAAGAGGTATTACAACCCGAGCAGTTCGATTACATTCGGAACGCCTGGAACAACATGGAGAACATCGCCTACGGTTCAAATTATGATGAAGTGAGTGGCTTGCGCTCTGTCCTTGACATGGAGTCGTTCCTCAAGTGGTTCCTCGTGAGCGAGTTCAATGGCAATACCGACATGATATGTCAGGTCTTCAAATACAAGGAGCGTGGCGATGACCACTTCTACACCGGTCCCATCTGGGATGCCGACCTTGCCCTCGAAAATGACGTGAACAACTATCCTGCCAACGAACGCATGGACTGGACCTACAAGGTGCGGTGCAGTACGGGTAACTGGACAGACTTTCTTAATCGGGTTCTTGCCGAACCGTCTGTCTTCCAAGAGTTGCAGGAGCTGTGGGCAAGCCTCCGCAAGAGCGGTAACTTCAACCCTGATGATGTTGCGGCAGATGTCGATTCGCTTCGGGAAGAAGTAAGGGCTTCTGCGCGTCTCAACTTCATCCGCTGGCCCTATCTCCACCAGTGGCTCTCGCTCAATCCGGAAGTCCCCGGCTCGTGGGAAGAAGAGGTCAACCGTGTGCGTGACTATGTCAGGAATCGCGTAGAGTGGATGGACTACATGCTCTCCTACGGTATGCCCAAGAAGAACGGCGTCTATCAGCTCGCTTCTGCTGACGACCTCTGTGCCTTCAGCCACTTGGTTAACGAGAGCGGCGAGACCAATGCCAAGGGTGCGCTTGTTGCCAACATCAACATGGCAACATCAGAAGAGGAGTTCCTGCCCATCGGCACCACATCGGCTGTCTTTGTGGGAAGCCTTGACGGTCAAGGACATACCATAAGCAATCTTCGCATCAATGGCGGAGAAGCCGTCGGCCTCTTCGGCCATATCGGCAATTGCACGTTGTCGGGCATCATCTTCGATGCCACGTGTCAAGTGGAGGGAAGCAACAAGGTCGGTATGCTTGCAGGCTATGCACATGACGACTGCGCCACCATTTCCTGCATCGAGAACCACGGCTCCGTTACCGCTACAGGCAATACGGCCGGTGCCCTCGTCGGCTACGGAAGCGAGATGGCAGTCATCAATATCACCAACTGCAGCAACACAGGTGCCGTCACTGCCCAGTACAACGCGGCAGCCCTCGTCGGGCCTTCTGCTGGCAGTGTGGTAGTGGCGAACAGCTATAGCAGCGGTACAATTACCGGAGCCACAGAAGGCAAGGAGTTTGCATACGCCAACAAGAGCACAGCCATCAACAACTGCTGGGACTGCACCTCCACGCAGACAAGCAACATGACATCCGCCCAAGTGGATAACGGCTACCTCTGCTATCAGCTCAACGACAAGGCGGGCAGCGTCATCTGGCGGCAGAACCTCGATAACGGCAAGCCGCACGATGCCTATCCCGTGCTTCTCAAGACCAGCGGCAGAGTCTATGATGAGGGAGACCATTACTCAAATTACTCTTCCAGTGCAACGATGTACCGTTACTACAATCTTGTCGTAACGCAACTGCAAAACTACGGCGATTGCATACAGTTCTCAGAGTTCGACATCTTGGACGACGCATATCAGAAGATAGAAGGACTTTATGCCTATGCAGGTGGTCCAACTGGCTATCCCAATGAGAATTGGGAGAATGCTGCCGACGGCGACGTCCTTACCAAGTACTGTGCTCAGTTCTCAGGATATGCCTATATACTCTTTGATGCAGGCAACGATGTTGCACCCTATGGCTATCGCATTTATACGGCAAACGACACGCAGAGCAATCAAAGCCGCAACCTGAGTTCATGGAAGCTTTATGGCAGCGATGTCCAACTGACCGACCCCGACGATCCTGCCTGGGTACTCCTCGACGAGCGCACAGATGACTATACGCTGCCAGCTGCCAACTATACGCCTACTGACTTCTACTTCTCAGAACCCATCATCATCCCGGATGTGCCCAAGTCAATTGCGTTGAATAAAAAGACTGTTACACTTCTGCCTGGTGGAGAAGTGCAGTTGCAAGTCAGCGGCACGAATGTCAGTGTGGAAAGCCTGACCCTGCAGTGGGACAGCAGCAACGAAGCTGTCGCTACCGTTGATGAGCAAGGTCATGTCGTGGCAACAGGCACAGGTACGGCGCAAATCACTGTGACTGCTCTCGAAGACAACACACTGAGCGATGTCTGCACGGTAACTGTCGTCGCAAACATTTCTGGTTATCGCTATTATCAATTAGCAGTCGATGCAATAGGCGGAGACAATTGCATACAGTTCTCCGAGTTTGACCTCCTTGATGCGAATGGCAATGAAATAACGCCGATTACGACCTATGCGTGGACCGGAACGTACATCAAGGACCATGACCCAGGCGACCTCTTCGATGATGAAGTCACCACCAAGTACTGCGCTGAGTTTAATGCTGGTGAGCCGTTGTACATATATATAGATGCAGGCGAACCTGTTGCAATCTCTGGCTACCGCATTACCACAGCCGCCGATACGAAGAGCTATCCTCAACGTAACCCCATTACATGGTCTTTGTTCGGAAGCAACACCCAAAGTGAGGTGCACGACGATGATGTGTGGACGCTCCTCGACCGCCGAGAGAACGACTACACGCTTGGCGCAACCAACTACACGCCTTATGACTTCACCCTTCCGCAGCCCGTCACGAAGGGCGACGTGAATGGCGATGGCAAGGTGGATCTCAGCGATGCCATCATGGTGACTTACTACTCGCTGCATGTGATTCCTGCCAACTTCAACGAGGCTGCTGCCGACCTGAACGGTGACGGAAAGATTGACCTCTCGGATGCCATCATCATCATCTACAAGAGCCTTGGAGTGAAATAGCTGAACCAAGGATAAGACAAACAAAAGTAACCCATAAAGATACCAAAGATGAACCGAAGAATCCTTGCTTTGCTTCTTCCGATGCTGATGCTGACCTCAGCGTATGCCTACGACGAAGCGACCGATAAACTCCTCGTGGGCACGCCGATTGGCTCCACGAATATCGACTATGATACCAACCAGCCGAGCGAGACGGTCAATACGTTGGCCTGTGCTTTCGACGGCGACTTCTCGACCTTCTATGCCTCGATGGAGCGTTCGCGTACATGGGTTGGCCTGGACTTGGGGTCGCCCCACGTCATAACCAGAGTGGGGTGGTGCTCTCGCGAGAAATTCGAGAGCCGCGTCCAGCTTGGCCTCTTCGAAGGTAGTAACAGTGAGGACTTCCTCGACGCTGTGCCTCTCTTCCTTATTCCCAACATGGGAACGGACAATACGATGCTCTATTCTGACGTGCCTGTCACACGTGGCTTCCGCTATGTCCGCTATGTGGGGCCCAGCGATGTGCGTTGCAACATTGCCGAGCTGGAGTTCTATGGCTACGAGGGCGAAGGCAAGGACTCAGTCTGGTACCAGGTGACGAACCTGCCGACCGTGAGCATCCATACTTATGCTGGCTACGACCCGCCCGACAAGGTGAACGAGCTGGCTGCGAACATCACCATAACCTACGACGATGGCACACGCATCCAGGAGTACCCCATCACTGCCCGTGGCCGTGGCAATGCCTCGTGGGGCTTCCCGAAGAAGCCGTGGCGTATCAAGTTTGCCGACGGCAAGAGCCATCACATGCTCAGGGGCTCGGCTCTGGAGAGTCCGGCAAAGGCCAAGAAGTGGACCCTTATCAATAACTATGGCGATAAGACCCTGATGCGCAACTGTCTGGCCTTCGAGGTGAGCAAGCGAGTAGGGGCCCCCTATACGCCGTGGTGCCAGCCCGTCGATGTCATTATGAACGGTGAATATAAGGGTTGCTATCAGCTCTGCGACCAGATAACGGTGGACAAGGAACGTGTTCCCATCACCCAGATAGAGCCTTGGGACATAGAGGAGCCAGAGCTGACGGGCGGCTACCTTATCGAGGTGGATGCCAATTACGGCAGCGAAGCCAGTTGGTTTATGAGCGACCAAGGCATTCCAGTCGCCATCAAGAGTCCGGATGCCGATGAGATAACGACCGAGCAGTACAGCTACATCAAGAATTACTTCAACCTGATGGAGTCGGCAGCCTTTGCCGGTAACTACAAAGACCCCGAGGAAGGCTATCGCAAGTACCTCGACATGGAGTCCTTCCTCAAGCACTTCCTCATAGGCGAGTTCTCAGGCAATACCGATGTCTATTGGAGCACCTATATGTATAAGGAGCGCGAAGAGGAGCAGTTCCGTGTCGCACCCAGTTGGGACTTCGACCTTGCCTTCGAGAACGACCACCGCATCTATCCCGTCAACAATCGCAGCGACTGGATTTTCCGAACAGGCGGCAGCTCAGCAGGCACCATGAAGTCGCTGGTGAACCGTTTGCTCAGCGACAATGCTACCACGAAGCAGCTCAAGCAGATATGGAGTGACTGCCGTCAGGAGGGATTGCTCGATGCGGAGTCCCTTCTGGCCTATGTGGATAGCATGGCGCAGGTGATAGATGCTTCGCAACGCCTCAATTTCATCCGCTGGCCAATCTTGAACCAGATGGTTCACGAGAATGTCATGGCACTCGGTTCCTTCGAGGCAGAAGTGGATGTCATCAGGAATTACATACCGAACCGCCTGGCTTGGATAGACAACTACCTCGCAGACATGCCCGACGTTGCCTACACCGATTCCACCTACTACATCTCCACACCCGAGCAGCTCATAGCGTTCAGCAAAGCCGTTGCCGGCGGTGCTGTGAACAACATTGGGTATCTCGTCAGCGACATCGACATGGAGGGCTATAGTGACCAGTTCCATCCGATAGGCACCACGGCGAAGCCCTTCAGCGGCTTCTTCGACGGGCAGAACCACAAGCTGAGCAACCTCCACATTCAGGGCGGCGACTATACCGGTCTGTTCGGATGCGTCACGGGCGGAGCCACCATCTGCCGACTGACGCTCGACGAGACGTGCAGCATCTCAGGCGGAGCCTTTGTGGGCATCATCGGAGGCTCCAACGATACTGGAGTAATCAACATAGAGCAGGTGGGCAACGAGGCCACCGTTTACGGAAGTGCCCAGAACGTGGCCGGCATCATCGGTTGCAACATGGGCAGCGCGGCCAAGTTCATCATCCGCAACTGCTATAATGCCGGAGCGATTGTCGGCGGGTGGGAATCAGGCGCGATAAGCGGATGGGTAGGCGATGATGCCGTGATAAGCAACTGCTACAATATCGGGACGGTGCAAGGCATAGAGAACTACTATAAGTACCTCTACCGAGGGACGGCTTCCGTGTCAGGCCTGTATTCCACCGAAGGCGGACAGGGCATCTGGGTTGAACAGGGCGAAGTGGAGAGCGGTCAGCTTTGCTACATGCTCAATGGCGGCAACGAGGAAAATCCCATCTGGCGTCAGACGCTTGGAGAAGACAGTCATCCCGTATTCTTCACTGACCATTGCGTAGTCGTGTTGAGGGATGAAAGCTACGTCAATCTGCTCATGGGCGACGTGAATGGCGACGGCGAGGTGGACCTCAGCGACGCCATCATGGTCACCTACTACTCCCTGCACGAAGAACCCTCCAACTTCAAGGAAAGCGTAGCTGATATGAACGGCGATGGCGAGATAGACCTCTCCGATGCCATCATCATCATCTACAAGAGCCTTGGCGTCAAGTAGATATACAAGTAAATATATAAGATAACGGAATAATTACATAAAAGGTGTTACTATGAAAAAGGTACTCTTCCCCCTGCTTCTGCTCGTGGCCCAAAGTTCAGTGGCACTGGCGCAGACTTTCATCGTGCCCATGGGGTACAATGAGCCCTGGACGGGCAAACTGCTCTACAATAGCGAAGGTGGCTACAACACCTATGGGAAACACGCTTGGGAACAGCTCTACGAAGCGCAGAGCGATGATGTCTATACCATCACGATGCCTACGGTCTGCCGCTACCAGGACTATGGCCGCGTGCAGTTCAAGACTCCCATCACCTTGCAGGCCGACCATACCTACCACTTCAGGCTGAAGCTGAAGGCAAACAATGCCATCTCAAACGTCGGCATTAGCCTTTGTGCAAACGAGGACGATGGCTACAGCATGGTAAATGGCACCACCAACCTGACGGCAGGCAAGGAAGTAACTTTCTCGCGCGTCAACGTGACGGGGGCAGACATCGAGGATGCCAAGATAGCACTTGGATTCCCCACCACGACGGCAAACACCGTCATCACCCTCTCCAGCATCAGCATCTACGACAAGACGGAGCAGCGCGAACTCTGGGCAGGCACGTCCTTCTACAACTGGTGCTACTATGCCGACGAATATGGCAGCCGCATTGTCGATATGCAGATAGATGGTCGCAACGAGACACTCAGCTGGACGCAGGCCGACTTCGACGATTCCCAGTGGGCGCAAACGCTCATGCCCATCGGCAGCACCGATGTCAGCTTCATTCAGTCGATATGGCCGGGCGGTGACAACACGAACTTCTGGTTCCGCCGTACCTTCACGCTCGACGAGGTTCATACCACCTCCAAGTATGTCCTCCATGTGCTCCACGACGACAACTACCGCGTCTGGGTGAACGGCGTTCAGCTCGATGCGGCAGACAACTGGACCGTCGGTACCAGTGCCGTGAAGCTGGAGGTCATGGCATCCCTGCTGCACGCAGGCACCAACGTCATTGCCGCTTACGTCCAGCAGAACTGGGGCGGAAAGCTCTACGACTGCGGACTGACAGAAGAGGAGGACTACTACGAGGACTACGACCCCAATGCCGACCCCTCCGGACTTATCATCAACGAGATACAGGTGGGCAACATCGACCAGTTCATCGACTATTCCAACAACTATGGAGGCTGGGCTGAAATCTACAACCCCACGCAGGAAAACATCTCGCTGGGCGGACTCTACATCACCGACGACCAGTCAGAGCCAAGGAAGTTCATGTTGACTAACGCCAACGGTGTCGTCAAGGCAGGAGGCTACAAGGCCATCTTCTTCGACCACAACGCAGCGGACGGTACCTACGGCGAAAATGCCAACCGGCAGGTACGCTTCAAGCTGACGAATGGCGGCGGCACCCTCTATCTCTTCGATGCCGAGGGCAACCTCTTGACCTCTGCCAGCTATCCCGAGTGCGTCACCCGTTGCTCCTGGGCACGCATCCAGGACGGCAGCGACCAATGGAGCTGGACAGGAGAACCCACCATGGCCGCATCGAACAACGGCAGCACCTTCGCCGAGTTCCGGCTGGAGGCGCCTGAGGTAGATACCGACTCCCGACTCTTCACCGACCCCTTCACCGTACACGTCAACGTCCCGCAGGGAACCACCTTGCGCTACACCACCGACGGCACGACGCCCTCCCTCACCAACGGTGCGACAAGTCCGGACGGCGTCTTCAACGTCAGCAGCACCACCGTCTATCGCTTCGGACTCTTCATGGACGACCTGCTCCCAAGCCCCGTCATCACGAGGAGTTACATCTATCGCGACCACGACTACTACCTGCCCGTCGTCTCTATCGTCACCAATCCCGACAATCTCTACGACGACATGATAGGCGTCTATGTCGATGGCACGAATGGCGTCGATGGACGCAACCACGGCCCCTCCAACATCAACATGGACTGGGAGCGGCCCGTCAACTTCGAGTACATAACGCCAGCCGACGGGATGGTGGTCAATCAGGAGGCTGAGTTCGTCATCTCGGGTGGATGGAGCCGCCACTATGCGCCCTCGTCCTTCAGAATAAAAGGCACCAACCGCTACGAAGGAAAGAAGACCATCGACTACTACCCCTTCTTCCGCTATCAGCCCTACAACAAGTACCGCCAAATCATGGTGCGCAACGGAGGCAACGACAACAACTCAATGGCACATGGCCGCGTCCGCGATGCCATCACCCAGCAGGTGCTCAAGTCCAGCGGCTTCTACTGCGACTGCCAGGACTACCAGCCCGTCCATGTCTTCTTCAACGGAGAATACCTGGCACAGCTCAACCTGCGCGAACCCAACAACCGCTATCATGGCTATGCAAACTATGGCTACGATGACGACGAGATGGACGCCTTCGAGTACTCCAACGGCTACTTCCAGATGGCAGGAACCAGGGAAGCCTTCGACCGCTGGGGGCAGCTCGCACAGGACTGTTCCTCGCCCGAGACCTACGAAGAGCTCAAGCAGCTTGTCGATATCGACGAGGTGACCAATTTCTTCGCAGCCATCAGCTATATCGGCTGCAGCGACTGGATATGCAACAACAACAACGTCAAGGGCTATCGTTCCCTGCCCGACGGCAAGTTCCACCTCGTCCTCCACGACCAGGACTGGGGATGGTCGAATGACCACGGCGTAACGCAGCTCGAAGGGAACTACAACAACGACCTGCTCGCCATCTACAATAACATGAAGCGAGGCAGTTCCGACTTCCACCGCCGCTTCGTCGATGCCTTCTGCATCCTGAACGGCAGCGTCTTCACCTCGGAGCGCAGCCAAAGCATCGCCGACAGTATCTGCCGCCTCGTAGAGCCCGCACTCTCGTGGGAAGGAAAGGAACCCTGGACGTCCAACGGCGAACAAATCGGGAACATGACCAGCTCTTCCTCCCACAGTTCCCGCATCAGCTCCCTGAGGTCAGCCTACGGACTGGGCAACGGCATGAACGTCAAGTTCAGCGCCAATGCCCCAGGCGCAGCCTTCCTGCTGAACGGCCAGCCAGTCCCCGGAGCAGCCTTCGACGGCAAACTCTTCGCTCCCGTCACGCTCGACGTCTCTGCCCCTGCAGGCTACAACTTCGTCGGCTGGAAGAGGAACGGCGGGGGCGCAGCAGTCAATGCCGTGAAGGTCATCAACAAAGGCGATAGCTGGAGCTATTGGGACCAGGGTTCCCTCGACGGCACAGACTGGCAGACAGGCTCCGTCAGCCATTGGGCCGAAGGTCCCACTCCCCTCGGCTACGGCAAGAGCGCCATCGTCACCACCATCAGCTACGGCGGTGACAGTAGCAACAAGTATCCCACCTACTACTTCCGCAAGGACCTCACCATCGACTGCGACCCAGCGGACATCCAGTCCTCAGTGCTCAACTTCACGGCCGACGACGGCTTCGTGGTCTATATCAACGGCACGGAAGCCTACCGCTACCTCCTGCCCGACGGAGAGATAACCTACAATACCTACGCCACGACCTATGCCAACGACAATCCTGACTCCGGCACCGTAGAGCTTCCCGTAAGCCTGCTGCGCAAAGGTCAGAACATCATAGCCGTCGAAGTGCACAACAACGTCGCCGGTTCCTCCGACCTCTATTGGGATGCCGAGATAGGTTACACCACAACCTCCGACGTGGTCATCGACGACGACATCGTCAGCCGCGACCGTACCCTCCTGCTCGATAGCGATGCCGACATTGAACTGCAGGCCGTCTTCAAGCCCCTGCAGCAGGAATGCCTCGTCGCAGCAGGTGCCCCGCCAGTCGTGGTCAATGAGGTCAGCGCCAGCAACAACGTCGCTGCCAACGAGTACGGCAAGCGCAACGACTGGATAGAGCTCTACAACACCACAGACCGCGACATCGACCTCACAGGCGTGTACCTCACCGACGACCCAGCCAACCCCGAGAAGTATCAAATCACTCCCTCAGCGGTCAATGGTCAATCATCAATGGTCAATGGTCAATGGTCAATGTTCAATGGTCAATCATCAATGGTCAATGGTCAATGGTCAATGTTCAATGGTCAATGCGTGATTCCCGCCCACGGCTACTTCATCGTCTGGGCAGACGACCTCGACCCGCTGCGTCAGCTCCATGCAGGCTTCAAGCTCGCCAACAGCGACGAGCAGAGCGTCACCCTCACCGCAGCCGACCACTCCTGGAGCGACTGCCTCACCTACTGGAAGCATGAAGGAAACGAGAGCGTAGGACGCTATCCCGACGGCGGCAAGCGCACCTTCCTGATGACGCGGCCCACCATCGCCGCCGCCAACACCCTCACCTCCTACAGCCAGTGGCTCTGCGGCACAGACCAGGACTTCGACGAAGAGGCATACCTCAGCGGCCTCACGTCCCTCATGGGCGACGTCAACAGCGACGGCGAAGTGGACCTCAGCGACGCCATCATGGTCACCTACTACTCCCTGCACGAAGAGCCCTCCAACTTCAAGGAAAGCGTAGCTGACATGAACGGCGACGGCCAGATAGACCTCTCCGATGCCATCATCATCATCTACAAGAGCCTCGGCGTCCTGCCAAGCCAATCACCCAAGCCCCAAACGGCCAGCAACGACCACCTGCAGCTCTCGGGCGAAGAAGGCAGTTACAAGCTCAGCCTCGAGAACGAAGGCAGCTACCTCGGCTTCCAGTGTGACATAGAGCTCCCCGCAGGAGCCATCCTCGCATCCCTCAGCCTCGACGACAGCCGTGCCCACAGCCACACACTCCTCTACAACCAGCTCGACGCCCACAGCTACCGCGTCGTAGCCTATGCCGCCAACGGCGCAGCCTTCTCCGGCAATATCGGCGAGCTGCTCACCTTCACCATCGACGGCAGGGCCGAGGGAGAAGTGAGCGTGAGGAACATCTTCTTCGTGGACAAAGGACTGGAGAAGCGGCTCTTCGGCGACCTCTCCACCATAGCCACAGGCGTGCAGTCGGCCATCGCAGACGCCCCAGCAGACGGAGCCCCCGTTTACGACCTCCTGGGCCGCCGTGTTTAGATTGCCTATTGAATCACAACTTCTGCCAAAGAGATTATGCAAGTTTTATTGTTTTTACAAAAATATAATGGCAGATTTCTTTGGCATAACTAAAAAACATTCTATCTTTGTAGAAGAAAAACCTTTTTCATTTTATATATGAGTACGAAAGCATTACAGAGTGTATGGCAGATGCTTATGGGCTATGACCTTTCTGCAGCCAACAAACGCTGGCTTGCTGACCATCTGTATGAACAGGCGAGAAAGGAAGAAGCCCAACCTTATACCACTGAGGAACTTAATGCGCGTATAGACTGCGCAGAAGCAGACATCGCGGCTGGCCGCGTTATCTCCCGCGCAGAAGCATCGGAGCGAATGCATAATCATATGAATAAGTATCTTTAGTCCTGTTCTATGAAAATCATTTGGGCAGAGGAGGCTTTTCGAGTCTGGCAAGACACCATAGACTATATTGTCAAGGAGTTTGGTGTTCGGGCAGCAGAAAAGTTTTACGAGAAGACAGAAGAGTGGCAGGATGTCCTCAGTTCATCACCCAAAGCAGGCAAAATAGAACCTCTGTTGAATAATAGAAGCCGCTCGTACAGAAGCATTGTGATAACGAAACAGACCAAATTAATATACTATATTGAAGACGAGACTGTTTTCATCGTTGACTTTTGGGACACTCGTCGTGAACCACAGCAACAAGCAGACGAGTTAGAATAGTTGTAACAAGACAAAAGACAATGACATAAAACAAAACATAATCCGTGCTTCCCATAAAGGGGTCGCGCAGTGGACGCTCCAGAGCCTTGACCCGATGACGATGGAGCCGACGACCAGCAACGACCGCCTCCAGCTCTTCGGCGACCTCTCCACCATAGCCACAGGCGTGCAGTCGGCCATCGCAGACGCCCCAGCAGACGGAGCCCCCGTTTACGACCTCCTGGGCCGCCGATCTATATCTCAAAGAACAAGAAGACGGTCAGATAACTGCTGCGGCCCAGAGCATAGCGAAAGGACAGACGGTTAAAGACCCGTGTTGCGTTGCCAGTACCACTGTGAGAAAACTCCAGTACTCCCACGGTGGTACTGGAGTTTTTCCACGGTAGTACTGGAACTGTCGTCAGCATGGTACGCACGTCTCGCCTGCGGTAATATCCTTAGCTGCCCGAAGCAAAGCCCGACGGAAGTCAAACTTCAGCTCAATGTCGTCAAAGGCTCAAACGCAATGCATTCGGGCAGGTTTTTGTATATAAGCGGGAATTTTGGCTTTCTTGACAAAAGCAGCTCATGGGGGCTTCTTCGCTTCGCTCAGGCGCAGGCGGAAACCTCTAAAGTCCCGAACCAAAGGTCGACGAAGTCAAGGGACGATAGACCACAGACGGGGGTGTTAGCCCCCGGTAATTGCGCAACAACATGAAAAGTCCCGAAGGGACGACAGAGATAGCACCCTTTGCTCCCCTCTCTATAAGTACCCGCACTTATGGGGATAAGTACACGTACTTAGTCGGATAAGTACACGTACTTATGGCGACAAGTACACGTACTTCTTTCCATAGGGTATTTTTGAGGATTATCATATAACTCAAGTTTCGGAAGTTAATGAAGTTAATGAAGTTAATGAAGTTAAAGGACGATGCCACTGGGATGTGGTGTACTTTTCGGCCTTGAATCGGACCGCAAAAC
>OMSJ01000007.1 GCA_900313705.1 uncultured Prevotellaceae bacterium
GCACCAGGGGAAGTTAAAGGACAATAGTTTTGCGGTCCGATTCAAGGCCGAAAAGTACACCACATCCCAGTGGCATCGTCCTTTAACTTCTTTAACTTCTTTAACTTCATTAACTTCCGAAACTTGAGTCTTTTCACTTTTTCCTTTTTCACTTTTTTAATTTAAGTTTCGGAAGTTCCGCTGGAGAGAGCCTTTCAGGCTGTTTCTACCTAAGGTTTTCATTATTCCCGAAACTTGAGTCCCTTATTCTTCCGTGTCTTCTCTGTACTCGAGGATGTCGCCCGGCTGGCAGTCGAGGGCTTGACAGATGGCTTCGAGAGTTGAGAACCTGACGGCTTTCGCCTTGCCCGTCTTGAGAATGGAGAGGTTGGCAGCCGTTATGCCAATCTTCTCGGCCAATTCCTGTGATGACATCTTCCGCTTGGCCATCATAACATCTACATTAACAATGATACTCATGATAGTATAATTGAAAAGTTGAAAAATTGAAAAGTTAAAGAGTGAGGTTTCACCTTTTCACCTTTTTACCTTTTCACCTTTATATTGTCAGCTCCTGTTCTTCCTGCAATTCCTTTCCCATCAGGATAATCTGCGAGACTATCATCATCGCAAGACCCATGATGAGGCAGATGAAATTCGGCGTGAACCACTTGACGTCAAAGTACGCCATGTTGATGTATTGCACGAGGATTTGCGTCACAATGTACGAGCGGATATATTGCCACACCCAATAGGCGACAAGCAGGATGCCGGCCAGCTCCAGCTTCTTAGCGATGCGGGCGACGAAGACTTCCCGTCGGGCGACGGATCGCAACACTTGGAAGACGATGACAACCAACCAGCCGAGTAGCAGCACATTGGGTATAATCGAGCAGTACACGATGATGAAAGGCTTGGACTGCGTGACGCGGTCAGCAGGAATGGCAAGTTGTACCTGCTTCATATCCACGCGGCACACCTGACCATCCACTTCGCTGAGCAAAGCAAAATCCTTAGGATAATGGCGGGCCTGCACATTGACATCGATGTACATCGTCGGCTTGCTCTTTCTTCTCACACCGCCCTCAATCTCTTCTATCGTCGAGAATTCATCCGGCTCCTTGCCGAAGTAAAGTTCCTCACGCTCCTTGTCGGTAGAGTTCGAATAGCTGACATGGACAAGGTCACACACGATAGCAGCCACCAGCACCACAGCCAGCACACCGCAATACAAACGAAGTTTCTTCTTCATAACAGTAATGTTTTATTGCTAAACGATAAATAATTTCGGTGCAAAGGTAAGATGTTTCTTAATAAGCTGCAAGGGAAAGGACAATTATTTTATTGAAAAACGATAAATTTCTAAAGAAAAAGCAGTCACACATTATTATATATACACAACTTAGTTTCGTTAGGTATCAGGTTTTAAGGTCGCTTTGCTTTCAGGTTTTAAGGTGACTTTACCTCACAACCTCACAACCTCACAACCTCACAAGTTTTCTGTGTCACCCGTTTGTCTGTTCGGAAAAATATTGTATCTTTGTCATCGATTTGGCAATAACACCAATCCAAACTGAATGCTTGAAACCGAAACAGGAAGAAGCCGACGCGTAGAGTTTGAACTGCTTCGCATCCTGGCTATGGCTGGCGTTGTGATGAACCACGTCATCAACTATGGCTTGGACATCTATGGGGACTTTCGTGTGGACACATCTTCGCCGGCAGGAGCCATCGCGTGGAGTTTGCTGGAAATTCTGAAACTGATGGCTTTGCCCAGCGTGAACTTCTTTATCCTCATCACGGGCTACTTTATGATAGACCGGACGGAATTGCGACTGAAAGGCATCTGGAAGGTATGGAGCACGACCTGGTTCTATGCGGTCGGCATCTATCTGCTTTGTGTCTTCCTTGGCATCGTGTCTTTCGATGGCAGGGAACTCTTGCGTCATGCCACTCCTTTGCTCTCTAATTCCTATTGGTTCGTCACCTCTTATCTTGCACTCTTGCTGCTGGCACCCTTCATCTCATGGGCACTCCAGCACACTTCCAAAAGGCAGTATCAGGTGGCTCTTGCAGTAGGAGGAGTCATTTGTTTCCAGCCTTTGCTCGGCTGGCTACTCATGGACAAGCTGCAGATATTGCTTTTCATCTATCTGTTCATGATTGGGGGTTATATCAGGATGTATGCCGACCGTGCCCTCTCGATGCGTCAGGCCGTACTTGCTTTTGTTGTAACGTTTGCTGTGATGTTTGCCTACACACTCTATAAGAACGAACGGACGGGCTGTTCTCTTTTCGTTGTCCATGCAATGTCTTATTATGGACTGGTGCTACCTTTATCCGTCGCTATATTCTATATTGCTAAGGCTTGGCGTATAGAGAATGGAAAAATCAGGAAAGTCATTCTCTTCCTTGCTCCACTCTCCTTCGCTGTCTATATCATCCAAACGCAATCGATAGTCCACAACTGGCTTTGGTCAGAGTCGGCAGACTTGTTGAGCAGGAGCAATGAGTGTGTGTTGCCGCTGCTTTGTATTGCCATCACAGTTGGAGTCTTTGTTGTTTGTGTGCTTGTGGACTATGTTCGCGTCAGCCTATACAGGCTTATAAAGAAGGCGGTAAACAGTGCTCTTTAATCTCGCCTTTGCCGTGTTCTTTTAGGAGCTGGCGCATGTTCTGGCGGATGGCGCTGCGGAGCGTCTTTTCCGTTGTGGTGAGGAGCGAGTCGGGATAGTCGATGGGCAGGATGCGGTAGGTGTGTCGGTAGCCGTTGTCGGGCGGGCGGCTCACCCAGTAGAGGGTATAGTAGCAGTCGCTGAGGGTGGTCTGCAGGCCGCTTTTCGTGATGTCCAGTCGCACCATGTAGCCGCCGTAGGTGTTCGGTTTGCTCTGATTGCTGACCAGGTTGCCCATCGACCATGCTACCAGGTTGCGCCCGTCGTTGCGAAGCTCCAGCGGTTGTGCTACGTGTGGATGTCCGCCGATGATGTGGTCCACGCCGTGACTGAGCAGCCATGCAGCCATCTCCCTTTGTTCCTTCGACGGCAGGGTCTGGTACTCTATCCCCCAATGCGGCAGGGCGATGATGAGGTCGGGCTTCATCTGGCGTGCCTTGTCGAGGTCTGCGGCTATCTCCAGCGTGTCCATCAGGTTCACGTGGCAAGGCTGTGGAACGGGAATGCCGTTGGTGTCGTAGGTGAAGTTCAGTAGGACGATGCGTAGCCCGTTCTTCTCTATCAGGTAGGGATAAGTCCTCTCCCGCTCGTCGAGGGTTCTGTACGTTCCCAGATGTGCCATTCCCAGCGAGTCCATCATGGTGAGCGTCCGCTCCAGGCCCTTTCGTCGGGTATCGACGCAATGGTTGTTGGCGGTGAGCATGATGTCGAAGCCAGCACTTTGGACAGCGCTCAGGAAGTCGTCGGGGGCCGAGAACTGCGGGTATCCGCTGTAGGGCTGTCCGGCCAGCGTCGTCTCGAAGTTGGCGATGGCGACGTCAGCCCGTTCCACCTCGGCCTTGATGCCCGCGAAGCACTCCCCGTAGTCGTAGGAGCCGTCGCTTTGCTTGGCAGATTTTATCTGAGGCATGTGCTGCATCAGGTCGCCGGCAATGAGCAGCGACAGGTGTCGTCCGACCGGCCACGTGGCGATCGTGTCGAAGGGTTCGGGGCTGCACTTTGCCGTGCCGTCAAAGGTGTATGCCGAGGCCGTCAGCAGTTGCACCAGCAGAAGAATTATGTAACATGTCCTGGTTCGCATCGTCGCCGGATGAATCGTTCACGGCACAAATGTACGAATTTTAATCCATTATTCGCCATCATTGCTCCATAAATCGTCAATCTTGGCTTTGTAGTTCTTAATTTTCAGCACACTATTCTTTTTTATCATTTATTTGTTGTATCTTTGCAGCGCATAATATATATAATGTATAGGAAAATGAAGATAGAGACAAGGATAGCGGAGGCCGTGAAGACCATAGTGGAGCAGCTCTACGGGCAGCCAGTTGAGGAGAAGATGGTGCAGTTGCAGCAGACCAGGCCAGAGTTTGAGGGACAGTTGACAGTCGTCAGCTTTCCGTTCACCAAGATGAGCCACAAGGCTCCCGACGCTACGGCGCAGGAGATAGGTCAGCAGCTCGTGGAGCGACTGCCAGAAGTCGTCAGCGCATACAACGTCGTGAAGGGCTTCCTCAACCTCAGCATTAGTTCGCAGCAGTGGATAGCCCTGCTCCAGACCATCAGCGAGAACCCCCGCTTCGGCTTCCAGCCCGTCACGGAGGACAGCCCTCTGGTGATGATAGAATACTCCAGCCCCAATACCAACAAGCCCCTGCACCTCGGCCACGTCCGCAACAACCTGCTGGGCTGGGCTTTGGCTCAGGTCATGGAGGCCAACGGCAACCGCGTCGTCAAGACGAACATCGTCAACGACCGCGGCATACACATCTGCAAGTCGATGCTCGCCTGGCTCAAGTGGGGCAACGGCGAGACACCCGAGAGCTCAGGCAAGAAGGGCGACCACCTCCGTCAAGTGGGAGCAGAACGACCCCGAGGTACGTGCCCTGTGGCGCAAGATGAACGAGTGGGTGTATGCCGGCTTCGACGAGACCTACAAGGCACTCGGCGTATCGTTCGACAAGATATACTACGAAAGCGAGACCTACCTGGAAGGCAAGGAAAAGGTGGAGGAAGGACTGCAGAAAGGCTTCTTCTATCGCAGGGACGACGGTAGCGTATGGGCCGACCTCACCAGCGAAGGCCTCGACGAGAAGCTCCTGCTGCGCTCCGACGGCACCAGCGTCTATATGACGCAGGACATCGGCACAGCCAAGCTCCGCTTCCAGGACTATCCCATCGACAAGATGATATACGTCGTGGGCAACGAACAGAACTACCACTTCCAGGTGCTCAGCATCCTGCTCGACAAGCTCGGCTTCAAGTGGGGCAAGGACCTCGTGCACTTCTCCTACGGCATGGTAGAGCTGCCCAACGGCAAGATGAAGAGCCGCGAGGGCACCGTCGTGGATGCCGACGACCTCATCGCCACCATGGTGGCCGATGCCCGACAGATGAGCGCAGACAAGGTCAACAAGCTGGAAGGCATCACGGAAGAGGAAGCGCAGGAGATAGCCCGCATCGTCGGCATGGGCGCCCTCAAGTACTTCATCCTCAAGGTCGATGCCCGCAAGAACATGCTCTTCAATCCCGAAGAGAGCATCGACTTCAACGGCAACACAGGCCCCTTCATCCAGTACACCTACGCCCGCATCCGCAGCATCCTCCGCAAAGTGGAGGAGCAAGGAGCAAGGGGCAAGGAGCAGGAGGATAGTTCGGAAACAAAGCCTCTCTCTTGCCCCTTGCCCCTTGCCCCTTGCCCCTTGGCTTTGGCCGACAAGGAAATCAGCCTCATCCAGAAGCTGCAGGGCTTCGAGACCGCAGTCCGTCAGGCAGGCACCGACTACAATCCCTCCTGCATCGCCAACTACTGCTACGACCTCGCCAGCGAGTACAACCGCTTCTATCACGACTTCAGCGTCCTGCACGAAGAAGACGAGAAGAAGCGCACCATTCGCATCGCCCTCTCAGCCGCCGTTGCCCAAGTCATCAAGAATGGCATGGGGCTCCTGGGCATCGAGGTGCCGGAGAGGATGTAAACAGCCCCCTCCCCAACCCTCCCCAAAGGGAGGGAGTTCCTCGCTGTGCAATTATGAATTGTGAATTATGAATTATGAATTACTAAAGGGCAAGGTTGACTTCAACGCCATAGCTGTGGATGCAGGCTGCAGCGGCAACCCGGGCGCGATGGAGTATCAGGGCGTCTATCTCGGCAACGAGCAGAGGCTCTTCCACTTCGGCCCCATCCAGGGCACGAACAACATCGGCGAGTTCCTCGCCATCGTCCATGCCCTTGCCTTCATCAAGAAGAACGGCTGGGACATGAAGGTCTATAGCGACAGCATCAGCGGCATGGCTTGGGTGCGGAACAAAAGGGCGAAGACCACGCTGAAGCGCGACGAACAGACTGCCCAGGTGCTCGACCTCGTCGTCCGTGCCGAGAACTGGCTCTGGCAGAACCCCAAGCACGCCGAAGTGCTGAAGTGGAACACCGAGGAGTGGGGCGAGATACCCGCCGACTTCGGGAGAAAGTAACAGACCCCCTCTAACTCCCCCTCTATGGGGAGAACAGACCCCCTCTAACTCCCCCTCTATTGGGAGAATAATGTTCAATGGTCAATGTTCAATGGTCAATGAATAAATGGTAAATGGTAAATGATTAAATGGTAAACGTAAGGTGAAGCGAAGCATACACTATCTTGAGTACCTCTACTGTCATCTGCTCATCGTCTTCCTGATAGGCAGGGTAGGGTTCATCCTCAACAACCGCTGTGTGGAGGAGATGTCCTTTCTGGATGCGGTGGGTGCATGTTGGCGCGGCTTCGTAGGGCACGACCTCATGGTGGCAGCCCTGCTGCTGGCTGTGCCCTGGCTCGTGGGATTGCTTGCCCTGAAGCGTCCGTCGTTGAGGCTTCGTGCCTGGCTCACTCCATACTACATCATCATGGGCCTCTGCATGGCGGTCATCATCGTGGCCGATGCCGTGATGTACGAGTTCTGGCAGTTCAAGCTCGGAATGGTGGTGCTGAGCTATGCTTCGTCGCCAGAAGGAACCACCAACAGCGTCAGCTTTGCGTACATCTTCGTCCGCTTCGCAGCATTCCTCCTGCTGGCACTCTGGACGATAGTTCCCTGCATCCTGTTCACGCCCAAGACGCTTCCCAAAGGCCAGGCGGAAAGGCTGTGGATGCGCAACATCAGCATTATCTGGACTTTCCTGATAGTCTCCGCCTTCTGCTTTATGAGCGAAGGCGACGTCTATGGCAATCCCCACCGGTCCTTTGCCAATCATGCAGCCGTCAATCCCGTCTATGCCTTTGCCAAAAGCATACGCTTCACCGACGATTACGGCAAACGCTATAACCTTCTTCCAGAGGAAGACCGGACCGACTTCTTCCGCGGACTCTACCCAGAGCCTGCCGACGACATACAGGACACCTTGCTCACCACGCAAAGGCCGGACATCGTTGTCGCCTTCATCGAAGGCTTCGGCAGCCGCTTCGTCAAAGAGCTTGGCGGCCTGCCCGATGTAGCGCCGGGATGGAGCCGCCTCATTCCCGAAGGCATCTTCTGGGAGAACTACTACAGCAACTCGTTCCGCACAGACCGAGGCACCGTCAGTGCCTTCAGCGGATGGCTCAGCTATCCCGATGTCGGCCTGATGAAGCAGACAGAGTTTCATCCCGCCCTTCCCTCCCTAACACGCACCCTTGAACAGCATGGCTACGAGACAGGCTATATCTACGGAGGCGCAATGACCAACATGGGCAAGCGGCAATACCTCGAAGACATGGGCTTCCGCAATCTCTACGACGACACAGCCTTCACCCCCGAACAGAAGAGCGGCAGTTGGGGTGTGCCCGACAGTATTGCCTGCCAGAAAGCATGTGAAATCGTCAAAGACTGGCAAGGCGGGCAACACTTCCTGGTGGTGCAGACACTCTCCAGCCACGAACCCTGGGACGTCCCCTATCATCGACTTGACGACAAGAAACTCAATGCCTTTGCCTACACCGACTACAGCGTCGCCTGCATGGTGGACTCCCTCAGACAACTCCCGCAGTGGGACAACCTGCTGGTCATCTTGATTCCCGACCACGGGTTCCTCTACAAGCAAAGCTACGACGACCCCGGCTTCTTCCGTGCTCCCATGCTGTGGTTGGGCGGAGCCGTAACCGAACCTCGCCGAATGGACATCCTTATGAACCAAAGCGACATACCAGCCACCTTGCTCTCCCAGATGGGCATCCAGCACAAAGATTTCCCTTGGAGCCGCAACGTTCTGAGCCGCACCTACACCTATCCTTTCGTCTATTGCAACTACCCGGCAGGAATGCTCTTTGCCGACAGCACAGGCACCAGCATCTACGACATCAACGGAGATGCCGTGATGATGGAACAGCCCAACGACAACGGCCAGCGCATCCTGCGTGCAAAAGCCATCCTGCAAACCAGCTACGACCAACTCAACAACCTAAGACTCCCATAAGCCCCATAAGCCCCATAAGCCCCATAAGCCCCATTAGCCCCATATGATAAAACAATTCCTCGATATAGTTTCCCGCTACTTCCGGCCATACAAGATGTACATCGTATGGTCCATCGTGCTCAACTTCGTGGCACAGTGGCTCAACGTCTTCTCCTTCGTAGTGCTCATCCCCATCCTGAACATCCTCTTCAAGATAGACCAGAACGTCTATACCTATCAGGAGTGGACCTGGAAGAGCCTGAACAAAGACCTCATCGTCAACAATGCCTACGCCTGGGTGCAGGAGATGATAGCCACTCACGGCGCATTTCTCACCCTCTGCCTCATGGGATTCATTCTCGTCTTTATGACCTGCCTGAAGTGCATAGGTTACTGGGGTGCTGCCAACATCATGATGCCGCTCAGTACAGGCGTCGTCCGCGACATCCGCATGGACATGTACAATAAAGTGATGCGGCTGCCTCTGAGCTTCTTCTCCGCAGAACGCAAGGGCGACATCATCGTCCGCATGAGCACAGATATCCAGATGGTGGAGAACTCTGTGACCTCCGCCATCTCCACCCTCATCCAGCAACCCATCGCCATCATCATCTGCTTCGTCACCCTCTTCACAGTCAGTTGGCAGTTGACGGTCTTCGTGCTCGTCGTCACCCCGCCAGCCGCATGGCTCATGGGAACAGTGACCAAGCGCCTCAAGAACCAGTCGGCAAGCGTCCAGGCAGGGCTCGCAGAAATCATGGCACAGATAGAAGAAACGCTCAGCGGACTGCGCATCGTCAAGGCATTCATCGCCGAGGATAAGATGGCCAAGCGCTTCAACTTCATCAACAACGAGTTCCGCAAAGGCATGATAAGCATGATGATGCGCATCAATGCCGCCCACCCCGTGTCCGAGACAATGGGCACCCTCATCATCGTCATCGTGCTGCTCTTCGGCGGATGGCTCATACTGGAAGGCAACGGCTTCATCGACGCCTCCACATTCATCTTCTACATGGTCATCCTCTACAGCGTCATCAATCCCATCAAGGACCTCACCCGCCAGTCCTACATGATACCCATCGGACTCGCATCGATGGACCGCATCGACTATATCCTCAAGGCCGAGAATCCCATCAAGGAGAAAGCAGAGCCCAAACCTTTGGACGGTTTCAACCAGCAAGTAGAGCTGCGCGACGTCTCCTTCTATTATAACGAAGGCCGCGACGTCCTGAAGCACATCAATCTCGAAATACCGAAAGGCAAGACCGTAGCCCTCGTCGGACAGTCCGGCTCAGGCAAGTCAACCCTGGTGGACCTCATTCCCCGCTACCACGACGTCTGCGGCGGGCAGATACTCATCGACGGAAAGGACATACGCGACGTCCGCATACACGACCTGCGCTCCCTCATCGGCAACGTCAACCAGGAAGCAATCCTCTTCAACGACACCTTCTACAACAATATCACCTTCGGCGTAGAGAACGCCACCATGGAGCAAGTCATCGAAGCAGCCAAGATAGCCAACGCCCACGACTTCATCATGGAGACAGAAAACGGGTACAACACCCTCATCGGCGACCGCGGCGGCAGGCTCTCCGGCGGACAAAGGCAGCGCGTCAGCATCGCCCGTGCCATCCTCAAGAACCCGCCCATCCTCATCCTTGATGAAGCCACCTCAGCCCTCGATACAGAGAGCGAGCACCTCGTCCAGGAAGCCCTTGACCGACTGATGAAGTCCCGCACCACCGTCGCCATCGCCCATCGCCTCTCCACCATCAAGAACGCCGACATCATCCACGTCCTCTACGAAGGTGAAATAGTCGAAAGCGGCCAGCACGACGAACTCATCGCCAAAAACGGCTACTACAAACGCCTCTACGACATGCAACAGTTGTAAGCCCCTGACTTCTAAGGTCTAGATACAGGCAACCTTGGTAGTAAGTCAAAAGCTAAACCATATAATCCGTAAATTCGTTCCACTTTATATTTTCACTAATACGAGAAATTGATTATATTTTATTAATATAAGCCAGAAAAATGCTCAGCATAAAGAATACCATACGAAAGTGGATTTATAGTACACTTGACAAAGAAGAGAGTCCAATAAGACAAGGATTCGATTCACTAAAGACACAATATAATGAGTTGCAATCGGAATTATCCTCGATAATTAATAGGATTAGCATTGAGAATGCCAACCCTAATTCTCTTTTGCACAAAAATCATTTTTATCAGCATATCTGCCAGGAATACTTACATCAGTATCATACGAAGCAGAAAACAAAGGACTACACCGATCATTATGTTAGCTATTGCTACGAGGCACCAATGGGGGTAGCCAATATAGGAGACTATATCCAGACCATTGCAACCGAGGAAGCCATTCGACAGTGTGTGGGGAACAATAGCAAGCAAGTGAAGTTCGAAACCGTTCAGAGGAACCGTCTTACCAGTCATCAGGGCGGCACATGCGTTATGCAGGGTTGGTATGAACATCAGCAACTCACATTCTTGCCCGGACCAGATACGCGGCCAGTATGGGTTGGAACGCACTTTTGCTATGATGCCAGAAAGATGATAGAATGTCTTTATGAAAATAGCAGTATTCGTTTCAAGGATATTGGGTGTAGAGATAAATCAACAATGGCTTTCTGCCAAAGCTTGGGAATGACAGCCTATTTCTGCAGATGTCTTACTTTAACACTACCTAAACGAAATGCTGTTGAAACACAAAATGCAAATAGGGTATATATAGTAGATTGTCCAGATAAGATTCTGTCCTATCTGCCTACATCCATTAAGGATGGAGCAAAAATACTAAGTCAACGTAACTGCAAGTTTGAAAGTTGGATGAATTGGCAACAAAGTCGAATCGCAGCAGAACAATTATTGGCTGAATATAGGCAACATGCGAGATTGGTGGTAACAACAGCCCTGCATTGTGCACAACCATGTTTGGCAATGGGGATTCCCGTAGTATTCATTCATCCGAAATACAATGAAGAAGATAGATTTTCTTCCATGGATGGAATTCTCAAACAGTATTCCTTAAACGACCTAAAAGAGGGAAAAGTTAGATTTGATGAGAATGCACCAGATATTGAGGATTTGAAATTTGCTCTCTTGCGCAACCTTGGCCTGTCGCTTAAAGAGAACTTGTCTGATGAAGAAACTCAGGAATTAAAAGAGGTAAGGGCATTTATAGAACAATATAACATTTTAACCTAATATGATGCGCGGTTTAATTTCACTTTTGCAAAAAGGAATTCAGAAAGTACCCATACCAGATAATTTCTCAGAGGAAAGATACATGACAGCTTATCCTGACTGTAATGGCAAGGCAAAAAGACATTACAAAAAAGAAGGAGCTAAGCAAAACCGCATCATGTATGTAGATGATGATATGGGAAATCGTAAAACTACTCCCACGGAAGAGAAACCCCTTATTTCTGTCATAGTCACAAGTTACAATTACGAAAAATACATATCTGTAACATTGGACTCTGTTGTAGCTCAAACCTATACTAACTTCGAAATTATAGTTGTAGATGATGGTTCCAAGGATTCATCCGTTGATATAATAAAGGCATATTCAGAAAAGTATCCACAAATCAAATTGTATATGCACGAAGGCAGAAAGAATAAAGGTCTGCCCGCATCCATGCGTCTTGGTATTGAGAAAGCAACTGGGGAATATGTTGCATTCTGTGAGAGTGACGATTTGTGGACACCCAACCATTTGGAAGAAAAGATAAAAATCGTTAACCTCTATGAAGATGTTTCTATAATTTCCAATGCAATCAAGATGTTTGGCGATGCAGAGGACATAAAAGCACGAGGCTGGGTGTGTCAACATATTCGGAAGCTACTTAAGCAAGGAGGTACTCCTGTTGATTTAAGATATAATCAGAGTTTTAATTTTATCCCTACTTTGTCTTCCGTCATGATTAAGAGGGATCTGCTTCTGTCGCTTGATTATAATACGCCTGTGCCAGCATGGATTGATTTCTGGCTATACAGACAGATTCTAATCAATCACATTCTCTATTTTGTCGATGAAGAATTGACACTCTGGCGTCAGCATCATTCGTTCAACAGCCGGGAGAATTCTGCAAAAATCGTAGATAGTCTTCCTTCTTTCCTACAAAAAAGTAATCAACTAATCGGTTTATGAAAGTTCTATGGTTTGAAGTTACAACACCTTCCAGATACACAGGACAAGGTTTGGTCATTGGTGGGTGGCAAGATTCTCTTGAGAGAATTGTGCGCACATGTTCTGATATAGAGTTATTCATTGCCTTTGAATCACAATGGCCCCAAGAGAAAAAGATAATAGATGGCGTAATATATCTACCTCTAAATGTCTGTTATACGAAGAAAGAAAAAAAACAAGCAAAGACCACATGGGATGTGAATGCAACTAAACTTGTTCCTCTCATGAAGGAGGTGGTATCTGAAGTTGAACCTGATATTATTCAAGTTTTTGGAACAGAGTGGCCTTTTGGACTGATTGCCAAATATACCGACATACCTGTTATCGTTCATATTCAAGGGGCAATGGCTCCATATAATAATGCTTTGTTTCCTCCGGGCTATAACTTCCTGAATGTAGCAAAGGAGATAGGTTGGAAACATCCCAAACAAATCCTGGAGGCTTGGAAAAACTATCAATTTGACCTTTCTCGCACAGCAATAGATAAACAAGTTTGGGAGGCTGTCTCTTTTTATATGGGAAGAACAAAATGGGATGAAGCTTTATCTGCCGTTATGCATCCAGGGAGAAAATATTTCCATGTTGAGGAAGCACTCCGTCCTCAATTTACTTCTGGACAATTTGTGTGGAAGGCCCCTAAAAGCCAGCATGTCAAACTTATTTCAACAGGTTGTTCCAATTTTTGGAAAGGACCAGACATGTTGCTAAAAGTTGCTCATCTATTAACAAATCTTGGTATAGAATTTGAATGGGATGTCGCAGGATATATGCCTGAATCCCTTCGTCGGATGGTTGAACAAAAAGAAAACTATCGTTTTGAAGATAATCATGTGCATTTCCTTGGCTACATTCAGCCTGATGAATTGGCAGAGCGGCTATGTGCATCTACAATGTACGTTCATACGGCTTACGTGGAAAATAGTCCTAATTCTATCTGCGAAGCTCAATGTATGGGCGTTCCAATAGTCTCAACGAATGTAGGCGGAATATCCACATTGGTCAAACATGCAGAACAGGGTTTCCTTGTTCCTGCTAATGATCCTTGGCAAATGGCTCATGCCATCATACATCTTGCTTCAGATTATGACATGATGATTCATTTTTCCGAAAGTTCGAAGCTTGTTGCAAAACAACGACATGATGACCAACACATCTTGGCGCAGTTGCGACATGTTTATACGACACTGCTTAATTTTTCCCATTTATGAAAGGCATGATGAATTGGTTGGCAGTTGCTGTGGAACACAACATCCAACGACAAAAGGACAAACAAAAGAATGAAGTACTGAAAAAAATACAAGGGAATCCCAACAGATTCGGTTTCCTTGGAGAATTCAATCAGATAAACTGTCCAGAATGTATTACAATTGGCGATGATACCTGGTTTGGAGAAGGAGCTTTTCTCACAGCATGGGATTATTATGATTGTATTATTGACGGAAAGTCTCACAGACAGCATTTCAATCCTTCAATCGTTATCGGCAGGAATTGCCATTTCGGATACCAAAACCATATTACTTGCACTAATCATATATCCATTGGCGATAACCTCCTTACAGGAAAGTGGGTTACTATAACAGATAACTCACACGGCAATTCAACATTAGAACAGATGAAAATCGATCCGTTGAAACGTCCCATCGTTTCCAAGGGTTCAGTGTCTATCGGTAATAATGTGTGGATTGGTGACAAAGCAACCATATTGCCAAATGTGACCATTGGCGATGGCGCGATTATTGCTGCAAATGCTGTTGTTACTAAAAATGTTCCTCCCTACACAGTAGTAGCTGGGAATCCTGCCCGGATTATTAAAGCCATCGATAAATAAATATCTTTTATGACAGCAAAAGAAAAAAGAGTTATTGCTATTCATCTTCCTCAATTTCATCCCTTCAAAGAAAATGATGAATGGTGGGGGATGGGATTCACAGAGTGGACAAATGTCACCAAAGCCAAACCACGCTACGAAGGACATTATCAGCCTCATTTGCCTACTGATACGGGCTTCTATGATTTGCGCCTTCCTGAATCAAGGAAATTACAGGCAGATTTAGCAAAACAATATGGTATCTATGGCTTTTGTTATTATCATTATTGGTTCAATGGTAAACAACTCATGGAGCGCCCTGTCAATGAAATTCTTTCATCGGGAGAACCGGAATTTCCATTTATGCTTTGCTGGGCAAATGAGAACTGGGCACGTAATTGGGATGGTGGTTTTACGGATGTTTTGATAAAACAGGATTATTCCATACAAGATGATATGGATCATATGAGATGGCTATGTAAGAACGTCTTTTCAGACAGACGTTATATTCGAGTTTCCGGAAAACCAGTTTTTGCTGTATATAGAACATCTCTTTTCCCAAATGTCAAGGAAACATTATCTGTATGGAGACGGATTGCAGCAGAAGAATTTGGAACGGAATTATATTTGATAGAAACGAAATTTCCAGGAGATATAGAGAATCGTAATTCCATAACAGAAGGATTTGATGCCGCAATGGATTTCCAACCGATAGGAGTTATGGTTTCAAAGATTCTGCGCGAAAAAGTGAAATTGCTTAATCCAAAGGATATATATAACTATTCAGATTATGTGGATTATTGCAAAGCCTCAGAATTGCCTAACCGTTGTTTTCCCTGTGTTTCGCCAGGGTTTGATAACTCTCCACGACGTGTTGGTAAGACTTTCTTGTCTTTTACAGAAACATCTCCAAATAAATATGGCGATTGGTTGATGAATGAATTATGTAGAGGAACGTCTTTTCAAGATGACGAAGAGAATTTCGTATTTATAAATGCTTGGAACGAATGGGCTGAAGGGAATCATATAGAGCCAGATATTAGATGGGGGAGAAAGTATTTGGAAAAAACGAAAGAAACTATAGATTTATATAATAAAAAAGGCGTTCCCGTCGACTACGATAAACAAAGGAAAAAAGCCTATGAGATTTATCTAAAAAAACACAAAGGTGAAATCCATGAAAGAGAAATGCTTCAAGAGTATAATCTTTGTAAAGATGTCATTAAGGCAAAAGACAATTCTTATTATGTAGCAAAACAATTTATAAAATCAAGAAGAAAGCATATGTTACTTAAATACAATATAAAGTTAATGTATAAATTAGTTTATTATAAAAAAGTGAAAACATTGTTTGACAAAAGCTATAACACATAAAATAATATGCCACAACCAAGTTTACCTTTCATAACGATTGCCATTCCTGCATATAAGACAGAGTATTTGGCAGAGGCTATTCACTCTGCCTTAATACAGACGTATAGTGAATTTGAAGTTCTCGTTGTTGATGACTGCTCGCCGCGTGGGGTTAAGGAAGTTGTGGAAAAGTTTGATGATGCTAGATTGAGGTATTTTCGTAATGAGAAAAATGTTGGCAAAGAAGATCCGTCGAGAAATTGGATGAGATGTCTGGACTTGGCAAGAGGTGAGTATATATGTATTCTGTGTGATGATGATATATATGGACCAGAATACTTGCAGACTTTGGTAACTCTTGTGAAAATGTATCCGTCTTGTTATGCTTTCCGTTGCGGCGTTTCTGAGATTGATGAGCGAGGAGATATAAGAGGATACTACTCATTAGCTCCAGAGTTTGAGCATATAGAAGAATACATCTGGCATTACTTTAGCCGAAACAATCATCAGACTATAAGTGAATGGATGCTGAAAGTTTCGAGCCTAAAATCTATAGGCGGATATGTGGCTTGTCCTATGGCGTGGGGATCTGACTGCTCTACCATATATCTTCTTGCCGAAAGGGGAGGAGTTGTTACATCTCCTTCCCGTCAGGTGTTTTTCCGATACAGTGGCATTAATATTACAGGACAGAAGTTCAAGTTCATACAACGGAAGGTTTTAGGGTGGCTGCACCAATGCGACATAGCGCGATATATTTTAGATAGAAGTAGTCATCCAGACAAGGATATGATAAAAGGTGTAGTCGAACAAGAGCGTAAGCATGAACTCCGAAAGCTGTTCAAGCATGCTTCTGCCTGCGAACTATGTTCAATGGTAAAAGATCGAAAGAGGTACGGACTATCAATTCCTTTCTTTATAATGATGATGTTACGCAATCCGCTATGGCACATAATTGCAAAAAGGAAGAGATAAATGAGAGAAACGCACTTGTCAATATCAATTGTTTGGTACAGGACATGGTGATAGTATTAATTTGATGGTAGCTTGAATTCTGAACACAGTTTTCTATAGACAGAGTAATTATTGATAGCTTTTATTTGCGCGGTGTTGTTTTTTTGTCTATCTTTGTGCTGTAAAAACATATAAATTGAAGAAGATAGCAGTACTTACCATGGTTCGCAACGACGAATTCTTCCTGCAGAAGTGGGTGGAATACTATGGTCGTGAACTTGGAAGGGAGAACCTCTATATCTATTATGATGGAGAGGACCAGACGGTTGGTGACTTCTGCGAGGGGGCGAATGTCTTTGTGCATCCCAAGATAGGTTCGCAGGTAGTGGCGGCGGAGAAGGGACGGCTGAAGTTCCTTTCGGAAAAGGCTGCTGAGCTCTTTGCCCGTGGCTATGACTTGGTGATAGGCGTTGATGCTGATGAATACATCGTCGTTGACCCTATGGTGGGCATCGGGCTCGGGGAGTACCTGTCGCGTCAGGATATTGATGTATGCCTTTCTGCCTTAGGACTTGACTTCGGGCAGAAGCTGGGCGAGGAGGATGACCTTTCCCTGGAGAAGTCGTTCCTCAGCCAGAGGCATTATGCCCAGATAGGGACACGCTATACGAAGGCATCAATTATTGCCAAGCCTTGCCGATGGGGCAGCGGTTTCCATCGTGTCAAGGGACACAACTTCCATATTGCACGGGATTTGTATCTTATGCACTTCGGCTATGCCGACAGGAGGATTCTGGAGGACAGGCTGGGCGATGTTGACCGTATGGCACAGGGATGGGAGAAGCATATCTACAAGCGTAGCCGTACCATCAAGTATGCTACGAAGGAAAAGGCTCGCGACTTTGACTGGTGGATGCCCTTTGCACGCAGGGTGCAGACGTGGTGCCGCCCGCCCTATGCATGGAACAAGCCGGCGATGTTCGAGCTGAGGATTGTTGTTAGGTTGCCGAAAAGGTTTGAGGAGGTGTTGTAGCTTATGACTTATCTAGGCTTCTTTTTGAGAAAGATGGTCTTTGGGTATCTGTTCCTTTCTTTGTGTGGGGATAAGAAACTGCGAAAGAAGAAGCGTAACCAGGTCTTGGCCAAGTTGTGCGAGCAGTTTGTGCAGGACATTCCAGTAGTTATTCCAAAGGACAGTGTACCTGAGCTTCAGCCGAAGGAATACATTTTCTCCATGTGGCTGCAGGGAGAGGAGAATGCTCCCAGGATTGTGAAGTCATGCTGGGACAGTATTCGCCGCCATAGCAAGGAGGAGTTGGTCATCCTTGATGCCGACAGCATCAGTCGCTGGATAGACCTCCCCGACGGATTCCTTGACGGGTGGAGGAAAGGAAATGTAAAAGCAAGTCATGTTTCAGACTTTTGCCGTGTAGAGCTGTTGTGGAAATACGGAGGCTACTGGATGGATGCTACCGACTATCTTTGCCATCCTGTTCAGGAGTTCATTGCCGAACAGCCTTTCTTTATTTATTTGGGCGATGAGAGCGGTGACAGTCCGTTCATCCAGAGTTGCTTTATCCGTGCCTATGCCCATCATCCCATAATCGGGGCCTGGAGGGGAGCTTTCCGTGCTTATTGGGAAAAGCATTCAAAGGCTTTCGACTACTTCGTGTTGCACCGGCTTTTCCGCCATTGTGTGCTGACCAATCCCGAGGTTGCGAATCTGTTCAATCAGATGCCGCAAATCCAGCATTATTGTACGCACTATGTCAGGTGGGGAGGTTACTGGGACAGTCCATTCGATGAGGAGACATTCCGACAGATAACGTCGGAGGGTGCTTTCCAGAAGATGGAATACAAATCCCCTTCTTCCCAGAATCCTGTTCCTGGCACGTTTGCTGATTACTTTGTGAACGGTAAGGTCTGAGCTTGTTGCTCCTTCTCTTTTTCTTCCAGTATCCAGAGGTACTGCTTTCGGAAATTTGCATTCCAGGCTTCGCGCTGTTCCTGTGTGGCGGTCTCGAAGAGCCTGTCGGTCTGTTCGATGATGATTTTCAGGCTTCGGATGTGTTCTTCCGTTGGAGCTGACATGATGAAGCTGTCGGGATTGGGGTAGTAGTAGTAGAGCGGCAGTTTGAGGATGGTGGTGCGCTTTACGTTCAGAAGGATTTCTCCCCACCAGGGTACGTCTTCGTACTTGACGCCTTCTGCGAAACTTGCTTTTCTTGCGAGGTCAGTCCGAAGCAGGCAGCGCCAGGCCTGGCAGTTTCTCACCTTCCACTTTTTGTTGACGTTTACTGGATAATAGCATTCCGTGGCGTGATGGAAGATGTTTTCTGTGACGAGGTATTTGGGGTTGTTGTAGTGGTGGTGCCAAGGTCTGACGTCGCCGAGGTGATGCTTGTGTGTCCACATGTTCAAGTGGCGGTACAGGTGGTTGTATTCAAAGGTGACCATGTCGGAGTCGTCGCGCAGTGAGGCTTTGACGCATATTTCCATTGCTTGGGGATGTAGCATGTCGTCTGGGTCGAGATACATGACGTAGTCTCCGCTGACCATCTTCAGCGCATTGTTTCGGGCTACTGCCTGACCTTGATTCTGCTGTGAGGTCAGGATGAAGCGGTTGTCTTTGTCCTGATATTGTCGGGCAATGGTGGCGCTACCGTCTGTGCTGCCGTCGTCCACGAGGATGGCTTCCCAGTCTTGGTATGACTGAGCCAGAAGGCTATCCAGTGCGCGACCTAAATACTTCTCAACGTTGTAGATGGGTATGATGACCGAAACCTTGTGCATGTAATCCGGGCTTTATAGCTTGCCTTTTTTAGCCAGCTTACGTTTCTTTTTTTCCAGGTATCCTTGGAAGGGTGTCAGGAAGTGTATCTCCCAGGGTCGGCGTTTTTCCTCAGGTGCATTCTCATAGACAGCCTTGGCAGCATTGATGGCTGCTTCGAGGCTCAGTGCTTTGTGGTCCTGACTGGCAGAAAAGAGGTAGCTTCCGGGGTTGGGGTAATAGAAATAGAGTGGGAGGTTCAGGATGGTGGTTCGGCGGATGCGGAGCAGTACTTCGCTCCACCAGGGGAAGTCCTCGAAGTTGATGCCTTTGATGAACTTGATATCGCGCACGGCATAGGTCTTGTACATGCATCGCCACACTTGGCAGTGCTTCACGGCCCAGCGGCGTTCGATGTCCTTTGGGCGGCCGTATTCTGTGGCGTAGTCGAAGATGTTGTCCGTGACGAGGTACGGTGGTTTGGTGTAGTACTTGTAATGTGGCACGGAATCTCCGAGGCGGAGGAAGTGGCGGAACAGGCCAAGCGTACGGTATATGCGGTCGTATGTGTAGGCGACGAGGTCGGATTGATCCCTGAGTGCTGCTTCGAGGCAGAGTTCCATCAGTTGCGGGTGGAGGAAGTCGTCGGCATCAAGGAAGATGAGGTATTCTCCGTTGATGTTTTCCAGGCCGGCGTTGCGTGCATCGGAAAGTCCGCCGTTAGCCTTGTGTACGACTTTGAACCTGTGGTCGCTTGCGGCGTATTCATCTGCGATGCGTCCGCTACCGTCGGTACTGCCGTCATCCACGAGGATGGCTTCCCAGTCCTTGCAGGTCTGGCTGAGGATGCTGTCGAGTGCTCGGCGCAGGTACTTCTCGACGTTGTAGATGGGAACGATAACGGAAATCATGATGTCTGTGTACGTTTAGTTTGCCAAATCCCATTTGCACCACCTGTTGTGCGACCAGAGCCACAGTTCGGGCTGTCGGCGGATGGATTGCTCAAGCAGTCGCAGATAGCACAGGGACAGGGCCATGTCGCTGCTGCTCTCCTCTGCGTTGGGCTGCATCTCCAGGAATGTCAAGCGGTAGTGTCCGCGCGAAGTCTTCTCTACGTCCAGATAGACGAGCTCTGCTCCTATCTTGTGGGCTATCTCCTCTGCACCACGAGTGTACCAGGAGGCTTGGTTCAGGAAGGTGACTCTGTCTTTTTCCTTTCCGGTGGGCCGCTGGTCCTGGATGAAGCCGCAGAGGAAGGGTTCGCCTTCGGCTTTCCATTTCAGCATGGTGCGGACGGTTTGCTGCATCTCTATCTGCGTGGTGTCCCAGCGGCTACGGATTTCGTGCATGAGCGAGGCAAAGTAGGGGCTTTCTATCTGCTTGTATATCTCGGCGCCTTTCTTCGGGTTCCGGTAGCGGACGCTGACTTCCTGATACCACTCCCAGCAGCCCAGATGACCGAGGAGCATGAAGACGTTCTTGCCCTCGGCGGCTATGCGTTCGGGCAGTTCGCAATTCAGCACTTCCACGCGGCGGCGCATCTCCTCGTCCGTGATGTTGAGGCACTTGAAGGCTTCGATGAAGACGTCGCAGAGGTTGTGGTAGAAGGCCCGCTCGATGCGGAGGATTTCCTTTTCGCTCTTCTCGGGGAAGGAGCAGCGGAGGTTCTCGCGGACCAATCGGCGCCTATACCTTATTATATAATATATGAACGGGAAGGCAATGTCGCTCAGCAGATACAGTATGCCCAAGGGCAACCCTGCCAGGAGGCGCATGAAGCGATGTCTTTTCTTTGTTCCGTTCTTGTTCATTCTCACTGTGTCAGTCTTGATTGTTCTGGTTGACAAGGGCAAAGGTACGAAGAAAAAGTGAAAAATGAAGAGCGTAGAACGAAGAATTATGGTCGTTATGCGTAGAAAATGACAAATCACTGGTATTTGTGACGAGAACAGGGCTGTCCGATGCGGTATCGGGCAGCCCTGTTTGCATTATTCGAGCCAAGGGGTGAGGTAATCTACCAGGGGATGTTCCCTGAGTGCTGCTTCGAGTTTGCGGAGCGCACGCAGGTGGAGGGTGGAGGCACGGGCTTTGCTGAAACCCATTTCGGCGGCTATCTCCGTAAGGCTAAGGCGTTTGCAGTCGATGCCGTAGAACTGTCTGACGATTTGCTGTTCCTTCGGCAAGAGGCATTTCAGAGCGTCTTCGATGCGCTGCTGCTGTCCTGTGCGCAGCAGGTCCTCGTCGTCCTCCTGCTCCAGAAAGGTCTCGTCCTGCAGGCTCATGGCTGTCCTGCCACGGTGGATTGCCATGAGCATCATCTTGCGGCACCAGTGGCTGGCGTATGTGGCGAAGCAGCAGTCGGTGCTTTCGTCGTATCGCATGGCAGCTTCGCACAGGCCGAGGCAACCCTCCTGCCGAAGGTCCTCCAGGCTGATGCCGCAGTCTCTCATCCTCCAGGCCATTGCGTAGGCCAGGGGCATGTGGCTGATGACGAGCAGGCGGGCGTCGTCCGTCAGTTCTGTCATCTTTACTTTCTCGTTGATGTCTTGTCTCATTTTCTTTTTCTTTATTAGTAAGGTTAGGAAATGAGACAGCCGGCTGTCCTTTATCTGTGAATTCGCAGGCAAAGGTACGGCAAGATGCAGAATGGAGGAAGGGAATACAAATGATGCAAATGCTTGTACAGGTTGTACAAATGCAGCACAAATGAAATACAAATGAGGCGCGTACCTGTCGCCATAAGTCCACGTACCTGTCGCCATAAGTCCCCGTACTTATTGCCGTAAGTCCCCGTACTTATCGCCATAAGTCCCCGTACTTATTGCCATAAGTCCACGTACTTATCGCCGTAAGTCCACGTACTTATTGCCAGGAAGACGCGTCAGTCTGTTATGCTTTTGATAATGAACAGCTTGTCGTTTCGGCGGACTTTAGTGGCGAGCGGGATGCTGATGTGCTGGCCTTGAAGTGCTGTCTGTACGGGTTTCAGGTCGTAGCGAATCTCGCTCACCGTGGCGCGGAGGGCACCGGTGGTCGGACCTGTCACCAGTATCTCGTCGCCAACACAGAGCTCGCAGGCTTCTATCTTGAACTCAGCCACTTGCAGCTTCGAGTAGTAGCGCACGGTGCGTCCGCAATAGACCTTGCGCTCGGTGGCCTTCGAGCCGTGGCAGTCGTTCCACTCCATCATGGTCTTGCCCTGATAGTAGCCGTCCCAGAAGCCTCGGTTGAAGACGCGTGCGAGCCGCTCGTCCCATTCGTCCAGACGGGCGAGGAACACCTCTTTGCCTTCATCGGGGTTGGTGAGTGTGTCGATGGCCTCTCGATAACACCTCACGACGGTATCGACGTATTCCGGTCCTCTGGCCCGTCCTTCTATCTTGAAAACGCGAACCCCGGCATCTATCATTTTGTCGATGAAACGGATGGTTTTTAGGTCTCGCGGAGACATGATGTACTTGTTCTCGATGTCGAGTTCGGTGCCTGTCTCCACGTCCTGCACCGTGTATCGGCGTCGGCAGAGCTGCATACACTCGCCGCGATTGGCTGAACGTCCCCAGTTGCTCTGACTCAGGTAGCATTTGCCGCTGATGGCCATGCAGAGTGCGCCGTGGCAGAACATCTCGATGCGGACAGGCTTCCCGCTTGGTCCGCAGATGTCATTTTTATCGATGGAATGGGCGATTTCTGCAACTTGCTCCATGTTCAGCTCACGTGCCAGCACCACGACGTCGGCGAACTGTGCGTAGAACTTCAGAGCTTCTGCGTTGCTGATGTTCAGCTGCGTGCTCAGGTGAACCTCCAGCCCTATCTGTCGGCAGTAGAGCATCACCGCCACGTCGCTCGCAATGACGGCCGATATGCCTGCGGCCTTTGCCGCATTCAGGATGGTGCGCATCAGCTCCAGGTCCTCGCCGTAGATGATGGTGTTGACTGTCAGGTAGCTCTTGATGCCGAAGCGCCGCGTCTCCTCGGCAATGCGCTGAAGGTCGTCGATGGTGAACGTGCTGGCGGAGTGCGCCCGCATGTTCAGGTTCTCTATACCGAAGTAGATGCTGTCCGCTCCCGCTCGTATGGCAGCCGCCAAACACTCTGGCGACCCTACAGGGGCCATTATCTCAAGGTCATGTTTCATAATTCATAATTATCGCTTGCAAAGGTACGAAATAATCTACACTTATCAGTATGTAAATGGAAATATCACACTGTTTTCTTGGTTTGTTAAGTAAAAACTTATATAATTGCACAAATTTGTAAAATCTGGTTTAACACTATTGGCATGGCAATATCACGCAACACGCTCCGTCAAATAACACCGCCCACTCTTTCCTCGGAGGAGCAGAGAAGACGGTGAATGGTAATAATACCTTTTGTCCTGTGCTTCTTTTGGGAGTGCACTCAAATTCTGAGCTACGGGCACACAGCACGGACAGAGTGCCCGCCGATGCGGAGGAGAGTGTCGTAGCCAAAATACCAGTAGTCGGAACCGAAGTGCAGCCGTCGCACGCTCTTGCTAGACCTTAATTGCGAACTCCAGTAGTAGCCATTGCTGCCCGCGAGGTAGAATCCGTGGAGCCAGCGGTAGCCAGCAGCGGGAAGGAAGATTTGACCGTCGTTGCGACCCGTCACAAGGATGCCGTTAACGCCATTCACCTGCGCCCACTGGCGGGAGCAGTTGTTCACCAGTTCCGTTAGTAGTTCATCCGATGGCATACGCCAAGGCGCACCCATGTTGACCGTGGCGGCATCGTATTCCGTACCCGCAATGTCAGAGCCGATGTTGACGAATACACTCCCGTTATCATACCAGCCATCCCCATCGGTATCTTTTCCTGTGTCTTTTCCTGTGCAATACCAATAAGTCACTTCTGTATAGACACTCTTTGTCAATGTCTCGCCCCAGGCATAACAGCCGCCATATTCCTCTGGCTTGCTTGCTCCTACGTTGCAGCAGCACCACTTTGTTCCGCTCGGCAGACCAAGGTCGATGGCATGAGGATGATGGTCGTCGGGGCAAGTAAGATGTGATGGCATTGTTTGCTTTTCTTTTACAAAGACCATACTGTCTAAAGTTGATACTTCATACTCGATTGTCGTGCCGTCACTTTTGTAGATTAACACCTTTTGTGCCCATACAATATGCACACTTGCAATTATTAGGACAGCCAAAGAAAGGAAAAACTTTTTCATTTTGCTCATTTGTTAATTGTTTAATACTAAAATGTTTCCTCGTTCATTATGGGAAACAGGCGCCAGACTTATGAGTAAAAGAAAAGCGCAGGCCTCTCCATATCTCCGACAGGTCTGCGACAACCTTCTATCAACTATGGAAAGCCTGCGTTTGTAGCGCAAGCCTCAAAGTTGATAGATTTCGCTCGTGTAGTCTCTTTTCGAGGTCGCAGTTCGTCGGAGATATTGAGCAAATGAAATGTTTTGTGTCCCGTTATGGGAAGCACAGGTTATGTAAAGTTTTTATGTCATTGTTTTTGAGCTTATAATGTTTAAGCATTATTTGTATGGTCAAATTGTTTCAACTTATCCACAAATTCCATTAGCCTCAACACGATTAGCTTTGGAAAGCCGATGTTGCGCAGTGGGTTGAAATGCTTGTCGTCGCTTACAATATATGTTGCATTTGCAGCTATTGCACAGTCCACAAACTTGTTGTCATCATGGTCTGTCTTTATCAGCCCGAAGTGGTAGTAGGGGGTTATGAACTCCACGAATTCGCTGTTTGTTAAGTACTGCACCACATTTTCTGCTATTTCCGGTGTTGTTTTTCGTCCTATCATCTCCTGGTATTCCATAAGGATTTCATTAGATAAGCAGAGCCTATATTGTCCATCATGGAGTCCACGCCAAACGGTGTAGCTCCTACTGGTACGCGACAACGAGGCTATAAGACAGTTTGTGTCGAGGACGATGCGCTTCATTTGCTTAATATAAATATGGTGTACGCAGATGCTCGTTCATCACTGCGTCGCTCTGTTCGCGTCCCCAAAGACCTTGGTCTTCGAGGTCAGCCATACCCTTTTCCACCTCATTGAAATAGTAATCAGCAAGCACTTGTTTCAACCCTTTCAGCTGAGCCTCACTATTCATGTATGAAAACATCCTCAGAAGATGCAACTGCACGGGGTTGAGTGGAGTGGCAAGCATCTCCCCGTGGGGACTTGGTGTGGATAGATTGTTCATACTCTTTTTATCTTATTCAAAGTAACTAATAGTTGTTCCTCTTACGAAGCACGGTGCAAAGTTAGTGATTTCTTCAATATGCGCAAAGAAAAACGGTGAAAAGTTGTGCAGATTGGGAAAATCTTCGTACCTTTGCAGCCGCAAAAACAACATGTGGACAGATTTGGGCTGCTTGCAACCACAGTAAAAAATGCTAAAACGAGGACTGCCGCTGTGCGCCTCACGCATTTGTGCCCGACTTCTTTCCCCATACATTATTAATTATATTAAAGATTAATTCTACTATGGGTTATTTGTTTACGTCGGAGTCAGTCTCCGAAGGCCATCCCGACAAGGTGGCCGATCAAATCAGCGATGCCGTGCTCGACAAACTGCTTGCCTTCGATCCCGATTCGAAGGTGGCGTGCGAAACACTCGTCACGACCGGACAGGTCGTGCTGGCAGGCGAAATCAAGACAAAGGCATACGTTGACCTGCAACGTATCGCTCGCGAAGTCATCAACCGCATCGGCTATACCAAGAGCGAGTATATGTTCGAGGGCAACAGTTGCGGTGTGCTCTCTGCCATTCACGAGCAGAGCGCTGACATCAATCGTGGTGTTGACCGTACAGACCGCACCACACAGGGTGCAGGAGACCAGGGCATGATGTTCGGCTATGCAACCAACGAGACCGAGAACTACATGCCGCTCTCCCTCGACCTCGCGCATCGTCTCCTCCTGACGCTTGCCGACATCCGTCGCGAAGGCAAGGTGATGACCTACCTGCGCCCGGATGCCAAGAGCCAAGTCACGATAGAATACAGCGACGAAGGTGTACCTCAGCGCATTGACACCATCGTGGTATCGACTCAGCATGACGAGTTCGACACGGACGAAGCCATGCAGCAGCGCATCGCTCGCGACGTCAAGGAGATACTCGTTCCCCGTATGCTTGACGGCATTCGCTCCGAGCGCATCCGTAGCCTCTTTGACGACCGCATCACCTACTACGTCAACCCGACAGGCAAGTTCGTTATCGGTGGACCTCATGGCGACACAGGTCTTACGGGACGCAAGATAATCGTTGATACCTACGGCGGCAAGGGTGCGCATGGCGGTGGTGCCTTCAGCGGCAAAGACCCCTCGAAGGTCGATCGCTCGGCGGCATACGCAGCCCGCCATATCGCCAAGAACATGGTGGCAGCAGGCGTGGCGGACGAGATGCTGGTGCAGCTCAGCTATGCCATCGGCGTGGCAGAACCCGTCAGCATCTTCGTAGATACCTATGGAAAGAGCCATGTCGCACTCTCCGACGGAGAGATTGCCGGGAAGATAAAAGAACTCTTCACCCTCACCCCATACGCCATAGAGCAGCGACTCAAGCTGCGTAACCCCATCTACGAGGAAACAGCAGCCTACGGACACATGGGCCGCGAGCCACGCACGGTGACGAAACGCTACGAGTCGCTCTATCAGGAAACGAAGGAAGTGACCGTCGAACTCTTCACCTGGGAGAAGCTCGACTATGTGGAGAAGATAAAGGAAGCCTTCGGGCTAAAGTAATCAGAGAAATCAGAGTAATCGGAGTAGTCTGAATACTTCGAGGACTCCGATTACTCAGAACAAACAGACAATGAACAAAGGAAAAAAAATAGCAGTCTATTGTGCAAGCAGCACACAGATAGATGATTGCTACTTTAAGGATGCGCGTCGCCTCGGACAGTTGATGGGCGAGCAAGGCGTGACGCTGATAAACGGAGCAGGCAACATGGGACTCATGGCAGAGAGTGCCAACGGGTGCCTCGAGGCCGGAGGAAAGGCCATAGGCGTCATTCCTACCTTTATGATAAAGGAAGGATGGTGTCACGACGGTATGACACAAATCATCGAAACCACCGACATGCATGAACGTCAGGCAAAGATGGCTGAAATGAACGACGCCGGCATCTTCCTGCCGGGCGGCATAGGAACCTTCGCAGAGATGACCGAACTCATCATGTGGAAGCAGCTTGGTCTTTACCTCAAGCCCATCGTACTGCTCAATACGTGCGGCTACTTCGACTCCATGCTCAATACGCTCCACCAGGCCATCAAGGAGAACTTCATGCGTCCAGTACATGCCGACACCTGGTGCGTCGCTCCTACTCCCGAGGAGGCACTGCGGATGGCGCTTGAGACACCTCTCTGGGATACGAGCATCCGACGCTTTGCCAAGATATAGGCACTTTGGCTTCCACCGGATGCGAGATAAGCTTTGTAGATAAGCATGAAGACGGCAGACACCATATCCTTGGCATCAACCCAGGCAATCGATACGCTTGGCATTGATACGCTCAGTGCGGTGCTGCCGGACACGATTGCCGAAGAGCTGAACCCTTTCGATGAGTACGGCTTCTTCCATGATGACAGTCTCGTTCATGCAGAAGTGCCGTACCGACCTTTCGGATTCGAAGCAGCAGCGACACCCTTCCGCCTGCGCAATGAAGCATGGAGCGGAGTGCTGCTGCTCGTCTGTCTGCTGCTTGCTGCAGGTATTGTGCTGCGCCTCAAGAAGAAGTTCCGTAAACTGCTGCGTGATGTCTTCCTCCCCATTCCAGGCAAGACAGACGAACTCATCCTGGACGACCCGCTACGTTATTCCACCCGTCTCATGGCTGTATGCCTCCTTTCGTTCGCGGCAGCCATCGTCACCTTCGTCCTTACCCAAAGCCAGGTCAGCTACTATCCGTTTCGCGAGACACCCTACCTCTTGTTTGCAGCCTTCTTTGTCCTCTGGATTGTCTATTTCCTGGCAAAGAGAATGCTTGGCAGCTTTATTAACTGGATATTCTTTAGGCGTGGAAAAATATTTACATGGAAGCGAGTCTATACGTTCCTCCTTGCTGCAGAAGCCATGTTGTTCCTCGTCTTGGCGCTTGTGGTTATGTATTTGCCTGTGACCTCAAGTGAGGTACAACTTTTGGTGCTTATTCCTATCATTTTTGTCAAGATTGTGCTTCTTTTTAAGACCTATCAGATATTTTTCCCAAAAATGTATGGCACTTTGCATTTAATTGTGTACTTTTGCACACTCGAATTGATACCGTTGCTCGTTTTGCTGCGCGTGCTGACGTATGCCGAATGGCTCACTACGATAAAAATATAGGAAAAATACACGACAGACGATGATAAAGAAGATACTTATCTCACAGCCCGAGCCCACCTCGGCAAATTCTCCTTACTATGACATCGCAAAGCGCCATAATGTGGAGATTGTGTTCCGTCCCTTTATTAAGGTGGAGCCACTGACGCCTAAAGAATTCCGTGCACAGAAGATATCCATTCTGGAGCACACTGCCGTTGTCTTCACTTCGCGTCTTTCCATCGACAATTTCTTCCTGCTTGCCAAGGAGATGCGCATTCCCATCCCCGAGGACATGAAGTATTTCTGCATTACAGAGACCGTGGCGCAGTACATACAGAAGTACGTGCAGTACCGCAAGCGCAAGGTCTTCTACGGCACGACGGGCAAGGTCGATGACTTGCTGCCTACGATGATTAAGCACAAGTCAGAGCGCTACTTCATTCCCTTGAGCGATGTGCACAATCCTGTCTTCAGTGATTTGCTCGACAGCAAGGGCATCAACCATTCGGATGCTGTCATGTACCGCACCGTGAGCAACGACTTTGCCGAGGGCGAGCCTTTCGACTATGACATGCTCATCTTCTTCAGTCCAAGCGGTGTGCAGTCGCTCAAGAAGAACTTCCCCAATTTCAAGCAGGGCGACATCGTTATAGGTACGTTGGGCCCTGCCACTGCCAAGGCAGTTCGCGATGCCGGTTTGCGTCTCGACATAGAGGCCCCCTCTCCCCAGTATCCCAGCATATCTTCAGCCATAGACGACCATCTGCGCAAAGCAAATGGATAATGCCTCCCACACTCTCGGAAAGGAGGAGCGCCTTTGCAGTCGCAAGGTGCTCGAGGAGTTGTTCAGCGGTGGACACCAGTCCGTGTCTGCCTTTCCCATCCGTGCTGTCTTCATGCCAAACGGCCAGGCAGGGGTTCGCATCTTGACTTCTGTCTCAAAGCGTTACTTTAAGCGTGCCGTGAAGCGCAACCGCATCAAGCGACAGCTTCGCGAGGCGTATCGGTTGCAGAAGGAAATACTTCAGTCCCTTGAGGGCGGTCTCGACATAGCATTCCTCTGGACTTCGGACGAGGTCCTTCCGACCGAGAAGGTGTTTCAGAAGATGCGCTCGCTGCTGCTGCGTATTTGCGAGAGTGAGGCAGGAAAGAGGAATCAAAGCGATTGAACGATGAACACTATAAGTCGTCTGTTGGCACGTGTGCTCATCCTGCCTATCCGTTTCTATCAGCGGTTTGTTTCTCCGCTGACACCTCCTTCTTGCCGCTTTACGCCGACAAGCAGTCAATATGCTGTCGAGGCATTGCAGAAGTACGGTCCGCTGAAGGGCTTGTGGCTTGCTGTGCGCCGTCTGCTGCGCTGCCATCCCTGGGGCGGCAGCGGCTATGATCCTGTGCCATGACTTACATCGATTTCCATACCCATCGTGTCCCTTCTGCATCGGACGTTGTGGCTGTTGTCGATGGCCGCGAGACCTGGGGCATTCATCCCTGGAGGGCGGACGAAGCGTTCGTCAGCCCTGACCTTGCAGACCGGATTGCCATCGGCGAATGCGGACTGGATGGCTTGCGAGGTCCTTCGATGGTAGTGCAGGAAAAGGTGTTTCTGGAGCAGATTGTCCTAAGCGAACAACATGAGAAGCCGCTTGTCATCCATTGTGTGAAGGCAATCGACCGGCTGTTGCAGTTGCGTCGCGAGCAGCATCCTGCGATGCCCTGGATGTTTCACGGCTTCCGAGGCAAGCCCCAGCAACTGCATTCGCTACTCGATGCAGGTTTCTTTGTCAGCTTCGGTTTCCGCTTCAACGAGGAGAGTCTGCGGCTTTGTCCTTTGGAGCGTCTCATGCTCGAGACGGACGAAGGGGAGCGTCCCATAGCTGAATTATATAATAATGTAGCAGAAGTTCGAGGCATCGACGTGTCGTCCCTGTGCATTGCAATGGCCGAAAACTATCTTGCTTTCTTCCGAAAAGAACCCCTTCAAGGATAAAACGCCATCGATGTGTGTTAAAAAGTCTCACAAAGGTACTAATAATTCATAATTAACCATCCGTAATTCATAATTATTTCGTATCTTTGTGCGCAAAAATTAAAATAACATCGCATCATGGACTTTAATAGACTAACTGCTGCAGAGGCTGCAGCACTTGTTCAGAACGGACAAACCATCGGATTGAGCGGCTTCACGCCGGCAGGTGTAGCCAAGTGTACACCTGCAGAGATTGCAAAGAAGGCAGAGGCAGAACATGCTGCCGGACGTCCCTTCAAGATTAGCATCTTCACGGGTGCCAGCACGGGTCAGAGCTGCGACGGCGACCTTTCCAATGCCAATGCCATCGACTTCCGTGCACCTTATACCACGAATCCCGACTTCCGCAAGAACGTCAACAAGAATACCCTCCACTATTCCGACCTGAACCTCTCTAATATGGCTACCCAGATTCGTCAGGGTTACCTTGGTCAGGTCAACTGGGCTATCATCGAGGCTTGTGCCATCGAGAAGGTAGGCAACAAGGCTCGCATCTACCTGACAGCAGCCGGCGGCATCAGTCCCACCGTTTGCCGCCTTGCTACGGAGGGCATCATCGTGGAGCTCAACGCCTTCCACAGCCCCAACAGCAAGGGTATTCACGACGTGTATGAGATAGAGGACCATCCCTTCCGCACCCCCATCATGATTACGAAGGCCAGCGACCGCATCGGCAAGCCCTACGTCGAGGTGGACGCCGACCGCATCGTAGGCATCGTGGAGTGCAACATACCCGACGAGGCTCGCAGCTTCAAGGACCCCGACCCCATCACGACCCAGATCGGACAGAACGTGGCCGACTTCCTGCTGCTCAACCTCAAGCAAGGTCTCATCCCGAAGACATTCCTCAACCTGCAGAGCGGTGTGGGCAGCGGAGCCAATGCTGTGCTCGGCGCCCTCGGGCAGTGCCCCGAAGTGCCTAACTTCAACATCTACACCGAGGTGCTGCAGGATGCACCAGTCGGCCTGATGAAGCAAGGCCGCGTGCTCTCCGCTTCAGCCTGCTCGCTGACGGTCACCAACCAGTGCCTGCTCGACATCTACGACAACATCGACTTCTTCAAGGACAAGCTCGTGCTGCGTCCCTCCGAGATCAGCAACTGCCCGGAGGTCATCGCACGCATCGGCGTCTGTGCCTTGAACACAGCCATCGAGTGCGACCTCTACGGTCATGTGAACAGCACGAAGATATGCGGTACGAAGATGATGAACGGCATCGGCGGCTCGGCTGACTTTGCTGCGAATGCCTACCTAACCATCTTCACCTGCGGCTCCACCACGAAGGGCGGCGCCATCTCCAGCATCGTGCCCTTCGCCAGCCACATCGACCATACGAACCACTACATCGATGCCGTCATCACGGAGTACGGCGTGGCCGACCTTCGCCACAAGAGCGACATGCAGAAGGCTGAGGAACTCATCAAGGTGGCTCATCCCGACTACCGCCCCATGCTGCGTGACTACCTGAAGTATGCCGAGAAGCGTGGCGGCCACACACACCACGAGCTCTCTGCTGCTTTTGCTATGCACGACACCTTCCTCCGCAAGGGCGACATGCACCTTACTGACTTTGCCGAATACATCAAGTAAAGGGTGAAAAGGTAAAAAGGTAAAAAGGTGAAAAGTTGAAAAGTTGAAAAAGAAAAAGGGAAAAGGTGAACTACGAATGGAGCTATAATCCGCCTTCTGAAGACGAACTGGTTCTTGCAGGGGAGATGGCAGCGGAGCTGAAGATCAGCCCTGTGCTTGCCCGTGTGCTGATAGCTCGCGGTATAGACAACGTGCAGGATGCGCGTAAGTTCTTCCGCCCTCAGCTCACCGACCTGCACGACCCTTTCCTCTTCCAGGATATGCAGAAGGCAGTGAACCGCCTCAACGAAGCCCTCGGACGCAAGGAGCGCATCCTCGTCTATGGCGACTACGATGTGGACGGTTGTACTGCCGTGGCGCTTGTCTATCGCTTCCTTCAACAGTTCTACAGCAATATCGACTACTATATCCCGGACCGCAACGAGGACGGCTACGGTGTCTCGCGCAAGGGCGTCGATTATGCCTGCGAGACGGGCGTTGGCCTTGTCATTGTGCTCGATTGCGGCATTAAGGCTACCGATGAGGTTGCCTATGCCCGGGAGAAAGGCATCGACTTCATCATCTGCGACCACCATGTGCCTGGTCCGGAATTGCCGCCGGCTGTGGCAATCCTCAATGCCAAGCGCCTGGACAACACCTACCCCTATGAGCACCTTTGCGGTTGCGGTGTCGGCTTCAAGCTGATACAGGCCTTTGCCATCAGCAACGGCATAGAGTTCTCCCAGCTCATCCCTCTGCTGGACCTCTGTGCCATCAGCATTGCAGCGGACATTGTGCCCATCATGGGCGAGAACCGCATCCTGGCTTATCATGGCCTGCGCCAGCTCAACAGTTCGCCAAGCATCGGCGTGAAGGCACTCATGGAAATATGTGGCTTGAAGAACAAGGAGATTTCCATGGGCGACATTATCTTCAAGATAGGTCCGCGCATCAATGCTTCCGGCAGGATGCAGACGGGCAACGAGGCCGTGGCGCTGCTCATCGAGAAGGACCAGCAGGCAGCCCAGAAGCTGGCGGAGCAGATAAACGAATACAACGAGCAGCGCAAGGACCTCGACAAGTCCATGACCGAGGAAGCCAACCGCATCGTCATGACCCTGGAGCATCGGCATGAGCACAAGTCCATCGTCCTCTTCAACGAGGAGTGGCATCGCGGCATCATCGGCATCGTGGCCTCGCGTTTGACCGAGGTCTTCTACAAGCCCAGCGTCGTGCTTACCTGCAACGATGACGGCATGGCAACGGGTTCGGCACGCAGTGTGCCCGGGTTCGATGTCTATAAGGCCATCGAGAGTTGTGCCGACCTGCTCGAGAACTTCGGCGGACATACGTATGCAGCAGGCCTCAGCCTGCCGTCGCAGAACATACCGGCCTTCCGCCACCGCTTCGAGGAGTACGTCAAGGAGCACATTCAGCCCGAACAGGTGAATGCCGTGCTGGAGATTGATGCCGACATTGACTTCCGCGACATCAACCGTCGTGTAGCTTCCGACCTCAAACGCTTTGCCCCTTACGGCCCCGACAACCAGAAGCCCCTCTTCTGCACGCATAAGGTCTATGACTACGGCACGAGCCGTGTGGTGGGCCGCGACCAGGAGCACATCAAGCTGGAACTTGTAGATTCCAAGAGCAGCAACGTGATGAACGGCATTGCCTTTGGCCAGAGCTCGCAAGCACGTTACATCAAGACAAAGCGCGCCTTCGACATCGTCTATCACATCGAAGAGAACAGCCATAAGCGCGGAGAGGTGCAGCTGCAAATCGAGGACATCAAGCCCAGGGAATGAAGCCCCTGACTTTCAGCGGACAGGGCATATCCGTCATAAGTACGTGTACTTACCTCAATAAGTACGTGTACTTACCTCAATAAGTACGTGTACTTATAGCCATAAGTACGAGGAGTTATCGCCATAAGTCCACGGGTATTTTTCCAAAGGAGCAAACGACGCTATATTTTTACAGAGACAGGGAATGGAGTATCTTTCTATCCTTCGCAAGTACTGGGGCTATGACGACTTTCGCGGCATACAGCGCGAAGTCATCGAAAGCATCGGAGCGGGCCGCGACACGCTCGGGCTGATGCCCACCGGCGGCGGCAAGAGCATTACCTTCCAGGTCCCGGCGATGGCCATGAAGGGCGTCTGCATCGTCTTCACCCCCCTCATCTCGCTGATGCGGGACCAGGTGCAGAACCTGAAGCGCCGTGGCATCAAAGCGGCCTACATCAACAGCCACATGTCGCACGACGAGGTCCTGACCGTCGTCGATAACTGCATCTTCGGAGCCTATAAGTTCCTCTATGTCTCTCCGGAACGCCTTTCCAGCGAATTGTTTGTGAACAAGCTGCGCCGCATGAGCGTCTCCTTCGTCACGGTCGATGAGGCGCATTGCATCTGTCAGTGGGGCTACGACTTCCGGCCCTCCTACCTCCACATCGCCAACATCCGCGACATCTTCCCGCATTGCCCTATCCTTGCTCTCACGGCCACGGCGACCCCCGAAGTGACTCGCGACATCCAGCAAAAGCTACAGTTTCGCGAAGACAACGTCCTGCGGATGAGCTTCGGCAGGAAGAACCTGGCATACATCGTGCAGCATGAGGACGTCATCCTGGACGGCATCGTCCGTGCCCTACAGTCCATCCCTGGCTCCTGCATCATCTACACGCGCAGCCGCCGTAAATGCTACGAACTGGCAGAGCAGCTCAACGAGCTTGGGCAGACGGCAACGTTCTATCATGCCGGACTGACAGGCCTCCAGAAGAACGAGCGTCAGGAACGCTGGCGCCGTGGAGAAGTGCGCGTCATGGTCGCCACCAACGCCTTTGGCATGGGCATAGACAAGCCCGATGTCCGCCTTGTGCTTCATGCCGATATTCCCGATTCCATCGAAGCCTACTTCCAGGAAGCCGGACGTGCTGGCCGAGACGGAGAACCCGCCTATGCGATGCTCCTGACGGACGGCAGTGAACGCCAGCGGGCTGCCAGCCGTCTCTCGCAGCAGTTCCCGGCGTTGGACTATGTCCAAAACGTCTATGAGCTGCTGGGCTGCTACCTCGGCATCGCTGTCGGCGACGGTATGCTCGTCACGCGGGAGTTCAACCTCGAACAGTTCTGCCGCATCTATGGCTTCTTCCCCACCATGCTGGTCGGTGCACTCGACCTGTTGGACAAGGCAGGCTATATCGAGTATAGCGACGAGGACGACGCATCGAGCCGCCTCCGCATCAACGTCGCACGTCAGGAACTCTTTCGGGCCCTCGACCCTTCCGGCGAGCAGCTCATCCTCTCCATCCTGCGTCGATATGGCGGCATCTTCGTTGACTATGTCTATATCGACGAGGACTTGCTGAGCAGCGAGACAGGACTGACAGGCGATGAGATATACCAGATACTGCTGCGGCTTTCGCAGCTTCATCTCGTCTCTTTCATTCCACGGAAACACATGCCGCGCGTCACCTTCCGGCAACGCCGTGTTGACAAGGAGGCAGTCCGCCTTTCACCACAAATCTATCAGGAGCGTCGGCAGCGCTACGAACAGCGCATCGTCGCCATGCTTCAATATGCCGAAGCCGAAGTCGATTGCTGCCGCAGCCGTCAGTTGCTGCGATATTTTGGAGAAGAAGCAGAACAGGATTGCGGCATCTGCGACGTCTGTCTCCGCCGCAAGGCACAGCCTCCGATGCCGGAGGAAGACAAAGCCTTGCGTTTACACATCCTCAGCCAGTTGCAGGACGGGCCTCTCGATTCCTGTCGCCTCGACGTCGCCGGCTTCAGCCAAAGTCATGTGGAAGAAGTCATCGACCGTATGCGAGCAGACGGAGAGATAGCATTCGACGGTATGCGCCTCGTGACCCATGTCAAGCTTTAGCGCCAAGCCTTCCTGACGTTCAGTTGTATGTTCCAGTTGGCTTCCGTAAGCGTATAGATGCCAGCATCGTGAAGCACCGTCCAGAGCGGCCTGTGGCAATGGACGTAGCTGATGCGCTTCTCCATGACCCATAGGTTGACGAGGTGCGTGATGTCCAATGGGTTCATCTCTCTCGTCAGCAAAAGAAACTCGCGGGCATTGTCGGTGTTGCCATTGAAGATGGGCGCCAGTTGCAGTATCAGTTGGCGCTCGTTCTCATCCATGTTGCCTGTTCCTTCCTCGTCCAGTCCCAACTGTCTGCGCAGCTGCTTCCGCAGCACCAGTGCCGACAGCAGCATGAGGAGTTTGCGTCGCGGTATGCTCAGGTAAAGCAGCCGGTGCATGAGTTCCCCAAACGTGTCTTTCTGATAGTAAAGGTCGGCAGGCAGCTTTAGCAGGCTTTCCTCTATGACGTCCAACTGCCTCGTGATGGTAGGCTCCCACTGCTTCACGTCGCTCAGTTCAGCGTTGTGAATGAGGCACCACTGCTGGTGCATTCGTCCCGCTTCCGCACTCTGGCAGAGCATAGGCAGGTAGCGGCTCTGGAACTCGCCGATGCGCTCCTTGCTGCCCAGCGCAGTGAGGGTGCGGCGCAGTTTCGGCGCCAAGGCACGTACGTCGGGGTCGGCATGGCGGTTGACCAGTTGACGTATCTGGCTGAGCTGCTGCTGCGTCTCCTGGCAGACATCCCATTGAGCCAGTTGCAGGATGAGGGCGAGGTGTTCCAGCAGAGTCTGCTTGTTCATGCTGCCGCTACGCCTGAGTTCTGCCAGCACCACCTTGAGGCTGATGTCGAGGCGGCAGTCCTCCGGGTTGCTGTCCATGAGCGGAGCACCCGTCCATTGCCATTCAGTCCAGATGCTTGTCGAGTCGTCGGGATTGCCGGAAGGGGTAGGGTAGTCCCCGCTGACGCTTATGTTGTAGCAGCGTCCCTCGCAGTCGGTGTCAGTCACCCTTCCCACCAGGACCGATGAGCCGTTGTGCTGCATCATGCACAGCACGTGTTCCAGGTCGAAGCGGCTCACCACACCTCGGTAGGCAGTGCCCACCAGAGCACGGACAATGATGCCGAAGTCGTGCGTCTGTTCCGTCACAAGCAGCACCTCAGGCTTCTGCCGTTCCAAAGCAGACATCACGGCACCTACGTCAGCCTCATTGCAAGCATATTGCACGCCAGTAATCTGTATAAGTGTTTCCATGGTAATCCCCAAATTGTAAATGGCAAATGGTCAAATCGTAAATTGTAAATCCTAAAATCCTAAAATCCTAAAATCCTTCAATCCTTCAATCCTTAAATCCTTCAATCCTTAAATCCTTCAATCCTTAAATCCTTCAATCCCTATATGTCCCTCATCACCATGATGACGCGATAGGCAGCTCGGAACTCGCTCTTGGGCAGCCTGCCGCCGTCGGCCAGTTGGTAGTTGGGGTTTTCTGTAGAAAGGAGCAGGAAGGGTGACGTTGGTCCTGGGTCCTGCACCATCTTCACCATCAGGCGTCCGTCAGTGGTCTGCACGAGGTAAGGGTCTCCCTGCCGGAAGTCCTCGTAGCGGCCCAGTGCTTCCCCTACGCCGACATAGTCGCCGTCCTGTATGCGGGGCAACATGCTGTCGCCGTGGCACTGGAAGACGTACTTGATGTCGCGTCTCGGCATCTGTACCGGTGTCAGTCCCTCTCTGGCTTCCGTTTGCGGAGCATCACCCAAGGTGGGTTGCAGGCCAGTCACCAGCATAGCCGAGGCATCTGCCTGTGGCCTGTCCATGTGATAGTTAGGCTTCAACCCCGTGCCTTGTTCGGGAACCTGATACGGCAGGAGCTCCTCTTCGTCGTCCTCTGCAGGCAATGGCAGCGACCCGTATGACTGTTGAGTGCTCCCTCCGAGAAGCCACTCACGGTCTATCTGTGGGAAACGAGCCATGATGGCCTCTATGCCCCGACGAGGGATGTGGTTGCGATAGACCCAATTGTTGACGGCCTGTGGCGTGACACCTATCATGTCGGCTAGGTGCGAGCGGTTGCGGCTATACCGTTCCACCAGAATGCTAATCTTTTCCTCTATTGTCATTTACTTATGTTTTATTTTCGAGAGCAAAGTTAAAACAAAATACAGTAATACGCAAGATAATGCCTTAAAATTTTACACAAAAGGTGCGAAGTTATTATCATTAACACAAAGCAAGGAAGAAAAATGCGATGATATTTGTCGCGCTCATCTTTTTTTCGTACTTTTGTACTCACTAAATAGCAAGAAATGGTTAATAGCAGAAAAGTCATAGGAGTAGGTGAATCCATCCTGGATATCATCTTTCAGGACAGGCAGCCTGTGGCAGCAGTAGCAGGTGGCAGCAGTTTCAACAGCATCATCAGTGTGGGGCGGGCCGGAGTGCCGTGTACATTCGTCGGCTATACAGGAGCAGACATCGTCGGACAGCAGACGGTGGACTTCCTTCGTGCCAATGGCGTCGGCACAGAGCACTTCCAACTGAGGCAGGGCGAGAAGAGTGCCATCAGCTTGGCTTTCCTTGGCCAGAACCACGATGCCAGCTACCTCTTCTACAAAGAGACGCCGCACGTAGCATCCTCCTGGACATTGCCGGCTGTGGAACGCGGCGATGTCATGCTCTACGGTTCCTACTTTGCAGCCTGCACTGGCATGAGGCCCTTGATTGTGCAAATGCTGGAGCGGGCCGCACAGGGAAGCGCCATTGTCTATTACGACATTAACTTCCGCCGCAACCATAGCGATGAGCTGGAGACTCTCACACCTTTCATCCTGCAGAACCTCCAGCAGAGCACAATCGTCAGAGGCAGCACCGATGACTTCGATGTGCTGTTCGCTTCGCGCGACGCGCGCGTAATATATAATATGTATATAAGCCGCCATTGCCCGCTCCTCATCTGCACGGCAGGTGCAGGACAAATCACCGTCTGCACTCCCGGCGGATGCTACGACTTCCAGGCACCGCCCATCGACGACGTGGTGAGTACCGTCGGAGCTGGCGACAGCTTCAATGCTGGCTTTGCCTGTGCCCTCATCTGGGAAGGCATCATGCCTGAAGACCTGCCTGGCCTCGGTCGCGATGTCTGGCAACGCCTTGTCGCTACTGCCTGCCGCTTTGCAGGAGAGACGTGCAGAAGCACCGAAAACTATATAAGCTCCAAGAGCAACATATGCCCTAATTAGCCTTATCAAATCTTATGAAAAACATCCTTATCTCCCTGTTCCTTTTCGCACTTGCCTTTAGTGCCAGTGCAGATGACGCCCTCAAAGGCTTCTTGTATAACCAGGCTTCAGCGCCCGACGGCACAGAATGGCAAAGCCCTGAAAAGCTCTCGCTGAACAAACTTCAGCCACGTGCTCATATCTTCCCCTTTGCCAATGCCGAGGCAGCGCGCAAAGTGTTGCCCGAAGGAAGCAAGTATTACCAAAGCCTCGATGGCATATGGAAGTTCCATTGGTGTGCTCATCCCGACCAAAGGCCAAAGAGCTTTGCTGACGCTTCCTATGACGTCTCGGCTTGGGACGACATCAAGGTGCCTGGCTGCTGGAACGTGCAAGGACTGGGCAAGCACGGTGAGATGAAGTACGGTGTGCCCATCTACGTCAACCAGCCTGTCATCTTCTACCACGAAGTGAAGAAGGACGACTGGCGTGAAGGCGTGATGCGCGAACCGAAAGACCAAAGGTGGACCACCTATAAGTATCGCAACGAGGTAGGCTCCTACCGACGTTCCTTCACCGTGCCCGCTGAATGGAAAGGCAGGCAGGTCATCATCAACTTCGACGGTGTCGATAGTTTCTTCTACCTCTGGGTCAACGGACATTATGTCGGCTTCAGCAAGAACAGCCGCAACACGGCACGCTTCGACATAACCGATTACTTGAAGCAAGGCGAAAACATCGTTGCCGTGGAAGTCTATCGCAGCAGCGACGGCTCCTTCCTTGAAGCGCAGGACATGTTCCGCTTGCCCGGCATCTTCCGCAGCACATACCTCACCTCCTTCCCCAAGGTTCAAGTGAACGACCTTTCGGTGCGTACCGTCGAGTATGGCGGAAGCGGTGCCATCATCCGCATCGACCGCAAGCTCAAGAACATGACAAAGAAGGTGCTGAAGGGTTTGACGATGACCTACAGCGTGTATCCCGTCGAACTTTATACCGATGCGACAGGCGACTCGGTGCGTAGCGTCTCGACCCACGTCGTGCCCGTCGAGAAGGAATCCAATGCGCTGGCTCAGACCTTTGTCAATATCAGGAATCCGTTCCTCTGGAGTGCAGAGACGCCCTACCGCTATGTCCTTGTGGCTGAACTCAAGGACAAGACGGGCCAGCTCCTTGACTGCACCTCCACCTACTTCGGCATCCGCACCGTTGAGATTCGCGATACAAAAGCAAGCGACGATGAGTTCGGCTTGGCAGGTCGTTATTTCTATGTCAACGGACAACCCGTGAAACTGAAAGGCGTGAACCGCCACGAGACGAATCCCTCGACGGGCCATGCCATCACGCGGCAGCAGATGCAGGAGGAGGTGATGCTGATGAAGCGCGGCAACATCAATCATGTCCGCCTCTCGCACTACAGCAACGACCCCTACTTCTACTACCTCGCCGACAAGTACGGCCTGTACCTCGAGGACGAGGCTAACATTGAGAGCCACGAGTACTACTACGGTGAAGCGTCTCTTTCGCATCCGAAAGAGTGGCAGGCTGCACATGTGGCAAGGAACATGGAGATGGTGCGTGCCCACATCAATCATCCCAGTATCGTCATCTGGAGCTTGGGCAACGAGGCAGGCCCTGGCGAGAACTTCAAGGCAGCATACGATGCCATCAAGGCTTTCGACCAGAGTCGTCCCGTTCAGTACGAGCGTAACAACGACATCGTCGATATGGGCTCGAACCAATACCCGTCGGTCGATTGGGTGCGCTATGCGGTGAAAGGCAACGGACAGGGCATCAAGTATCCCTATCACATATCAGAGTACGCGCATTCGATGGGTAACTCCCTGGGCAACCTTGTAGATTATTGGGAAGCCATCGAGAGCACGAACTTCTTCTGCGGTGCTGCCATCTGGGACTGGGTGGACCAAGCCATTGACACCTATACAAAGGATGGCATAAAGTACATGGGCTATGGTGGCGACCACGGCGACTGGCCCAACGACGGCATGTTCTGCATGAACGGCATCATGCTGCCCGACCTGACGCCCAAGCCGCAGTACTTCGAGGTGAAGAAGGTCTATCAGAACGTCAGCGTGAAGCTCGATACGATTACGGGCGCAGGGAAGGATGCCGTGGCACACTTCACTATCTTCAACAAGAACTACTTCGAGCCGATATACCAAGACACTTACGACGTCGTGGCGTGCCTCGTCAAGGACGGCAAAGTGGTGGCAGAAACTCCTGTCGCTTTGCCGGAGGATATCCTGCCACGCATGGATGCCCAATGCACCTGCCCTGTCGGTATGCTATACGATGGCGAGTACTTCATCAACGTGGAGTTCCGCCTGAAGCAGGACATGCCTTGGGCAAAGAAGGGTTATGTGCAGATGGCAGAGCAGCTGGACCTCAACGTGGACGAGCCGGACATCCCCGGACTTTGGGCAGAGGGAAGCCTCGAAGTCGTACGGGAAGGCTCTGCTACCGTCGTGCAGGGTAAGGACTTTGTCGTCAGCTTCGAGGACAGCGATGGCAGTCTCAACTGTCTGCAGTACGGCGGCCAGTATGTCATCGAGAGCGGCAACGGTCCCAAGCTCGATGCTTTCCGTGCACCGGTCGATAATGACAACTGGGCACGGGAGCAGTGGTTCCAGAACGGCCTCTACGACCTGCAGCACAAGGCAGAGGGACGTCCCATCATCGTCAAGGACAAAGAGCAGGGGACGGTGAGTGTCACCTATACCATCCTCTCGCAGGCCAAGGTCAAAGGCAGTGTCGCATACCGTCCGGGCAAAGCCGGTCAGCCTTTCGAGAACATCAAGGATGGTGCAGCAATGACCTCCAGCGACTTCCATTTCACTACCACACAGCGCTATACCGTTTATCCCGATGGAAGCATTCATGTGGCAGCCAGCATCATCAGCAGTGACCCGGGTGTCGTCCTGCCTCGACTCGGCTATGCCATGCAGCTACCTGCCCGATACGGCAATTATACCTACTACGGACGCGGTCCGCTCAACAACTATGCCGACCGCAAGACGGGTTCTTTCATCGGCCTCTATGAGAGCACCGTCAAGGACCAGTTCGTCAACTTCCCCAAGCCTCAGAGCATGGGCAACCGCGAGAACGTGCGCTGGTGTGCCTTGACCGACGATGGTGGCACGGGCGTACAGTTCATCAGCGATAGCAGCAACGGCATGTCTGCCTCAGCCCTGCCCTGGAGTGCCCTCGAGATGACCCTTGCTGCTCATCCCCATGAGCTGCCCGAGAGCACCGGTACCCATCTCCACCTTGACCTGCAGGTCACGGGTCTCGGCGGTAACAGCTGCGGACAGGGAGGTCCCCTCAGCCAGGACCGCGTCAAGGGAGCCCTGCACCAGATGAAGTACGTCATTCGTCCCGTGGCGAAAGGCATGAACCTCTCCGAACGTGGCTATATCACGACCAACCACAGCTGCCCTGTCAGCATATCGCGTGACAAGGCTGGTCGCGTCACCATACAAGGCGACCAGACCGTCATGGACCCCGAACAGATTTGCTATCAGCTTACGGAACCCGGCAAGAAGCCTGGCAAGGTCGTGACCTGCGACCCGTCTGTTGCCCCGTGTGTCGTCTCGATGCGCAATGGCGGCACCATCACGGCATGGTACAAGGGCGATGAGGCCGTCAAGGTGACTGCTACCTTCGAGCGCATTGAGAACGTGCCCGTCGAGGTGGTCTATGTGAGCAGCGAGGAAGGCCCGGGCAGGGAATACGGCAAGAACCTTGTCGATGGCGACCCGAGCACCATCTGGCACACGATGTACAGCATCACGGTGCCGAAGTATCCGCACTGGGTTGACTTCGACTGCGGCGAGGAGAAACTCATCAAGGGCTTCAGCTACCTACCCCGTCAGGATGGCGGTAACAATGGTAACATCAAGGCATACAAGGTGCAGCTCAGCAAGGATGGCAAGACTTGGGCAGAACCTGTCAGCGAAGGTGAGTTCGACAGCTCGGCGAAGGAGAAGAAAGTGATGTTTGCCCAGCCACAACGGGCACGCTATCTCCGCTTTACGGCCCTCTCCAGTCAGAACGGAGCGGACTTTGCCAGCGGTGCCGAATTCAATGTCCTGGCAGAATAGCGCGCTATGGAGCATAAAGAGCCTACTTAAGTTAGGGGTCTTATGGACCTCATAATCTTAAATAATGTTGATTTTTGAAGATTTTGGTGGCGACGAGGACATAATGTCGATAATTATTGCTATCTTTGCACACTAAACATGTATTAAAGAGAGTCAAACACGATATGGCCAATATAGCAGTCAGTCAGATAACCTCCAGCAAAGAGATGCGGGCATTTGTCCGTTTCAACTATGAGCTGTACAAGGATTGTCCGCAGGCTGTTCCCGACTTGCTCGAGGACACACTCGAGACGTTCGACCCCCGTCGTAACCCAGCATTCCGCTTCTGCGAGGCAGCTTTCTTTCTTGCCCGTAAGGACGGACGCATCGTGGGCCGTGTGGCAGCCATCATCAACACACGTGCCAACACCCGTTGGGAGAGGCAAGACGTGCGCTTCGGCTGGATAGATTTCATAGACGACATCGAGGTGAGCCGTGCTCTGCTTGAGGCTGTGGAGCAATGGGGCCGTCAGCGAGGCATGACCCGTATAGTGGGACCGCTCGGCTTTACCGACCTGGATCCGGAGGGGATGCTGACAGAAGGCTATGACCAACTCTCTACCCTTTGCTCCATTTACAATTATCCTTACTACCCTCAGCACATAGCCAAGCTGGGCTTCGAGAAGGAAGTGGGGTGGGTGGAGCGCAAGGTGTTCATCCCCAGAGGAGAGCATGAAGCAAACAAGGCCAAGTATTTCCGCATAGCGCAGATGGTGCAGCAACGCTATGGCTTCCGCCTCCGCCATTTCCGCAGCAAGAGCGAGATAAAGAAGGGTGGCTATGTGAAGAAGATGCTTGACGTAGTCAATCGTGCCTATGTTGACCTCTATGGTTTCAGCCAGCTCGATGACCAGCAGAAGGAGTGGTATGCATCCAGGTTCCTGATGCTGCTGGACCGCCGCTTCCTCTCCGTGGTGGAGAATGCCGAGGGCGAAATCATCGGTATCGGCGTTTGTATGCCTAGCCTGAGCCGAGCAGTTCAGAAGGCCAAGGCAAAGCTCTTCCCGTTCGGATGGTGGCATATCGTCAGCGAGCTTTACTTCAAGCGCAAGCATCAGATACTTGATATGCTGCTGGTGGGTGTCCTGCCTGAGTATCAGGAGAAGGGAGCCAATGCCCTCTTCTTTGCTGATATGATACCGGGCGGCATCAGCGGAGGCTACGAATGGGCCGAGACAAACCCCCAGCTCGAAGACAACCTCGCCGGCCAGATGCAATGGAAGAACCTCGACTGCTGCATCCACAAGCGCAGGGCAGTCTTTGCCAAAAAACTAAATCCACAGAAAGACTAGAACAACTAGAAAGACTAGAAAGACTAGTAAGACTAGAACAACTAGTAAACCTAGTAAGACTAGTAAGACTAGAAAAAAGCCACTATGAATTCCCCACAATACGACGAAGGTAACATTCGGCATCTCTCCGACATGGAGCACATCCGGACGCGTCCCGGCATGTACATCGGACGTCTCAGCGACGGCTCACAGGCAGAGGACGGCATCTACGTGCTCCTCAAAGAAGTCATCGACAACAGCATCGATGAGTTCAAGATGGGTGCCGGCAAACGCATAGAGGTAGATATAGAGGATAACCTGCGCGTCAGCATCCGCGACTATGGCCGAGGCATTCCCTTGGGCAAACTCGTGGAGGCCGTTTCGATGCTCAATACGGGCGGCAAGTATGACTCTAAGGCTTTCCAGAAGAGTGTCGGCCTGAACGGTGTCGGCCTCAAGGCTGTGAATGCCTTGAGCACACGCTTCGAGGTTCAGAGCTTCCGCGACGGACAGACACGAAAGGCTGTCTTCAGTAAAGGCATCCTGGAGAGCGACGTGACGGAGGCAACGCAGGACGAGAACGGCACAGCCGTCTTCTTTGAACCTGATGCTTCCCTCTTCAAGCACTATGCTTTCCGAGGCGAGTTCGTGGAGCTGATGCTCCGCAACTACACTTACCTCAACACGGGGCTGACCATCATGTTCAACGGTCGCCGCATCGTGTCGCGCGACGGACTCTCCGACCTCCTTTCCGACCGCATGGACTACGAGCCGCTCTATCCCATCGTCCACCTCCGTGGCGATGACATCGAGATAGCCTTCACCCATACGAAGCAGAACGGTGAGGAATACTACTCCTTCGTCAACGGCCAGAACACGACCCTTGGCGGCACGCATCAGGCTGCCTTCAAGAAGTACATCGCTGAGGTCATCAAGGACTACAGCGGCAAGAACTACGAGTATGCCGACATCCGCAACGGCATGGTGGCTGCCATCAGCATCAACATACAGGAGCCGCTCTTCGAGAGCCAGACAAAGGTGAAGCTCGGCAGCACCACGACGGAGCCCGAAGGCGGTATCAGCATCGACAAGTTCATTGGCGACTTCGTCAAGGAACAGGTCGATAACTACCTCCACAAGAACACCGACGTGGCCGACATCATCTTGCAGAAGGTGGCGGAGAGCGAGAAACTGCGCAAGGAGATGGCAGGCGTGGCAAAGAAAGCCCGCGAGATGTCGAAGAAGGCCAGCCTGCACAACCGCAAGCTGCGCGACTGCCGCGTACACCTGACTGACCCCAAGGGCGAACTCCAGGAGGAAAGCAGCATCTTCATCACCGAGGGAGACTCCGCCAGCGGCAGCATCACGAAGAGCCGCGACGTCAACACGCAGGCTGTCTTCTCACTCCGAGGCAAGCCCCTCAACTGCTACAAGCTCACCAAGAAGGTGGTCTATGAGAACGAGGAGTTCAACCTCCTGCAGGCTGCCCTCAACATCGAGGACGGACTGGACGGCCTTCGCTACAACAAGGTCATCGTGGCCACCGATGCCGACGACGACGGTATGCACATCCGCCTCCTGATGCTCACCTTCTTCCTCAAGTTCTTTCCCGAACTCGTCAAGAAGGGGCATGTCTTCATCCTGCAGACACCGCTCTTCCGCGTCCGTGGCAGGAAGACAAAGATAGGCAAAGCCAAGCTCAATGCAATCGAAGCAGAGCTGGCTGCCCGCGAGAATGCCGACGACAGCGCTGCCTTCAGCGACGGCAGGCGACCACGCCACCTCAGCCTCTCGAAGGACTTCGTGACGCAGTACTGCTACTCCGAAGACGAGCGTCAGCAAGCCATCGACGACCTCGGACCGGAGCCGGAGATAACGCGCTTCAAAGGTCTCGGTGAGATAAGCCCCGAGGAGTTCCGCAACTTCATCGGTCCCGACATCCGCCTCGACCAGGTCATGCTCCATAAGTCCGACCAGGTGGCAGAGCTCCTGGACTTCTACATGGGCGACAACACCATGGACCGCCAGAACTTCATCATCGACAACCTGGTCATCGAGGAGGACTTGGCAGAAGAAGAAAGCGCAGAAGCGTAAAAACTTAGTGCATAATGGCTACCCTGACAATTCAAGTTGACAATCCTGCTATCTTGAGCAGTATCCGGAAGGTTCTGAATGCCTTGGACGGCGTAAGGATTCTGCCCCAGCGCAGAAGCAAAAGCACGACCAAAAAGAAAGGCATCGACGAGGCTTTGGAGGATGTCCGTTTAGGTCGAGTGAGCGGTCCATTCTCTACGCCTGAAGAAGTGTTTGACCACTTAGGCATATAGCGCGCATGGCTTACTCTGTCCGTACTACCAAGCGTTTCGATAAGAGCGTAGAGAGAATGAAGAAGCGTGGACTTCCGATGGAAGACTTGCGCGTGGTAATCTCCCTGCTTATGCAGACAGGAACCCTGCCAGCACATTATCGACCTCACAAGTTAACGGGCAACTACAGGGGCAAATGGGAATGTCACATAAAAGCTGACTGGTTGCTTGTTTGGGAGCAACATGAAGAAGAATTGTTACTTGTAATGATAGACACGGGTTCTCATTCCGATATTTTCTGATATGCTACTTGCACTCTTCCCCGGGTCGTTCGACCCTTTTACCCTCGGGCACGCAGATATCGTAAGGCGGGCGCTCAGTTTCTCCGACGAGGTGGTTGTTGCCGTTGGCTATCTGTGGAGGAACGTGTCGCGGCAATCCGAAAGCTGTACAAAGACGAGCCGCGCGTCAGGGTGGAGAGCTACACGGGCCTTACCGTTGACTTTGCCAGGGAACAGGGTGCCACAGCCATCGTCCGTGGTGTCCGCACGATGGCCGACTTCGAGTACGAGATGCAGATGGCGGACGTCAACCGTCAGCTTGCAGGCATCGAGACCATCCTTCTTCCCGCTTCTCCACAGCTCGCCAGCCTCAGCAGTTCTGTCGTGCGCGAGCTCGCTCACTTAGGCCGCGACATTTCGGCCTTTTTGCCTTAGTTCGGGAAAAATCCCAATGCTCTCAGATGAGAGTCCCCCCGTGGAAGGACTGGAGTCCCCCCGTGGGAGGACTGGAGTTTTTCCGTGGAAGTACTGGAGTACCACCGTGGAGGTACTGGAGTTTTTCCGTGGAAGTACTGGAGTACCACCGTGGAGGTACTGGAGTTTTACCGTGGAGGTACTGGAATCTCTTTGCGGGGTTGTTTACAGCATGAAGTATAGCATTTCCTGATACCTCTTTTTTGTTTTTTTTACAAAATACGCTCTTTGTGTAAAGAAAATGCTAAAAAAATTTTGAAGCAATAGGAAAAAAAGCTAATTTTGTGGGACGATATGTGTAAACAAAAACCTAAAATCTATTCATTAACCTTATTTATTAACCTACAAAATTAACGTTACCATGAGTAAAAAACTACTGAATCTGTGTCTGGCCGCTCTGTTGAGCGTTGTCACCACAGCTGCTTGGGCGCTTTCCGAAGTAGGTGGCGTCTATCAGATTGGTACGGCAGCGGACTTGGAAGAGTTCGCTCAGCTCGTGAATGATGGCGAAGTCTATGCCAATGCCGTCCTGACGGCCGACATAGAGAAACCCGCCTCGGACGTTTCCATGATTGGTACACAAACCAATGAGTACAAGGGAACTTTCGATGGCAAGGGACACACCATCAAGATTAACATGTTCTCGGAAGGTACTGCTGACCTGGCACTCTTCCATTACACAGGCTATGGTGCCATCATCAAAGACCTGAAGGTGGAGGGAACCATCACTACCGACCAGAAGTTCGCCGCTGCTATTGTAGCGCGGAACAAAGCTATCATCACAGGCTGCTATGTCGATGTAACCATCAACAGCTCCGTTGCAGGTGACGCCACCCACGGCGGTATCGTTGCCCTTGGCTATGGCGGCACGACAATCGAAAACTGTCTGGCAAAGATTGCCATCGTTGGCGAGACGACCCAGAACTGCGGCGGCGTCGTAGGTTGGGCAGAGAAGCGCGTCAACATTGCCAACTGTCTTGTTGTCAGCGACGGCAGTACACTCGACCTTTCTACAGGTGCCAGCTGCAACATTTGCCGTAACGCCGGCTACCTGAAGACCATTGACCTGGACAACTACAACGCTGATCCATACGCCAACCGTCCTCAAGGTGCTTGCTACAACAACTATGTCACCAATCAGTGGGGCGACAACGTTGCCACAACCGTTGTGGCTTACGATGACCTCGCCGATGGTCGTATTTGCTATCAGCTCAACAACGACCAGAGCAAGATCAACTGGGTACAGAGAATCGACACAGACCCATTCCCCGTGCCCGCTGCATTCGGCGAAGGTCAGGTATATGCTTCCGCAGCCACCGACTGCGACGGCAAGAGCGAAAGCGAACTGACCTTTAGCAACACTCCAAGCAATGCAACAGCCACAGCACATAGCTTCGACAAGTACGGCGTCTGCACAGTCTGCGGATGCTTCAACTTCCACATGTTCGACTTCGACGACCCCACTAAGTTCGACCAGACTGATAGGGCCGTCCTCCTCCGCAGCGTCGAGGACTTCGACAAGGTGGAAGGTTGGAACCGTATCGCAAACGGCTTCAGACTCAACATGAAGCTGATGAACGACATCGAGTACATTACCGAGCCCGGCAAGTACATCTTCAACCCCAGCGATTGGATTGACGGTAACTTCAACGGACAGGGACACGCCATCACCATCGGCATGACCGAAATGGGCGGCTACGCTTCCCTCTTCCCCGAAATGGCCGGTAACATCGAGAACCTCATCGTTCACGGCTCTATCGAAGCAAACGGAGCACGTTGGGGCTCTGTCTGCGCTGAAGCACGCATGGAACTGGTTCGTAACGTCTATTCCGACGTCAACATCACATCCAGCGTTGCAGGCGACAACACCGCCGGCGGCTTCTTCGGATGGATGGGCGAAAAGGAAAAGCACGTCGAGAACTGTATCTATGCAGGTAACATCACCCTGCCACAAGGCGCACCCTACGTTCGCGTCGGCGGCTTCGCAGGATGGGCTGCAACGAAGACCTACTTCGACAACTGCGCCGTCCTCGGCAACATCACAGGTGCAGGCGACCAGAGTGCACAATCCTCTACAGAGAACTCCGGTAACATCTCACGTAACTGGGGCAACATCGTCTGCAATAATGTGTACGTCGTCAATCCCATTACAGGTCGCGACATTGCCGACCAGGACAAGTACACACACTACGAAAACGAAGCAGGCATTGCTAACGGTGAGCTTGCATTCTTCCTGAACAGCAAGCAGAACGGCCTGGAGCGCTTCTATCAATTGATTGGCACTGACAAAGAGCCTATGCCTATTGCAAAAGCAGGTGCGCTCGTCTATGCCAATGCCCCGGAATACCGTTGCGACGGTGAACCCATGGGTAGTACGACATACAGCAACACATATACTGGCGATCCCGTTATTCCTGACCATCAGTATGAGGATGGCTGGTGCACAGTCTGCGGACAGTTCGACGAAAACTTCATCACACCGGTCGATGGATGGTTCGAAATAAGCAATGGCATCGAACTTGTATGGTGGCTCAACTATGCTAATATACATAAGGACGCGTGCGCACGCCTGACGGATGACATCGACATGGATGGCTGTCTGGAGCGCTTCGTTCCCATACAGAAGTATGTCGGCACATTCGAAGGCCAAGGCCACGTCATCAGCAACTTCGTTCTCGAGACCAGCAAGGACTACCAAGGTCTGTTTGGAACAATCAGCAACGGAGCTGAACTCAAAAACTTTATCCTCGACGAAACCTGCTCCATCAGGGGCAACGCATTCTGCGGAGGTATAACTGGCGGCACCGACGGCAGCGGCGACATCTACATCACCAATGTCGGCTTCGAAGGTAACGTCACCACAGCCAACCAGAACGCAGCAGGTCTGGTCGGCGTGGACCAGGGCGGTGCCATGAACATGCACATCGTCAACTGCTACGTCATCGGTACTATCAATGGCGGACGTGAGTCAGGTGCCATCTGCGGCTACTCGAACGCTGCCAGTGAAGTCATCAATTGCTGGGCTGCCATCTCGATTCCTCAGGCTGGCATCTACGATTGCGACTCCTTCACCCGTGGCTCTGCTAAGGTCGTCAATTGCTACGAAGCAGACATCGAAGGTGTTGACCACAACAAGCAGCAGCACTACAGACAAATGGGCGCAGACCGTGCAACTATCACTCTTCCTCTCGAGGAGATTGCCAACGGCGCTCTTGCCTATAATCTGAACGGAAAGCAGTTCCTTAATCCCACATGGTATCAGACGCTCGAAGACGATGAGCATCCTTATCCTTTCGACAATCACGGCGTCGTTATCTTTGGTGCAGACAAGTACTTCTCCATTCCTGACAGCGACCTCGAAGAGGTAGCTTCTGAGATTCAGTCAAGCGAGGAAGATGCCATGGAAGACATCATTGCTACCCAGTCCCTGCTCGACGATTGGGAGAATGCAGTCGAGGCTCTGTCCGAGGTTGAGACAATCGAGGCTCTCGCCGACGCTATCGAAACTGTCAGTGCAGCTAAGGAAGCTGTCCGTCAGAGTGCAGATGTCTATAAGGCATACATCGCCAAGTGCGAAGAGATCAAGGCATTCCTTGCCTCTAACGATACCTTCGAAGGCGACCTGCGTACAGCTCTCGAAGCTTACCTCAGCGGAGACGATGAGCCCAGCGAGGATAATCCTCTTGGTGCTTATGCCTACATCGTAGATAACCACACTGCTACCACCGACGAAATCAAGGCAGAGACAGCTCGCGTCGAAGAATGGCTGCAGAAGGCTATTGCTGATGGCTACAAGCCCGGCACTGACATCAGCAAGCTGATTCCCAACTACGACTTCAGCAAGAAGAACGAAGGCTGGACCGGTGGCTTCAGCAATGACTGGGATCAGATTGAGGACGGTGAAGGCAATGTCATCACCGGCGTTGAGGCTTGGAATGTCCGTGGTGACATGTTCCAGACTCTCGAAGGCATGAAGCCTGGTTACTACCTCATCGGTACTCACGGTACATTCCGTCCTAGCAACAACCGCTACAGCACGAACTATGCTGCAGGTATCTATGCTAACGGCATCTTCAACTACTTCCCCGCTGCTATCGAGGATAAAGTTGCTGTAGATGAAGCAGAGGACGGCGTGAACTGCAACCTGACCATCAAGAGTGCATTCGACCTGCCCATCTACGAGAACGATGCTACCACCGATGAATATGGCGACGCTCTCCTGGGCTATGTCGTTCAGGGTCCGACCGGTATGGCTATTGCTGCTAAGGCTGGCCGTTACCAGACATACACCATTGCACGCGTAGGCGAGGACGGCAAGCTCACTATCGGTATCAAGAACCCCGGCACGATGTACGGCAACGACTGGACAGGCTGGAGTAACCTCCAAGTGGTTTACTGTGGCGACGATGCTGAGAAGAGTGGCGAAGCTCTCGACAAGGTACTTGAGAACATGGGTGCCCGTGCTCAGAGCATCCTCGACTATGAGTACGACACAGAGAATACGCCTGCAGGTCCTAACTTCCCCGCTGCGCTGAAGGATGAGCTTGCTAAGGTTGTAGACCAGGTAGAGGCTGCTGAGACCGTTGAGGCCAAGGCTGCTCTCGCTGCTAAGTTCTCCGACCTCTTCCAGAAGATTTACGAAGGCAAGCAGGCTTACATTGCTCTGTTCAACACTGCTGAGCTCATCGGCTCTATCCAAATGGGTAACCTGGCTTTGGTTGAAAAGGACGAAGAGACAGGCGACCGGATTGAGACAGGTGAGTATGTCCTGAGTGAGACTGAGACAGAGGTTCTCTATTATGTATCTGAGGATTTGTATGATGCTTACTATTCCGGCTCGTACAGCACGAAGGAGGCTCTGAATCCTTCTGCACTGTCGAATCCGGCGGTGAAGCAGATTATTCCTGTTCAAGATGAGGATGGTTACTATCTGATTGGCACAGTGAAGCAGTTCGTGGTATATCGCACGATTGCCAGTGAAATGGATAGGTACGCCAAGGGTAAGCTTACGGCTGACATCGATTTGGACGGCATTGCCATGCTGCCTATCGGCCATAACAGAGGCGAGAACGCTCAGCACATCTTCTCCGGTGAATTCGATGGTCAGGGCCATGCCCTCCTCAATGTCTTCATCGACGATGCAAATATCCCATCTGGCGAATATGCTGAGCCTGCAACGTTGTTCTATGAGTTGCAGAATGCTACCGTCAAGAACTTCAAGCTGACTGGTGAAATGTACACCAGCCATCAGTTCTCTGGTCCTATCACTCGCTGGATGTCCGGCAAGTCAACCATCGACAACGTTGAGATTGCTGTCGCATTCCACCTCGCTTCCAACCTTTCGGGCGACACCTCTTCGGGTGGCGTAATTGGTCGCAACGGTAGTGCTAACAGCCTTATCAACAACTGTCTCGTCAATAATACCATTATTGGTGAGGGTGACAACCCACACTGGTACTTTGGCGGCGTTGCCGGTTGGGCAGATGCTTCTCTGCAAATAAAGAACACGCTGATTACCTCTGAGTACATCAATGTCGGTGCAGATGGTGACAACTCCCGCACGACCAGCCGTGGTGCGAAAGCAACTCTGACGAATGTCTTTGTATCTCAGTTCTTCCGTGAGGCAGAGGGTACACTCGTTACTCCCGAGCAGTTGAAGAGCGGTGAGGTTACCTGGAAGTTGAACGGCAGCACGGGTGACAATCCCACTTGGTTCCAGACGCTTGGTCAGGACTTGACTCCTCGTCTGTTCGACGGTGCTACTGTTTACTACTATGGTGGCAAGTACATCAACGAGAAGCCCAATCCTCAGCTCAATGCGTTTGCTTACAACCTGAATGCTAAGGTGGATGGTGACAACGTAGTCGTCAGCTTCGACCTCAATGCCGAGGCAGAGTCTGCACAGGTTAACTTCCTCGACGGCGAGAATCAGGTTTACAGCACGGCTGTCAAGGACCTTGCTCCTGGCACAAACGAAGTATCAGTCCGTTCCATCAGGCTCGGTGTTTCCGACGTGACGAAGCTGAACTACGAGGTGGCTGTTACGGGCAAGGGTTCACTTGACGTCCTCCGCGTGGGCGAACCGTTCAAGGTATGGGGCCCCTACGGTATGGCTGTGAACAACAATCCTGAGAGCAAGAACTTCGGTCAGGTGCTCATCGCAGAGTCCTATCCCGAGGAGATTACTGAGGCTTACATCTCTCACGAGAAGCCCGGTGCTATCTATGCATTCGATCCCAACTTCCAGCCCATCAACTCTGCCGACGGTACTCCTGGCTTCTATGGTGGTCTGCCTATCAGGGGTGAGATACCTATGTCAGTCATTGGCAACAACTACAAGTTCGACCTCAAGGACCTCCGCTTCACGGAAGATGGTCGTCTCTTCGTAGCACGTGCTTCCGGCCTGAACAACAGCTCTGTATGGGAAATCAATCCTGATAACCTCGACCAGCCCTGGAAGCCCGTCTTCACGGGTGGTGAGCTCGACGAGGAGACCGGTATCACCTATGTTGGCGATGAAGAGCAGAACCGTATGGCTCTGAGCTTGGCCTTCGAAGGCAAGGGTGAAGACCTGAAGATGTACGTCCTCGGTGCTCAGCGCAGCAACGGCGAGTACAACTTCACCGACTACAACTGCTCTGTTTATAACCTCGGTACAGCCAAGGAATGGGCTGGTGCTCCCTCTGCTAACTTCGAGGCTCTCGACGGTGTCTTCACCAAGTCTCCCGTCGATGTAGGTATCCACGAGGACGGTCAGGGTGGTCTCTGGTTCATCCAGCGCCGTAGCGATGCTTCTGCCGAGATTCCTGCCATCAAGCACTTCAACGCAGAAGGCCAGGAAGACTACAGCGACATCTCCAGCACCACGGTTGGCGACAGGATTGCTGTGACCACAAACGGCAACTACCTCGCTATCCCGAAGAGCAACGGCACCGTCGTTCTCTACGAGACCAACTATGTTCCTATGGAGAATGGCAAGATCTGGCTTGAGCCTAAGAATACTATCAATGTTGGTGAGAGCCGTATCACTGCCTTGGCATTCGACTACGCCGACAACCTCTATGTTGCTTCAGCCAGCACCGAGACCTTCAGCCGCTACACCATCCCCGGCATGAGCAAGGTGGTCGTTACTCCTGGTAACGGCATTGCTTCCGGTGCTAAGGGTGACCTGAACGGCGACGGTAAGGTTGACATTGCCGATGCAGTTACAGTCCTGAACATCATGGCAGCAGGTGAGTACAATGCAAGCGCAGACATCAATGGCGACCAGAAGGTTGACATTGCCGACTTCGTAAGCATCCTGAACATCATGGCTGCTCAGTAAAGCGCTCGTTCCCCGACTCCTCTCTGGGGAGTAGGGAATAACATACAGCCCCCTGCGGATTCGTTCCGCAGGGGGCTGTTTCTGTATGCATCCTCGAAAAGCCCTTGCATTAGGCGGATTGCGGCTCCGTACCAGTGTAGGCATTCCTAAGTACGCGTACTTCGCTTCATAAGTACGTGTACTTCGCTTCATAAGTACGTGTACTTCTCTTTATAAGTACGTGTACTTAGCAGCCTAACTACGTGTACTTCGCTTCATAAGTACGTGTGCCTCGCTGCCTAATGTCCTGCATGGCGCTTATCATAGCCCTCAGCGATGCCCGTAAGCTCCTCGTGGCGGAAGAAAAGACAGCTTAATCATAAATTTAACCAATAATATGAAAAAAGTCTTCGAAAAGTTTTGAATCCTAAGCTAAATATGCTAACTTTGTAGGACATTTCGTGTATTATGAAGCCATTTTAAAGCAATAATGATATAAATTAGCCTGAATAATGATATAATCTACTATACATTATATATAATATATACATTCTATACATTCATTAATTAAATTTATTTATTAACCAATTACACAATTCCTATGAGTAAAATCTGTGTCTGACCGCTCTGCTGAGCGTTGTCTCCACAGCTGCATGGGCACTTTCCGAAGTGAACGGTGTCTATCAGATCGGTACTGCTGAAGACTTGAAAGCCTTCGCAGAACTCGTGAATGGTGATAATCCCTATGCCAATGCCGTGCTGACAGCCGACATCGACAAGGGCACCGACGGAACCATGATTGGCCGCGACGGCCAAGACTACCAAGGTTTCTTCGATGGCCAGGGTCACACCATCACCATCAACACATTCTCAAGTGGTGCCGACGGCACCGCAATCTTCCGCAATGTCGGCTACAATGCCCTCATCCAGAACCTGAAGGTTCAG
>OMSJ01000046.1 GCA_900313705.1 uncultured Prevotellaceae bacterium
CGCCTTCAGCATCGACTTCGGCGACGACGACACCGCAACGGGCATCATTAGCCTCACCCCCGGCCTCTCTCCAAAGGACGAGGTGAGCGATGGCTGGTACACGCTCGACGGTCGCCGTCTCAGTGGCGAGCCCAAGCAGAAGGGAGTATATATAAATAATGGTATAAAGAGAATGATAAAATAGAGCCATGAACAAGAAAGAATACGAAAGCCCAACAATGATTGTGGTTATGCTGCAACACCAAACAACGTTGCTGCAAAGCAGTAGTCTGACTCTGACTGATGTAAACAGCGGCGACACCGACATCACCCTCGGTGGCGTCGGCTCCGGTCCCGCACGCGCCCGCCAGCATAGCGGCATCGATTGGGACGATGAGTGGTAATAATGAAGACGTGCCTCCCCATCTGTTTGCAACCGCAAGCGATGGGGAGGCTTTTGTAAAAACGCAATGCCAAGAACTGCGACGCGATGCCGCAGTTATTTCAAATCATATCAGAACCCTTTTGCTTTCACTGACGGGTAAGATACCGAATTCGCGGGTTAACGACAGCATAAAGCCCCTGTAATGCTTGACGGGGTAAGGGGAAACTGGGCATGACCCATGCATAATCACGTCTGTAGTGGCAAGTCTGTCGCCAGATGGAGAGGTGAACTGCAAAATTAGTCAGCATCACTATTAGTTGCGGATTTTAGGAAAATTAAAAATTATAAATTAAAAATTAAAAATTAAAGAATAAAAGGAAAGCACAAAGGGGCACTTAAACCAATAATTTTTCTCTTTTCCACTTTTCACTTTTCACTTTTTGTCGTACCTTTGCAGCGTGTCGGCTGTGAAAAGCACGAGCGTGGCGTCGGCCAACCAGCCGTTTCGTCATAAAGAAGTAAACAAAGCAAGAAAGAGATGATAAGCAAGGCTCGAATCAAATGGATAAAGTCGCTGGAGATGCGCAAGTACCGTGTGTTGCACAACGCTTTTGTTGCAGAAGGCCCTAAGCTTGTAGGTGAACTCCTGCCCTACTCTGCTCCGCTTTATGTGGCAGCCACAAAAGAATGGCTGGCAGATAATGCCCGTCTGCTGGGCAAGGCAAAGGAGGTGGATGAAGTGAGCCGCGAGGAACTGGAGCGGGCAAGTCTGCTGCGTACTCCGCAAAGTGTCCTGGCAGTCATGCCCATTCCCGGCAGGCAGTTGGATATTGCTGCCTTATGCAACAGTCTTTCCGTTGCGCTGGACGGCGTTCAAGACCCGGGGAACCTGGGCACCATTCTCCGCATCTGCGATTGGTTCGGCATTCATCATGTCCTATGCTCTGAGGGAACGGCAGATGTCTATAATCCCAAGTGCGTTCAGTCCTGCATGGGTGCCTTAGCAAGGGTGGAGGTGCACTACTGCAACCTGCCTGAAGTGCTCCGGGAGGCTGGGCTTCCGGTCTTCGGGACTTTCCTCGACGGGACAGACATCTATGCCGAGGAGCTTTCCCAAACGGGCATCATCGTCATGGGCAACGAAGGTAATGGGATTAGCGACGAAGTGGGAAAACTCGTCAGCCGCAGGCTTCTCATCCCCAACTACCCCAAGGATTCGCTGACCACAGAGAGCCTCAACGTAGCTGTTGCCACAGGTATCGTCTGTGCTGAGTTCAGGAGGAGAAGCTTGTAACCATTTAGGAGTCAGAAGAAGTCTGAAGGAGATATGCAGCTCTGCCACGCAGACAGAGGACAATAGCTCTCGACTCTGGCGGTATCGTCTTATGTCTTCTTCAATCCCCCCTTATTCCTCCACTTCCTCTTCTCCGACGTCTTCTATGGAGAGACCTTCTTCCTCGATGTCCTTGACGTCAGCTTCTGGTGTCAGGCTGCTGAAGTAGGTGTCGTCATTATCGAGGTTGTCCTCTTCGGTCTCCTCGATGTCTTCTTCCATATCGCGTAGCGGAATGAGGTTGCCGTCCTCGTCGTATTCACGTTGTGGCATTTCCATGTGAATCTTTTCGACGGGGTCTTTCTTCTTGGCAAAGATGGCTTCCACCCATGTTCCCTTGGGAATCTCCAGCACATCGAAGCCCTGTGCCACCTTCTTCTCCAAGGTTCCGCCGGGCGCATGGATGCGGCTTTGTGGCAGTTGGGTCGTGCTTATATCGAAGCCAGACTCGATGATGTCGCGTATGGCGAGAGAGATGGAGTCCCAGCCACCGCCGAAGTTGCGGTCGATGAGCTCGAGCAACATCGCAGTCGAGATGTGCTTCACGTTCTCGTAGCTGAGGTCTGTGATGCGTTCGATGGCTTTCCGGCGAATAGCCACGCAGCCCTTATCTTCCTGGCAATGTGTTATCTTGGCCCACCCGCCGTTCTCGTACTTCGCTGCCTCACGCTCGTCAGCGGGGTTGTAGTGAACGACCTCGAAGGCCAGACGGATAATGTTGAGGAGCTTCGGTTCGCTGATGCTGAAGTCTTCCTCTTCACGTCCCTTCTCCCAAGCGTCGGCAATAGCATATTCGTCTAAGTCCCAAATGTTGTTCGCATTCAGGTCGAGGATGCTTTCCAGCACCATTGTGCTTTTCTTCGCAGCCTTCTTCTTGGCTGCCTTCTTCTCTTCTTTCATGTTGTTTACTTCAAATTTTCTGCAAAGATACACATTATTATTTATAAATCATAATTCAAAGTTCATAGTTTTTAGCAAAACGACATAATTCTTTTATCTTTTCTCTTAATTCTACAATTTATTTCTTACCTTTGCGTTCAAAAGCACCATTAATGGCAACACGACAAACATCATCTTCCGGCACGCCATGCCCCCTTTACAAACTACGTGTACTTATCGGGATAAGTACGTGTACTTATTGGGCGAAGTACGTGTACCTATTGAGCTAAGTACGTGTACCTATTTGGCAAACTACCTGTACCTATTTCAGCAACGCTCCACAGAGAACCGTAAATACAGACGAACCTATTGAATATAAAACCCATAAATCCCATAAAAATGAAACGCATCAACATCTATTCCATCCTGTTCTTGTTCAGTTGTATAGCAATGGCAGGAAATGAGACGAGAATTACATCCCCTAACGGTCAGATAGCCGTCGAGCTGCGGACAGATGCAGACGGGCTGAGCTGGACGGTCAGTCGTGGCGGCAAAGCAGTCTATTCCGAAGCCAACGTAACCGTCAACGTAGGGGGCAAGGTGTTAGGCAACACTAAGGTGAAGAGCATACGTCAACGGACTGCTTCCGAGACCATACGGCCCGTAGTACCCCTGAAGTTTTCCGAAATCAGCTACAGCTACAACGAAGCAACCCTGAACTTCGGCACCTGCCAGCTCCTGATTCGCGTCATGGATAACGGCGTGGCACATCGCTTCGTACTGAACCAGAAGGACGATGTAGAAATCATGGACGAGACCTTTGCCATCCGTCCGGCAGATGGCTTTACGGTTCACTATCAGACATGTGGTTCGTTCAACACTTCCTACGAAGAACCCTATCAGCACAAGAACATCGACGAATGGCAGCAGGACGGCAAGACTGCCACCATACCTTGCCTGCTTTCGGGTGCCGACGATACGCAGTTGCTCATCGGAGAGAGCGATGTGGACGACTATCCTCGCCTCTTCCTGAAGGCCGAAGGTGGAGCCGTCACAACGACTTTCCCCAAAGCTCCCATCACATGGGAACCCAGAGGAGACCGCGGAGAGACGATAACAAAGGAAGCCGATTACATCGCTAAGACCAGCGGCAAAAGGGCTCTTCCCTGGCGTTGGGTTGCCGTGACTGACTCGAAGGGCATTATCGAACAGACCATTCCCGCGCAATTGTCGCGTCGAAGCGTGCTCGAAGACACCAGTTGGATACAGCCTGGCAAGTTCTCGTGGGAATGGTGGAACGGCGCCACACCATTCGGGCCTGATGTAGATTTCAAGGCTGGTTGCAACTATGAGACTTACTGCTACTTCGCCGACTTTGCCGCCAAGTACGGCATAGAATATGTCCTGCTTGACGAAGGCTGGGCAAAGAGCACTCGAGACCCCTTCAACGGTAACGACAATCTCCGTCTTCCCGACCTCATCAAGTACTGCAACGCAAAGGGCGTGAAGCTGGTTCTCTGGTTGCCTTGGCTCACCGTTGAGCAGAACTTCGACAAGCTTTTCAAGACCTACGCCGAGTGGGGAATCCCCGCGGTCAAGATTGACTTCATGGACCATGCAGACCAATGGATGGTGAACTTCTATAAGCGTGTCACAGCAGAAGCAGCCAAGTATCACATCATCGTGGATTGGCACGGCTCGTTCACCCCGGCAGGTCTGGAGCAGGAATATCCCAACCTCGTCAGCTACGAGGGCGTGCTCGGACTGGAGCAAATGGGAGGCTGTCGTCCCGAGAACACCCTCTTCATCCCCTTCATCCGTAATGCCGTAGGACCAGCCGACTTCACGCCCGGCGGCATGAACAACATGCAGCCCGACAAATACCGCGCCGAACGTCCGAACAGCGGAGCTATGGGAACAAGAGCCTTCCAGATGGCGCTCTACGTCGTACTGGAAAGTGGCGTTCAGATGCTGGCCGACAATCCCACTCGCTACTACCAGAACGACGACTGCACGCGCTATATTGCCTCCGTACCAACCGTCTGGGACGAAACACGTTGCCTCTCTGCCAAAGCAGGAGAGTACCTCGTCGTAGCTAAGCGCAAAGGACAGAAGTGGTTCGTTGGTGCTATCACCAACGGCACACCACGCGACCTCACCCTCTCGCTCAGCTTCCTGGCCTCCGGCAACCACAAGCTGACGGCCTTCAAGGATGGCGTGAATGCCGATTATCAAGCCATGCATTACAACAAGACAGAACAGAGCGTCACCCCAGGCACATCGCTGAACATCCATCTTGCCAAGAACGGAGGATGGGCAGCCGTGATTGAGTAACTCAAACCACAAAGCAGCAAAGATGGAACTGAAAGGAATCTATCAGGCAGATGCCGCACGCTACGACCAAAGCGAGAACCTGTATCGCCGCTGTGGTCGAAGCGGCGTCCTGCTCCCCAAAATCAGTCTGGGCTTCTGGAAGAACTTCGGTGGAGTGAATCCTTACGAGCGCAGCCGAGCCATCACGCACTATGCCTTCGACCACGGCATCACGCACTTCGACCTCGCTAACAACTACGGCCCACCCTACGGAACGGCTGAAGAGAACTTCGGACGCCTTATGGACGATGACTTCCGACCTTATCGCGACGAGCTCTTCATATCCACGAAAGCAGGCTACGACATGTGGCCTGGGCCCTACGGCAACTGGGGGTCGCGCAAATATCTGATGGCAAGCCTCGACCAGAGCCTGAAGCGGATGCACCTGGACTATGTCGATCTCTTCTACAGCCATCGCTATGACCCCGAAACACCTTTGGAGGAAACGTTGCAGGCATTGGTGGACATCGTCCGACAAGGTAAAGCTCTGTACGTCGGCATCAGCCGCTGGCCGCTGGAAGCGCTGAAGGTAGCTGAGAAGTATCTACGGGAGCACGACACGCCTCTGCTCATCTATCAGGGACGGCTCAACCTGCTCGACCGCGCCCCAATCGAGGAAGGTGAGCTGCAGTTCTGCTTTGAGCACGGCATAGGATTCATCAGCTTCTCGCCACTTGCACAAGGGTTGCTCACAGACCGCTACCTGAACGGCATTCCCGAAGACAGTCGTATGGCACGAGGCGTCACACTTAAAGAAGATGTGCTGACGCCTGAGTTGCTGCAGAAGCTGCACGAACTCAACAGCCAGGCTGCTCTGCGCGGCGAGACATTGGCAGAGATGGCGCTTAGATGGATACTCGAGCAAAAGGGCGTCACCAGCGTCATCGTCGGAGCCAGCTCCGTCGCTCAGCTTGCAACAAACCTGAAAGCCGGCGTTGTAAAAGGATAAAAGGAGCTCAGAATACCAGGCTGGCTGCCAGATAGCGAAGAGAATAGCAACGCAAAGGCAACGGCAAGAAGCCCTCTTTGCGAAGCTCAGAGACGCGGCTATGCAGCTCTCGCAGGCTGTGGGTCTGTGTCCACGTCTTCTGAAGATAATCAACCGTGAGCTGACGAATGCGACGTTCAAGCCGATTGTCGCCAAGCGAGCGTAACTCCTTTATGATGAAGAGGATGTCATCAAGCCTTTTCTTTACTTGCGCAGGCTTCTTCGAATGGGTGATAGTACCATCGTGCTGACGATAGAAGTATGCCTTAACATTCAGATCGACAAGCGACTTGGCCCGCAGGAAAAGCTGTGGCGTGAAGAGTTCATCCTCATGCAATAACCCGGGACAGAAGCGCAAGTTGCCCAGCACATCGCGCTTGAAGGCATAGCCCCAAGCAGCAGCTCGAAGGTTATGGTGCAACAGAAAGCTTTGGACGTCGAACATCGCTCCGCCTCCACCTGACCGAAGGGATGGTCTTTTGGCACTTCTCCTCGCTTCCAGCCTATTGGTTTCGTGCTTTGTCATCTGAAACAGGATGATGTCTGCAGAAGCCTTTCGCAACTGTTCAAGGACAGCTTCGTAAGCAGAAGGGACAAGGTAGTCGTCAGCATCAATGAACTGAATGTAGCGACCTTGAGCTTGAGCGATGCCTGTGTTTCTGGCTACAGAAAGCCCCGACTCCTCTTGCCTGACAATTTTGAATAGCTTATTATGATGATTGATACGATTGCGGCTTCCATCGTCCACAACGATTACTTCCGCCTCATCTTGTGCAAGAGGAAGTGCTTCGATGCTCTCCATGCAAGCCTGCAAATAATCTTCCGGCTCGTTGTGATAAGTGATGATGAATGAGATTAAAGGTGTCATAGTCGGGGCAAAGGTACGACTTTTAATTCATAATTCATAATACATAATTCATTATTCTTGTTTACTCATTCATTATTTCCTTCTGACTTCAATAATTCTTCATTCTTCTTTCTTAATTCTTCAATTATTCGTATCTTTGCAAACTGAACAGAAACAGTAACTCATCAAAAGCAACAATAACATGGTGGTATGTATTGCCGAGAAGCCCTCTGTAGCGCGTGAGATAGCTCGCGTGCTTGGAGCTGACAATCAGAAGGACGGCTATATAGAGGGCAACGGCTATCAAGTGACCTGGACCTTCGGACACCTTTGTGAACTGAAGGAACCTCACGAATACACGTCGATGTGGAAAACCTGGAGCTTGGGGCAGTTACCCATGATTCCACCTCGCTTCGGCATCAAGCTCAAGCAGGATAAGGGAGTCGAGAAGCAGTTCCACATCATCGAAGGACTTTTCCAAAAAGCTGACGAAATCATCAACTGCGGCGATGCCGGACAAGAGGGCGAACTCATACAACGATGGGTGATGCAGAAGGCAGCGGTAAAGTGTCCCGTCAAGCGACTGTGGGTGAACAGCCTGACAGAAGAAGCTATCCGGGAAGGATTCCAGACGCTCAAGGACCAAAGTGCATATCAAGGGCTCTATGAGGCTGGGCTGATGCGTGCCATCGGCGACTGGCTCTTGGGAATTAATGCCACGCGGCTCTATACGTTGAAGTTTGCAGCAAACAAACAGGTGCTTAGCGTAGGAAGAGTGCAAACCCCTACCCTCGCCCTCGTCGTAGCTCGCCAAAGGGAAATAGACAACTTCGTGCCTCGGCAGTCGTGGGTGCTCTCTACGCTCTATCGCGACACGAAGTTCAATGCGATTGTAAGAGACGAGGAGGCTGAGGCGGAAGACGCTGCTGCTGTTGCTGCGGCAGCAGAGAAAGGGAAGAAACAGAAGCCGAAGGGCATCATCTATAAGCCTCTGGAATACGCCACAGAAGCCGAAGGCAAAGCTATCATCGACTGCATTAAGGACAACCCCTTCACCGTCCTCTCCGTCGAGAAGAAGAAGGGCACCGAAGCACCGCCAAGACTCTACGACTTGACCGGACTGCAGGTGGACTGCAACAAGAAGCTGGGGCTCTCGGCAGAGCAGACACTCGGCATCATACAGAGCCTCTACGAGAAGAAGGTCACCACCTATCCGCGTGTCGATACAACCTTCCTGCCAGACGACGTCTATGCCAAGTGCCCGCAGACGATGAACGGCCTCTATCAGACCAAGTTTGCAGGTGTGGCTCCCTATGCCGACCTCATCCGTCCCCTCGGAGGCGGAAAGCCTCTGCGCAAGTCGAAGAAGGTGTTCGACAACTCGAAGGTGACCGACCACCACGCCATCATCCCCACAGGCACCATTCCGCAGGGCCTCACGGAACTGGAGCAGAAGGTGTTCGACCTCGTTGCCCGTGCCTTCATCGCCGCATTCTATGACGACTGTCAGTTCGAGACAACCACCGTCATAGGCGAAGTGAAGAAGGACGAGAAAGAGTCCATCCTCTTCCGAACCACAGGAAAAGTTATCATCGAGGAGGGCTGGAAGGTCGTCTTCAAGAAGAAAGCCGATACAAATGAGGACGAGGAGGGACAAGACTCCTTGCCCATCTTTGAGAAGAACGAGAGCGGACCGCACATCCCTTCTCTTTCCGAGAAATGGACCACACCGCCAAAGCCCTATACCGATGCCACGCTGCTTCGGGCTATGGAGACGGCAGGTCGCTTCGTTGAGGACGAGGAACTGCGGGATGCCCTCAAGGAGAACGGCATCGGACGTCCAAGTACCCGAGCTGCCATCATCGAGACACTCATCCGCCGCAACTACATCCGCCGCGAGCGCTCATCGCTTCACCCCACCCCGACGGGATTCGAGCTCATCGACCTCATTCACGAGGAACTGCTCAAGAGCGCGGAACTGACGGGCCGATGGGAAAAGAAGCTCCGACAGATAGAACGTCACGAATACGAAGCACGAACCTTCCTCGAAGAGCTGAAGCAGATGGTGACAGACATCGTTCTTGCTGTCCTGCGCGAAAAGAGACAATAAAAAGACGTCTTCTTACGTTATATATAATATGAAGACTCTTCTGCGATATATACTACTTGCCCTTCTCGCTGCAGCCTGTACCCCTGAGACGTACGTCAAGAAGGGCGACCAGTTCTATGCCATCGGCGAATACTATGATGCCTCTGCCGAATACAAGAAAGCCTATGCCCGCACTAAGCCAAACGATAAGGAAAAACGTGGACAGCGAGCATGGAAGATGGCCGAGTGCTACCGACGCATCAACTACACAGCTAAAGCCATCGGTGCCTACCAGAATGCCATACGCTACGGCTATCCCGACTCGATGGCCCTCTTCTACCTCGGGCAGCTTCAGCAGAAGAACGGAGACTACAAGAGTGCCGTCAAATACTATCAAGCCTTCCTCGAGATAGTACCAGGCGACACTTTGGCCCTTAACGGATTACAAGGTTGCCTGCTTGCACCTAAGTGGAAAGAGCAGTTCTCGCTTTACAGTACGAAGAAGGAGCCCATCCTCTCCAGCCGCAGAAGCGACTTCTGTCCTGCCCTCTTGGGCGACGATAGCGATATGCTCTACTTCACCAGCACACGCAACGACGCTACCGGCAACGAGATAAGCGGCATTACCGGCACGAAAAGTGCCGACATCTTCTTCTCAAGAAAAGATGACAAGGGGAAGTGGGATCAGCCCGAACCTGCAGAAGGCGAGCTCAACAGCGAATACGAAGAAGGCGTCTGCTGCTTCTCGCCCGACGGCAAGACGATGTACCTCACGCGCTGCACCTACGATTCCGACTATCCACGCTATGCCGAAATCTATACCAGCACACGCAGCGACGCTTCGTGGAGCAAACCACAACTCTTGCAAATCAGCAAAGACACACTCTCCAGCTACGCTCACCCAGCCGTATCGCCCGACGGCGCTTGGCTCTACTTCACCAGCGATATGCCTGGCGGACAAGGTGGCTTCGACATCTGGCGCATCGCACTCACGGAACACGGCCTCGGAGGTGTGGAGAACGTGGGCTACCCCATCAACACACCAGGCGACGAGATGTTCCCCGTCTTCCGTCCCAACGGGGATCTTTACTTCTCCAGCAACGGGCACGTAGGCATGGGGGGACTTGACATCATCAAGGGGGAGTGCGACAGCCTGGGTGTCTGGACTCTCGAGAACCTCAAATACCCCATGAACTCCAGCGGCGACGACTTCGGCATCACCTTCGAGGGACTGCACAACCGCGGCTTCTTCTCCACAAACAGAGGCGATGCCCGCGGCTGGGACCACATCCTCTCTTTCACGCATCCCGAAGTCATACAGACCGTCAAAGGGTGGGTCTATGAGAAAGACGGCTACGAACTGCCCGAAGGACTCGTCTATATGGTGGGCTCCGATGGCACCTATCTCAAGATAAGCGTCCGAGGAGATGGTTCCTTCGAGCAGGAAGTGAATCCCAACGTCAACTACGTCTTCCTCGGCACATGCAAGGGTTACCTTAACCACAAAGAAGAACTCAGCGTCGATACCAGCAGCGTCAGCCGCGAATACACCCTACAGTTCCCCCTCGCCAGCATCGAGAACCCCGTCCTCATTCGCAACATCTTCTACGAATTCGACTCTGCCGAACTCCTCGAGACCTCATGCCTCGCCCTCGACAGTCTCGTCACATTGCTGGAAGAGAACCCCAACGTCACCATCGAGCTCGCTGCACATTGTGACTACCGAGGAGCTGACGAGTACAACGAGCGCCTCTCGCAGCGAAGGGCAGAAAGCGTCGTAAACTACCTAAGGAGTCACGGCATCGACAGCCTTCGTCTCACACCCGTCGGCTACGGTGAGAAACGTCCGAAGATAGTGACCCGCCGCATAGCATCCACCCACGACTTCCTTACTGAAGGCGACACCCTCACCGAAGCTTTCATCCAGCAGTTCGCAGAAGACGAAGAGAAACAGGAGATTTGCAATGCACTGAACCGCCGCACCGAGTTCAAAGTGCTTCGTACCACCTACCGCCTCTTCGACACAGAAACGCCACAAGCCACTGCACCAACTGAAGACACTGCTACCGAAGAGGGAAAAGAGGTCCCGCAAGGAGAAAACACAGAAGGTGAAGAACCGAAGGAACCTGCAGATGAACAAGCAGAAGCTCCGGCAAAAGAAGACACCAAAGGTACCCCATAGCATGATTGGCCGGGACAACTAAGAATACTCTTCAACCACGAATTGCTAGAATTACATCATCCGCGACTCCGGTGGCAATAGAAGGAAGGTGATGGTGAAGTGAGGACATGGATAAGCACGATAATAACGCAACAATCCCCGCTCAGGTTCTTCCTCAGCGGGGATTGCTATGTCTAAGTGACTATTTAACTTCCCAAAACCAATTATAGTGTTGGGTCGTTACTGATTCGTATAGAGGAATCGTTTGATGCTCTTCTTTGGCGTCTTCTCGAATTCGTTTTCCATGACTTGGATGCTGAAGAGCTGTGCGTATGAGGGCAGGTTGGGGTTGATGTCCTTGCGGTTCTGCTCCATGATGCTCTCTATGTCTGCTGTGGAGAGACCCAGCTTCTTTACCTGTTCCTGGTCGGGATAGACGAGTCCGACAAGTTTGTCTTCTCTCTGCACGACAAGGCATTCTCCTACGAGCGTCATGCTGCTGAGCTTGTCTTCGATCTCTTCAGGATAGACGTTCTGTCCGTTGGCGCCGAGCAACATGTTCTTGCTGCGTCCCTTGATGAAGAGGTTGCCCTGTGCGTTGATGACGCCGAGGTCGCCTGTGTGGTACCAGCCGTCTGCATCGATGGCGGCACGTGTGGCTTCTTCGTTCTTGTAGTAGCCGAGCATGACGTTGAGTCCGCGAGTGAGTATCTCGCCGGGGATGTTCTGTGGGTCTGGGCTGTCGATGCGCAGTTCCTGGTGGATGACGTTGCGTCCGCAACTGCCGACGACTTGATCCTTCCAGTCGTTGTAGGTGATGATGGGTGCACATTCTGTTGCGCCGTAGCCTACGGTATAGCGGAAGCCTATCTCGTGGAGCAGTTGTTCAACTTCCTGGTTGAGTGCAGCGCCACCTATGATGACTTCATAGAAGTTGCCTCCGAGGGCTGCTGTGAGTCCGTCGCAGATGCGTTTGCGGATGCGGTCGCCGATAACGGGGACGTTCATAAGCATCCTGACCTTGGGGTCTTGTATCTTTGGCAAAACAGCCTTGCGCACTACTTTCTCGATGATGAGGGGTACGACGACGAGGATGACGGGCTTGACCTCTGCGAGTGTGCGCATCAGGATGGTTGGGGATGCCACTTTGGTGAGGAAGTTGACGTGGACGCCTGCCATGAATTCGTAGGTGAACTCGAAGGCCATTCCGTACATGTGTGCCATCGGGAGCATACTGAGCACATTGTCACCGGGCTTGAGCTCTTCGCCGAGGACATGGAAGGCGAAGTCGCAGTTGCTCCAAAGGGCGCGGTATGGAATCATGACGCCCTTCGAGTTGCTGGTGGTGCCGCTGGTGTAGTTGAGGACTGCCATTTCGTCGGGCTGGTCCTGATGGTAGTGGAGGTATTCGGGCAGGAAGCGGCTGGGGAACTTTTCGCCGAAGAGTCGGTTGAGGTTATCGCGTGCAAAAGCGAGCTTGTCATTGTGGCAGACGAGCAGGCTGTAATCGACGAGTGAGATGATGCCTTGCAGGTCTGGCATCTCGTCGGCGTTGAGGTTGGGCCATACCTTATCACCCACAAAGAGAAGCTTCGACTCCGAGTGGTTGACGATGTCGTGAATCTGGGAGGGGTGGAATTCGTGGAGGATGGGGACGGCGACAGCTCCGTAGGTGAGGATGCTGAAGAAGGCAGCTCCCCATCGGCTGAGGTTGCGTCCGCACAGGGCAATCTTGTCGCCTGGCTCGATGCCTGCCTGTTCGAAGAGGATGTGGAGCTTCTCGATGATGCGGGCTACGTCCTTGTACTGAAAGGTGAAAAGTCCGTAGTCAGACATAGAATCCATGAACCAATGTTCCTGAATGCTCTGCCTGATCATCTCGTTGTATGAGGTTACTTCTGTTGGTTTCATTTGCACATTTTTGTTTATTTTGTGCAAAGTTACATCAATTTTCGGTATGCTGCAAATAAATCGGTAACATTTTTTGCACAATTGAAGAAAATTCGTGCAAAAACTATTGAAGTTCCAGTCTGTGTGTAATACAGGGGGGCAATTCTTCCTGATAATGTGTGACGATGACGAGTGTCTTGTGAGGGCGACGGCAGAAGTGCAGGATTACCTGACGTACGAGGCTGCGGTTGCGGTCGTCGAGACCGTGGAGAGGTTCGTCGAGAATGAGGAGTTCGGGGTCTTTGACGAAGGCACGTGCCAGCAGGCAGAGTCTCTGCTCTCCGCTGCTGAGCTGGAGGAATGACTTGTCGGCAAGGGCGTCTATACCGAAGACATGCATCCAACCGAGGCAAAGTCCTTTTTGTTCGGGACGTGGACGTGCATAGAGCCCAACGGAATCACTCAGTCCGCTGGCTACGACATCGATGGCTGGTATGTCCTTGAGGTAGGCACGATGCATCTCGGGGCTGACATAACCGATGTGCTTCTTTATCTGCCAGATGCTCTCTCCCGTGCCGCGACGATGGCCGAAGAGCTCAATGTGGCAGGCATAGGCTTGGGGGTTGTCGGCACAGACGAGGCTGAGGAGTGTGCTCTTGCCCGACCCGTTGGGGCCGCTCAGAGCCCAGCGCTCCCCTTCGTGGACAGTCCAGGTGAGAGGCTTGAGGATGATGTGCTCGCCATATCGGATGCTGACGTTCTGGAAGTGCAGGATGGCTTCTCCGTTTGTGGGATAGAAATCGGTGGATGACGGCTGACGGACGGGCAGGCTGGTTATCCATTGCTTCACCTCTTCGCTCAGTTCGGGCAAGGGGACTGTAGAGTAGTATTGACGGTACTCGGCGAGTGTCATCTTGGGCAAGAGATGCAAGTCCTCGACCGGCAAGACGTGTGTGATGAAGTCGGGAATATCGTCGCGCTTGCTGAGTATGAGGATGATTTGCAGTTGCGTTTCGCGAGTGAGCGTTTCGAGCAAAAGACGGAAGTCGTGGCGTGTAGGAGCATCGAGACCTATGAAAGGGTTGTCCAATATGAGCACCCGTGGGTTTGTACCGAGCACTTTGGCCATCTGGAATTTGCGCAGTTCGCCGCTGCTGAGCGAGATGATGTACTTCGAGGAGAGGCTGTCGAGGCGGAACATCTCGGTCAACTTCTCGCGCAGAGCCCTCCGCTTACCCAGCTCCAGCTCCCGTTCTTCGGGCAGCAGGTATTGTCCCAGTCCGGCATCAGCTTTCTGATAGAAGTCTTGCAGGAGCTGCCCTGCGGTAGGTGTATCCTCAGCTATGTCGTGCTGATTCCAGCGCTGCTGATAATAATAGGTATTGTCCTGGTCGCCATAGGAATCGCGGAAGGTGATGTACTTCAAGTTCTCGCTGACGAGTCGGAGTTTGCTGGGCGAGAAGTCATACTGAACTTCGTTGAGGAGCAAGGGATAATGACCCGTCAGCACCTCTACGAGCCGCGACTTCCCTGCAGCATTGTCGCCCACGATAGCTATCTGCTCGCCATGCAGAATCTCCATATTGATGGGCTCAGCCATTCTCCAAAGCGGATGTCGGGGAATGCCGTTAACGACTTTTATGATTGGGCTTTGACCATTGACCATTGGATCAGCTTGTTTCATTTCGAGTGCAAAGTTACGAAAAAAGAAGCAAACCACAAAGTAAACACATAAAACAACATAAAAACCGACCTCACTCCCTCGAACAATGATGTTATTTAAGTTTCGGTTGTTATGCTTTCAAGGGAAGTTAAAGAAGTTAAGGGAGTTAGCTCGCTGTGCTCGCACCAGGGGAAGTTAAAAGACAATAGACCACATCCCAGTGGCATCGTCCTTTAACTTCTTTAACTTCATTAACTTCATTAACTTCCGAAACTTGAGTTATATATTATATATGATAGAGGAAAGGTGGAAGAGCATGAGCGTCTTTCCGTAACATGTTATAAGTGTGACTGAAGTTTCTGAAGTAGTTAAGTAGTCGGTAGTTAGGTAGTTCTTCCCTCAGGTCAGGCGCAGGCGGAGAAGCCAAATGTTTTGTCTGCTTGCTGTGGGAAGTGTCCAGATAAGTACACGTACTTATGGGGATAAGTACACGTAGTTATTCGGATAAGTACACGTACTTATGGCGACAAGTACACGTACTTTTTTCCATAGGCTATTTTTGATTCAGATTTCGGATGCTGTTTTCATCTAATAGTGCGTTGTAATTTGTGACGATATTTCCCTTCTGCAATAATCCCTTATTCATCAGGCATAGCGGATAGATGAGCCAAGTTAGGTTCTTGCTTTCACGGAATCTGGAAAGAGATGCCTCTATCTCTGTCTTATACTTTATTAAGATAATCTGATTCTCAGACTTCAGATGCGGTACTATAGCATGATTACAATAAGGCAAAAGATAAAAGCCATCTTACCTTTTGGTGACATACTGGGGACATATCAGTTGGTCTGAGTTATAGATAGTCTGCGCATAGGTATCGCTGCCAAACAAGCATAAGCCTATCATTAGCCTAACCCCATCCTTCGTAAAAAAAATCATCAGGTTTCAGGTCCTTCATAACAATGTAATCATCACATGCATACAGGTAACGTTCACTCAGTCCTTCAATGCGCGGAATATACAGGTCTATGACGTTAGAGTTAAAGACCGGCAAGTATTCACGCGGCACAATTCCCCAGTCCCACACAATGTGTACACGCTCGTTCTCTGTATTTAGCCATTTAGGGATTTGAGACTCAGAGATGGACATTACTATGTATATGTTCCTTATCCAAGGCATGTAGCGTTCTATGCTACGTAGTTGATAGCGCAATGTCTCCCAGTCACGAAAGCGAGTAGCGTTGTTACTCCAACCACTTGGTCCTGACACATGCCTCTTATACTCCACGAGTCACTTCTCGTCACTACAATCCACATAAGGTATTACATAATCTATGGGTGTAGATGGTATAGGTAATGGATGTTTCATAAAAATCTATATGAATTTATTCTCTTTCTTTAATAATATTATGTTACAAGTAGAGAAAATCATTTATCTCAAAACCTGTTATTAGCAATTCTATTGTTTGTTAGCAGATTTCTTTAGTGTTGTTACTTTTTGTCGCATCTCAGCGTATCTATTGAAGAATGAAGACTGAGCAGAATCAAGCAGATTTTTTGGTTTGTAAAGCGGTTCTGCTTCCCGGAACAGAATTAGCCCATCCATTGCGGCACCAGGCATCTGCCAAAGGAACTGTTTGTCCGTATAGTTACTCCCAGTACATCTCAACTGACAAACTTGCATATGTGGCGAAGCATTCATGTCGAAATAAACCTCATCCTTCCTGAATCTACTCAGCTGATACTCAATACTTGAAACAGGAGCCTTTTGTAAGGGCAAAATTTTTGACATACCCCCATTACTAAAATGTGCAGAACCCTGAAATGCCGACAAAGCAATGCAGGCATAAGCATCAGCATATCTATTCTTCAGAATTTCTCCCATGGAATGATAATTAAAACCGTATATAATATAGCTGGAACGGTATCCAACATGGCCAAAGTGTGCATAGAACGTTGCCGTCTTACCCGATGAGAGAAAACCGTCAACTGACAATTCAGCAACTTCCGCCATTAAACTGTCTCGAATAGAAGAACGGTCTCCCCCCCACCCTTCTATGCTATAGCGTATCAGGGTACGCTCTGGGAGAAGTAACATTTCTTTTAATTCCTCATTCTTTTCAAATATGGGAAGAATATACTTTCCTTCCATATCCATATCCATGATTTTCACACACAATGTATCAACGGACGGATAATGTTTAACATTCAGATTGCAAAGCAATTTGCATAAACATACTCTTTTGTCGAAAGGGAAATGCTCTTTCGGGTCAAAACCCAATAACGTAACTTTATCCTTGTTTCTCTCGTTAAAATCCCTAAGCCACTGTATAAAAGATATGAAAGGGCTTGACTGTAGCGATGTCGTCTGTATGAATTCCGATATATCTGCTATACTGAAATGTTCATCACCTTGTACGTATCTGTTTACAAGGAGAGAGTATTCCATCGGGAACTCCATCATCACCAGCCTGCAGTTGTGTTTTATGATACGCTCTTGCATCAGAGAGAACACCTTCTGCGACAGAGTTTCTGTTCCGTGTGATGTCTCGCCCAATGCAAGTATCCGCTTGTCCATTATGGGCAAATCCAACATTCCTAATGAGGAAATAACATTAGATGAATCTATCTGTTCTACCAATACATCATCAATGTCTGGCTTCAATAAGGTTTCACCGTTCAAAAGTTGGAGGTTTGATATATACAATTGACCGTAGGGAGCCTGACTTTCCCCTTCTGTTTGTATATTTATATTCATGAATGCAGCATCCTTCGCATAGACTGAAAGAGAGATATCTGTCCATTCATCCTTTAGGGGGAGATTAAGTGTGTCAGCTTTCACAACAATCTGGGCACTATTATACGTAAATACGACAACCCATGCATATTTACACATATCTACCTTATATCTTAATTTCAGCGTCAGACTATCATTATTTTCCACAAGACGAAATACTGGATAGTTCCTTCCAACTATTCCTTTATATGTTCCCCTAGTAACAAACTTTAGTATATCAGGAATACCAGAGAGGGTATCCAATTCCACTTTAAAAAAACCATAATCCGGATGTATTTGAAACTTTTCATCATACCATCTTGAATATAAGTTAAAAGAACTGCAAAATGATATTATTACCAACAGAATAATGCATTTCATATCTAATGAATTTTTGTTTTTTGCGAATAGAGAATCATACATAATTATTTTGGTTATAGCTGGCGGCTAATAATGTCAAAATATTTACAAAGATACAATATTTTATTATTGATTTAAGTTTTCACTCTTTCTTTGTTCTTATTGACGAAGTCTGCCCAGCCGCGATACTTGTGGTCACTCTCGGGTTTGCCCATCTGGAGGAAGTGGCAATAGGCTGCTCCCAAAGCATCTGTTGCATCCAGGAACTTGCCCATCTCTTCTTTCTCGACATGAAGCAACCGTCTGAGCATGTCGGCCACTTGTTCCTTGCTGGCGTTGCCGTTTCCTGTGATGGCCATCTTTATCTTCGAGGGGGCATATTCAGTAATGGGTACCTGTCTTTGTATGGCGGCTGCAATAGCTACGCCTTGAGCTCTGCCAAGCTTGAGCATACTCTGTATGTTCTTGCCGAAGAAGGGTGCTTCGATTGCCATACAATCAGGCAGATAGCCTTCGATGATGCTGCAGACACGTTCATGGATATGACCGAGCTTTAGATAAGGGTCGCCAAACTTGCGAAGGTCGATGACGCCCAAAGCAAGCATATCGGCCTTCTTGTCGATGATGCGCAAGACGCCATAGCCCATGATGCTGGTGCCCGGGTCAATACCAAGAATGATACGTTCCATTTCCTTATCCTTTCGTGTTTTGATTGCAAAAATACGAAAAAAACAGAGACTAAGGACAGACGATAAGTAAAAATAAGCTAAAAAGGACACAAGCAACCATAATTTTCGCAAATCACTCTTCACGTTTCGCTTTTTTTTCGTACCTTTGCACATGATTTGTTCCCTAAAGGGAAAACGGAAAAGTTAACCATGTAATCAATAGACAATAAATGAAAAAGATTATCCTCCTTGCCATCGCAGCCTTTTCGATGGTCAATGGTCAATGGTCAAAGGTTTCAGCCCAGACTCAAAAGCAAAAAGTTAACGTCAGCGAAGTTCAGGCTGTAGCAACAACAAAAGCAGAGAATTACGCAGAGTTGACGTTTGATACACTACGTTACGACTTTGGCAAGTTCTCGAAGAGCGAGCCCGTCGTGCATTGCTCATTCCCCTTCACCAACACAGGCACAGCCCCACTCATCATCCATCAGGCTTTTGCCAGTTGCGGTTGCACCGTTCCTACCTACACGAAAGAGCCCATCAAGCCAGGTGAGAAAGGCATCATCGACGTCACCTATGACGGCACAGACAAGTTCCCTGGTCACTTCCAGAAGACTATTACTGTCCGTTCCAACGCCATCAACGAGGTGGTTCGTCTGACTATCGAAGGCATGATGGAATAGCATGAAAGGCTCCCCCCACCCGTTCGGACGGGGAAGACTATTCATTTTCTTCCTCCTCTTTTCTCTATTCGTTAACGCCAAGGACGAATGGAATGCTTTGGCACAGGAAGAAGCAATAGTGACGAGCGGAAACGCACGCTTCACCATTCTGACACCCAGACTTATTCGCATCCAGTATAGCACTACCGCAAACTTTGAGGACCGCCCCACGTTTGCGGTAGTCAATCGTCGTTTACCCGTCCCTCACTTCACTTCTGCTACAGAGGACGGCTACCTCATCATCCGTACTGATTCGCTCACCTTGCGTTATAAGGTGGGCTCCAGAATCCAGAAGCAGCACAAGAACAGCAGCGTGCTGGGCATCACCTTCCAGATGAACGGACGCCAGATTCTCTGGTACCCAGGCAAGGACGATGCCCTCAATCTGCTTGGTACACAACGCACCCTCGACGGCAACATCGGCGACACGCATCGGGTCTCCCTCGAGAAAGGTCTGCTCTCGCGCGACGGATGGGCCATTCTCGACGAGTCGCCAAGCGCAGTTCGAGGCGACGGCAGCCACCCTTTCCCCTTTGAAGGAGAAGTGGACGGCATACCCTGGATTGGTCTGCCAAGCGATGCCAGCGCTATCGACTGGTACTTCTTCGGCTATGGGCATCAGTACAAAGATGCTCTCGGCGACTATGTGCGCATAGCCGGTCGTCAGCCTCTTCCGCCAAAATACATGTTCGGCTACTGGTACAGCAAGTATCAGGCTTACTCTCAAAGTGAAGTCCAGCAGCTAATTAAGGATATGGAGAACAACGATGTGCCGCATGACGTGCTGATGATAGACTGCGACTGGCACCAGAACTCCTGGACGGGATGGACGTGGAACAAGTCGCTTTTCCCTAATCCCGGTACGCTCCTCAATTGGATGCACTCCCACAACACGAAGACTGCCCTCAACCTTCATCCTGCCGACGGCATCGGCTCCAGCGACGACAACTTCGCCAAGATTCGCTCCGACATGGGACTGGATGCAAGCGTAAAGACAGTCCCTTGGCAGCTTGAGGACTCCACCTTCTACCGCACCTTCTTCAAGAACCTGATGCGCGTCCGCGAAAAGCAAGGCGTCGATTTCTGGTGGCTCGACTGGCAGCAGGACCTTACAAGCAGCTACGTCAAAGGATTAGGACAAACTTTCTGGCTCAATCATGTCTTCTACAACGACATGCGACTGAACCGAACAGACCGCCGCCCCGTCATCTTCCATCGCTGGGGAGGAATGGGAAGCCATCGCTACCCCATCGGTTTCTCGGGCGACACCTTCGCCACCTACGGCACCCTGCAGTTCGAGAGCTACGTCACAGCCACTGCTGCCAATGTCTGCTTCGGTTACTGGGGACACGATGGCGGAGGCTATCTGCAGCCCAACAACGTCAGCACAGACCCCGAGCTGGTACTGCGCTGGATGCAGTTCTGCGTCTTCCAGCCCATCTTCCGCACACACGGTTCCAGTCAGAGCGGCTGTGAACGACGCATCTGGAAGTTCAGCAATCTCGACCTCCAGAGAGAAGCCTTCCAACTTCGTTACACACTCGTACCTTATATATATAGTGCAGCCCGACAAGCTTACGACACAGGCGTCTCCATTTGCCGACCGCTCTACTACGAATGGCCAGAAGAGAACAAAGCCTATTCCGTCGAAGATGAGTACCTCTTCGGCAACGACATCCTTGTCTCGCCCATTTCCACTCCAGCCAACAGTAACGGTATGAGCGAACGCAAGACATGGCTGCCTGAGGGATCGTGGTACGACATCTGCAGGAACAGAATGTGCGATGGAGGTCGCACCATAACGGACGAATATGCCATGAACGAGATTCCCTACTTCATCCGTCCCGGCAGCATCATCCCCTGCAACCCTACCCTTTCGCACCTCAAGGCTGAACCATCGTCCCTCGTCCTTTGGGTTATTCCTGGAGCAAACGGTGAAGGTAAGCTCTACGAAGACCAGGGTGACAGCGAAGCCTACAAGGATGGCGAATATGCTACGACCATCTTTACGCAAAATCGCACAAACGAAGGTACTGTTCTTACCATCAAGTCTCGCGAAGGCAGCTACGAGGGGATGCTGGAACAACGAGCTTGGCAAGTGGTCTTCTTCAGCATCGAAGAGCCAAGCAACGTCCTCATCGATGGACAGGAGACAAGCAACTGGGCTTACGACGGACAGTTGCGCCGCCTCACGGTCAACGTCCCGACCCGACCTTGCACCGTAGCCACCACCATCATGGTCCTGGATAAAGATACCGGTATCAACCCTGTCCTCTCAAAGGAAGAGAATGAAGGAACTGCCTATGACTTCGGCGGACGACAAATGTCTAACAGCAACTGGTCAAACGGAAAGATTCAGATAAAGAACGGAAAGAAAACCCTCAATCCTGCCAAGCCATGAAACGCCTCTTGCTCGTACTTTTCCTTGAATGTTCAATGTTCTTTGTTCAAAGTTCAATGGCTCAGGACATGTCCCACATCTGGGCTGTGGGAACTGCTGTGCCCGAAGGCATTCAAGAGCTGACGCCTTTCCCCAACAAGCAGTTCAAATACACGGGCCGACTCATCGAAGGAGGTACGTTAGCTTTCCGCAACAAAGAGGAATCGACAGCTACTGGTGTCCGCTACCTTAAGCCAACCTATGAGGACGCATACGCCGTCACGAATGCTACGCCCTTTACCATCGCAGCAGCCCGCGACTCTCTGGCAAGCCTTTGGACCGTTCCTCTGACGGAAGACATCTACCGCATCACGATCGACATCAACGCCAAGACGCTAACAGGAGAGCTCTTCCGCCCTTGGAACGAACTCTTCATCGTTGGTGGAGCTACGGAATGCGGCTGGGTGACGTACACCTTCCTGCCTTTCACGAGAGACGAGGACGAAGTCTGCGCTTGGGATTGGACGGGTGAGCTGCGCGAGCGTCAAGAGTTTGGCGAACCGCGACGCTTCAAGTTCGAGGGACAGAATGCTTGGGAACCCAAAGTGCTTCACCCTTACTCTTCGGACGAAGACATCCTGCAGAGTACGCAGTTGCTTACAGGCGGCAGTGCTGACAACAAGTGGAGCATCACAAAGGAAGGCTTCTACCACATTCGCGTAGATGTATTCCGCGAGACTGTAAAAGCCGAATATCTTGGAGCTAACCTGCCTGGCGATGCAACAGCTATTGAGGCAACAGATGCTGAGCCGAACTCAACAAGCAACAGAATCTACAACCTCTCAGGGCAGGATGTAACAAGCCGCAAGTTATCAAGAGGTCTTTACATCCAAGGCGGCAAGAAATTTATAATCCCGCAAGGCCATAAATAAATTACACGGATCTCACGGACTTCATCTACTGACAATCAGTAATGAAGATGTTCCGTGAAATCCGTGTAATCCTTTGTAGGCGTTTATCGTTGAGCCTCTTTTCTTGTTGATACTTTGGCTGAGCGCGGTATTAATCGTTCTCTTCAGGAGCCTGACCAATCAGTTCCATGAACTCGTCGAGCTTTGGCGTGATGATGATTTGTGTACGGCGGTTACGTTGACGGCCTTCGTTCGTGTCGTTGTTGGCGATGGGGTTGTACTCGCCGCGGCTGCCTGCTGTGAGACGTTTGGGATCTACTCCATAGCGGTTCTGCAGTTCCTGAACGACGCTGGATGCACGGAGAGCTGCAAGGTCCCAGTTGTTGCGGATATTGGTCTGGCTGATGGGCACGTTGTCGGTGTTGCCTTCAATCAACACGTCGTAGTCCTTGTAGTCGGTGATGATTTTAGCAATCTTGCCGAGGGTCTCAGCAGCGCGGTCGCTGATCTGGTAGCTGCCGCTCTTGTAGAGCATGTTGTCGGACAAAGAGATATAAACGACGCCCTTGAGAACCTGAACATCTACGTCCTTGAGCTCCTCCTTAGAGAGCGAGCGGGTGAGGTTGTTGGTCAGCACCATGTTCAGGCTGTCGCTTCTGTCCTTAGCTTCTACGAGCTGCTTGATGAACTTGTTGGAGGCGTTGATTTCGTCCACGAGCTTCGAGATGTTGACGTTGCCCTCGGTGTTCTGCTGCAGGCTCTTGTCGAGCGAGCCCTGAAGCTGTGAATAGGCAGTCTGGAGCTTTTCTGTCGAGCCTTTGCACTCAGCAAGGCGCTCTTCCAGGCTCTTGATGGTGGCACGGTTCTCTGCCAACTGAACCTGAGCGGTCTGGTATTCTGTGCTTAGCTTGTTGTAGTTCGACTTGAGTTCTGTAAATTGTTTCTTGCTGGCGCAAGAGGCCAGCAGCATTCCTGCGGTGAGGAACAAGATAACCTTTTTCATAATCTTTCTATTTTAGGTTTGTATGTTTTTATCTGTTTGACGTCTGTCCGTGCAGATGGTTTAATCTGCAAACATCAATAAATCGAGGACAAAGGTAGTGGTTTTTGACGAAATACAAGCTATTTTATGGTCGGAAAGCAGACTTTATTATCGTTTTTTGTGTGTTTTTACACATTTTTGCACTAATTTTTACGTTACTTATGCTTGGGAATAAGAATTTAATGATAACTTTGCAGAAGAATAGACAGTAGTATTAACCCATATAATAACCTTTATTTCATTAACTATTCTATGAAAAAGTACATTGCTGAATGCATCGGTACGTTCGTACTGACATTCCTCGGTTGCGGTGCAGCCGTTAGTCTGAGTTGTGGAACAGATGCTGCTTCTGTTGTCGGAACAGCCATCGCCTTCGGTCTTGCAGTGGTTGCTATGGCCTACACCATCGGCGGCGTTTCCGGTTGCCACATCAATCCTGCCATCACGCTCGGTTGCCTCGTGACGGGTCGCATCAGTGTGAAGGACAGCATCGGTTACATGTGCGGACAGGTCATCGGCGCCATCATTGCCGGTGCTGCTCTGTTCTATCTCTATCCCGGCTCTGGACTGGGTGCTAACGGCATCGGTGTTGGTTGCGGCGGATGCTGGTGTGTTGCCATTTCTGCTGAGATCATCTTGACGGCTCTCTTTGTGCTCGTCGTGCTTGGCTCTACGCACAAGACAAACGGCGCTACCAACAACTTCGCAGGTCTGGCTATCGGTCTCTCGCTGATTCTCATCCACTTGGTAGGCATCTACTTCACCGGCACGAGCGTGAACCCCGCACGTTCTATCGGTCCCGCCATCTTTGCTGGTGGCGACGCACTTGCTAACCTCTGGATCTTCATCGTAGGTCCCTTCGTAGGTGCCCTCGTTGC
>OMSJ01000027.1 GCA_900313705.1 uncultured Prevotellaceae bacterium
GTGTTAAACAAACACAAAGTCACAAAGACACTAAGTAACTCCCCATAGTGTAAAGACACAAAGGTTCTGGCCGAGGAATCTTTGTGTCTTCAGTTCAGCGGCGTAGCTCTTCGTGTCTTCGTGTCTTTGTGTTTGATTGTCCTTTGGCTTTTCATCGTTGGCTTCGTCGAGCTAAAGCTTCTTCGCTTCGCTCAGGCGCAGGCGGAGCCGCATGCGACTGAGGCTTGCCGAAGAACTCACGTTAATGTAAGCAGATAAAAAGGGGAAAAGCTTGGATAAATGTGGAAAAAATTATAACTTTGCGCTTGAATCAATAACCATGAAAGTCAAGAAGCGAATATGAAAAGGCGTGTTTTTATCGTGGTCCTGCTGGCCCTTTGTGCTGCGGCAGGCCTGACCAATGAGGCTAATGCACAGGTGAAGATTCAGGTCGATGTGGCAAAGAAAGGCATCGAAATCAGTCCGACGCTCTACGGCATCTTCTACGAGGACATCAACTTCGCCAGCGATGGCGGCCTCTATGCCGAGCTCATCAGGAACCGCTCCTTTGAGTACAACGCCGAGAAGCCTGAGCATTGGAAGGCAGAGGGAGCCAACATCAGCCTCGTAACCGAAGGCCTGCTGGGCGAGAAGCAGGGCCACGCCCTGAAGGTAGAAGTCACAAAACCCGGTGGCGGCGTCAGCAACGAGGGCTATTGGGGCATCAACGTAGTGGCAGGGACGCAGTACAAGCTGTCGTTCTGGATAGACCCCCCAACCCCCTTTAGAGGGAGAATTTGTGCTTCCCTCAAAAGCAAGGACGGCAAGGTGCTTGGCCAGACAGAACTCTCCATTACTCCCCCTAAAAGGGGTCGGGGGGTCTCTTGGCAAAAGGTGGAGGCCAACATCGTAGCTACCGAGAGCGACCCGCAGGCCGTTTTCCACTTGGAGTTTGAGAACCCCTGCAGCGTCCTCCTCGACGTGGTGAGCCTCTTCCCGCCTACTTTCAAGGGCCGCGAGAACGGCTGCCGCATCGACCTGGCTGAGAAGCTCCAGGCCCTGCATCCTGCCTTCATGCGCTTCCCCGGCGGCTGCTACGTGGAGGGCAACATCAAACCGGAGAACGCTTACCATTGGGAGAGAACCGTCGGCCCGATAGAGCGCAGGCCAGGCCACATGAATGCCAACTGGGGCTACCCCACTACCGACGGCCTCGGCTTCCACGAGTTCCTACAACTTGCCGAGGACCTCGGAGCCAAGCCCCTCTATGTGGTCAACATCGGCATTTGGCACGGCGGCTGCACACCCCTGAACGAGCTTCAGCCGTGGATTGACGAATGCCTCGGTGCTTTGGAATACGCTAACGGTCCCGTCACGAGTCACTACGGCAAGATGAGAGCCGAGAACGGACATCCCGAACCCTTCAACATCGCCTATATAGAAATAGGTAACGAGAACTACAACTGGCACATGGACGACAACTCCGACCAAAGCGACCACTACCCTGAGCGCTATCGCATGTTCTACGACGCCATCAAAGCCCGCTTCCCGGAGGTGCAATGCATCGGCAACGTCGAGTCGTGGGGCACGGACCATCCCCGCTGGCGCAACGAGCATCCCGTCGATATCCTTGACGAGCACTACTATCGTAATCCTGCATGGTTCGTCAGCCAGTACCATCGCTTCGACAACTACGACCGCCGCGGCCCCATCATCTATCCAGGCGAGTATGCTGTGACGGACGGCTACGGCACCACGGGCAACATGAATGCTGCCATGGGCGAGGCCGTCTTCATGCTCGGCATGGAGAACAATGCCGACATCGTCCGCATGAGCAGCTACGCACCCATCTTCGTCAACGAGAACCGCATCCAGTGGCGGCCCGACATGATAAGGTTCAACAGCAGCCAGTCCTTCGGCACACCGAGCTACTGGGTGCAGCAGCTCTTCCCAAACCATGTGGGCAACAGGCTCGTGGAGTGCAACTTGCAATGGAACATTCCAGAGAGGAAGGAGGAGCATGTCATGCCGGTCAGCGTCGGTGTGGCTACATGGAAGACGCAAGCCACTTATCGCAATCCGCAACTCCTCGTCGAAGGTGTTGAGGTGCCGCTTCCAGAGATGAAGAACTGGACGTCGGGCAACTCCAAGCCTGAGCATCAGGGCAACTGGAGTGCGACAGACGGCACTTTGCGTCAGACAAGCAATGCCGAGGAAAGTATGCGCATCTGTCCGTTCCCACTCCCTTTAAGGGAGGGACGGGGTGGGTCCCACTATACTTATAAGGTACAGGCAAGGAAAGATGGCGGAGCGGAAGCCTTTATGATAGTCTTCAACTACGTCGATGAGAAGAACTTCGACTGGCTCAACCTTGGCGGCTGGGGCAACACGAGGACTTCCGTCGAGACCACCATGAGCGGCAAACGCAACACCCTCGACGGCACACACGACGACAGCTATGAGACAGGCCGTTGGTACGACATCCAGCTTGATGTGGATGGTGAAGACATCACGGCCATGGTTGACGGGAAGGTTGTCTATCAAGGCAAGAAAAGGAATGGCCTGCTGCATGGCGTCTATGCTAACAGCACCCTCGACGAGAAGACAGGCACCCTCTACACCAAGATTGTAAACCTTTGCAACTCAGGCACGAAGGGCAGCATCGAACTCTCGGGCGGCACGGCAACCGAGGCAGAGATGGTAAGGCTGGCAGGCATGACAGGCGAGGACGAGAACACCATGCAGTACCCCAACAACATCGTGCCGCGTCCGGCCAAAGTGCAGACTGCCGACGGTGGCCGCTGCCTCATCTTCGACGTCGCACCCTTCAGCGTCAACATCATCACTACGAAGCTAAATCTTATTCATTAAGACCAAAGTAGGAAAGGGCCAAACAGACCAAACATCCATGACACATAACAATAATCCTTTCATTCCGTGAGAAACAAAGTCGTGAAACTATTGCTTGCCCTCCTTGTCTTGGCAGGACAGGCAAAGGCCCAGGGATGGGTCTCCATACAAGCCGTTGGCGTACTGCCAGGCAATACAGCCGAAGAGAACAGGCAATGCTTGCAGGCAGCCATAGACAAGATGAGTCCCCTAGGAGGCGTGCTGTATGTCGAGCCTGCCGAGGGAGGCTATCCCATGCAGGGCGGCATCGTGCTGAAGCGCAACGTGACACTGCTGGGTGCTCATGGCCCCACAGGTCGTGGCACTGCCTTGCCAGACCGTTCAGGTCCCACGGGCTCGCTGTTCGTCATCCGTGACAGCGAGCATCCGTTCCTTACCGTAGAGTCCGCCACGCAGGTCAGAGGCATTCAGTTCTACTATCCCGAGCAGGCATGGCAGGACGCCAGCCGCATCATAGCCTATCCGCCAACCATCAGGATGTCGCCCGAGCAGAACGTTCAGGGCGTCACCCTTAGTTGCCTAACCTTCTACGGCGAGTACGTGGCGATGGACTTCCGTGCAAAGGCTCCGCGCATCTGCGAACAGATACTCTTCGAGCATTGCTATGGCTATCCGCTCAGCGGTCAGTTCATAGCCATCGACCGTTGCTACGACGTGCCCCGCATCCTGCACTGCCACGTCAACCCTGCCAACATGCGAGAGTTCGGGCGGTCGTTCAGGCGCGAGGTCATCGATGCTGTCGTCCGCATGAAGACTTTTACCTATTGGATTGACCACACGGACAATGCCCAGCTGATGGACCTCTTCACCTTTGGTGTCCACGGCGGCATCTATCTGGGGAACGAAACGTATGGGCAGTTGACGAACTTCAACTTCGACTGCGTCTCTGTCGGCATCCATAAGCTCGGTAGCCAGTGGAAGAACCGCAACTGGCAGATTGCCCAAGGCTCCATCATCGCCAATGCGGGCGACCGCATAGAAGACATTCACCCCATCCTCATAGAAGGCAAGGGCCACACCTCGCTGACGAACGTGGAGTGCTTCTCGGGCGACAATCCTGCCCTCACCAACCTGGGGGCCTCCTGGGACTACATCACCGTCCGCGACGAGGCATCCGTTGTGCTCATGGGCTGTCGGATGCAAGGATACAAGGCCGACACGCCCATCCACATCTCGAAAGATGCACGTCTGCGTGCCATCGGTTGCATTGACCGCGACAACAAGCTCGTGGAGATAAAGAGTGAAGAATAGTTAAGAGTTTAGAGCGAAGAATTTATGAGAAAAGAGTTGTTTCTGTGGCTTGCCTGTTGCATGGCAGCTACCGTTCTATGGGCAAAGCCTGTAGATTACACAAACGCCAGAGTGAAGAAAATCGCCGAACTGCGTGGCGTACCAAAGCAAAGCTATCAGGGCATGGCTATCTACGGCGACTACGTCGTCAGCCTGCAGAACACTGGGCAAGCTACCATCTATCGGCTTCATGCTGACAGCCTGGAGATGCTGCGCCAGTTCCCTTTGGCAAGCCAGATGCAGCAGAACCATGCCAACGTAGCTTTCTTCGGCACAGAACGCTATGACAAGGCCGACCTGTTTCCTCTGCTCTACGTGTCGCAATGTTCTAAGCAACAGTACAACGGCATGAAGGACGTCTGCTTCGTGGAGCGCATCTCTCTGACGGCAGCGCCAGAGCTTGTGCAGACCATCGTCCTTGATGACGAGGAAGGACTCTTCGGCTACGCTCTGCAATGGATGATAGACCGCAAGCACAAGCTGCTGATTGGCTATGGCAATACGGTGGAGAACATGGGCAAAGGCAACCGCTGGCGGACCATCATCTTCCCCATGCCAAAGCTCAGCGACGGAGCGGTCGTACACCTGAAGCCAAAGGATGCTTTGGACAACTACTGCATCCAGGACCTCGATGCACGATTTCCCTCCAACCACATCGGGCAGGGTGCTTGCGTCATCAAGGACCAGATGTTCATCCCCGTCGGCGTAGGAACAGAGAAGCATCCCAGCATCCTCTACGTCTGGAATCTCCGCAAGAAGCGTCTCGACCACATCCTCGACTTCCAACAGCAAGTGCCCCACGAGTTCGAGGACTGCGAACCTTATGGCCGCGACCTCATCATGCAGACCAATGGCGGCGGGCTCATCCGCTTCTCGCCTTGCACCCATAAAGTCAAGTAGGAAGAAGTAGGCTTGAAAGAGGTTATCATTGACTTTTTTTGAAAATTGCGTCTCTTGTTCGTTTTTTTTTCGTATCTTTGCCCGCGAAAACAAAGCAAACAGGATATGGGATTCTTTAGTTTCTTTACCAAAGAGAAGAAAGAGACGCTGGATCAGGGTCTCGAAAAGACGAAGGAGAGCTTCTTCGGAAAGCTGACGCGAGCCGTTGCAGGCAAGTCGAAAGTAGATGACGAGGTGCTCGACAATCTGGAGGAAGTGCTGGTGACCAGCGATGTGGGTGTGGAGACCACGCTCAGCATCATCAAGCGCATCGAGGCACGGGTGGCACGCGACAAGTACGTCACGACCGACGAACTGAACAACATCCTGCGCGACGAGATAGCGCAACTGCTCACGGAGAACAATACCGACGACACCGAAGGCTTTCAGATACCGTCTGACAAGCGACCCTACGTCATCCTCGTCGTGGGCGTGAACGGTGTGGGCAAGACGACCACTATCGGCAAACTCGCCTATCAGTTCAAGGAAGCCGGCCTGAAGGTCGTCCTTGGTGCAGCCGACACCTTCCGCGCAGCAGCTGTGGAGCAGATAAGCATCTGGGGCGAGAGGATAGACGTGCCTGTCATCAAGCAGAAGATGGGTAGCGACCCTGCCAGCGTGGCTTACGACACCTTGAACAGCGCCATTGCCAACGGAATGGATGTCGTCCTCATCGATACCGCAGGTCGCCTGCATAACAAGAAAGGCTTGATGGACGAGCTTTCGAAGATAAAGCGCGTGATGCAGAAGCTCATGCCCGATGCCCCGCACGACGTCATGCTCGTCCTCGACGGCAGTACCGGCCAGAACGCCTTCGAGCAGGCCAAGCAGTTTACGTCTGCGACGGAAGTGACCAGCATGGCGATAACAAAGCTTGACGGCAGTGCCAAGGGCGGCGTGGTCATCGGCATCAGCGACCAGTTCAAGATACCCGTCCGCTACATCGGCCTTGGCGAAAGAGCCGAGGACCTGCAGCCATTCAATCGCAGAGAGTTCGTGGACTCGCTGTTCAAGAAATAAGCAGATAGATGAAGATAAGAGAAGATATGTGGCTTAACGCCACGAAGATAGGTGACGATACAAGTTGCATCCAAAGCTATCGTCCTCTATCTCCTTCTGTCTTCTTCTGACTACTTTTAACTACTTCTAACTCCTTCGCATTAACCATGACGATAGACCTTATTACTTTAGGTTGCAGCAAGAACCTTGTTGACAGCGAGAAGCTCATCCGTCAGTTGGAACTGAACGGCTTTGAGGTGACGCACGATGCCGAAGACCCCAAGGGAGAGATTGCCATCGTGAACACCTGCGGCTTCATCGGCGATGCCAAAGAGGAAAGCATCAACATGATACTGGAACTGGCGCAGCGCAAGCAGCAGGGGAAGCTCCGTCAGCTCATCGTCATGGGATGCCTCTCGCAGCGATACTTCGAAGAGCTCAAGCAGGAATTGCCCGAAGTGGACAAGTTCTATGGGAAGTTCGACTGGGAGCAGATTGTCACCGACCTCGGAGGCACCTATCACAAGGAAGCCAGCTTCGAGCGGAGACTGACGACACCTCCCCACTACGCCTACCTTAAGATAAGCGAAGGCTGCAACCGCCACTGTGCCTACTGTGCCATTCCCATCATTACGGGTAAGCAGAAGAGCCGTCCTATAGAAGAGATCGTGGCGGAGGTGGAAGGCCTGGTAGCAAAGGGAGTCAAGGAATTCCAGGTCATAGCTCAAGAACTGACGGGCTACGGCACCGACCTCTACGGAGGGCAGATGATAGCTCCGCTCATCGACCGCATCGCTGAGGTGCCTGGCGTCCAATGGATAAGGCTTCACTATGCCTATCCCACCAGCTTCCCGATGGAACTCCTGCAGGTGATGAAGCGTCACGACAACGTCTGCAAGTACCTCGACATCGCCTTGCAGCACATCAGCGACAGTCAGCTCTCAGCAATGCGGCGCAACATTACACGGGAGCAGACCTACGACCTCATAGAGACCATCCGTCGCGAAGTGCCTGGCATCCACCTACGCACGACCCTCATGGTGGGCTTCCCCGGCGAGACAGACGAGGACTTCCAGCAGCTTCTCGACTTCCTGAAGTGGGCAAAGTTCGAGCGAATGGGAGCGTTTGCCTATAGCGAAGAAGAAGGCACCTACGCAGCAGAGCACTACAAGGACGATGTTCCCGACGAAGTGAAGCAGGCCCGCCTGAGCAAACTGATGCGCGTGCAGCAGCAAATCAGCGCCGAGGTGCAGGAGAGCAAGGTGGGACAGGAACTGAAGGTCATCATCGACCGCGAAGAAGGCGACTACTACATTGGCCGCACAGAGTTTGACTCTCCCGAGGTTGACCCCGAGGTGCTCATCAAGAAGGGACAAAAGAAAGAAAGCCTTCACCCAGGTCAGTTCGTGCAAGTGAAGATAGAAAGTGCCGATGACTTCGACCTCTTTGGAGAAATTGTCTAATTGTGAAATCGTTATATTGTCAAATCATACTATGAACAATAAGGATTTTATTTCCGACTTGGCAAGCCAAACCATGAGGACTCAGAAGGAAGTCTCCTCGTTGGTCAGCGCTACAGTCTCTGCCATCATCAGCAATCTGACAGAGGAGAACGCGGTGGTCATCTCCGGCTTTGGAGATGACAGTCAGCTTCAAACCAAATGCATCACTTAAGATGAAGGTGAACAGTGAAAAGTAAAAAGAAATGCTACACCGTAAATTACCAAATGGTAAATGGTTAAATGGTAAATGGTTAAATGGTAAATGAAAAGATAAACCTCCAGCAACTGGCCAAAGAACTGGCAGAGAGGAAGCAGATGCCGCAGAAGAAAGCCGAGGCATTCCTTCGCGAGTTCTTCGATGCAATCATCCGCAATGTGGCTCTCGAAAAGAACGTTAAGGTAGGCGGACTGGGTTCATTCAAACTGATAGAGGTGCTCGAACGCGAGAGCGTCAATGTCAACACAGGCGAGCGCATCGTCATACCCGGACATACGAAACTCTCCTTCACACCCGACACTTCTCTCCGAGATGCTGTCAACAAGCCCTTTGCCGACTTCCAGACCGTCATTATCAACGAAGGCACCAGCCTCGAGGAAATGGAGAAGATTGACTCTGCAGAGCCTGAGGCTGAGGAAGAAGCTGAACTCGATGACGAGCTGGAAGTAGAAGCCGAGCCCGAAGTGGAACCTGAGGCAGAGCAAGAAGAAGCGTCTGAAGCTGAAGCTGAAGTTGAGGTTGAGTCCAATGAGGAACCAGAGCCTGCCCAGGAAGCATTAGCGCAACCAGCCCAGCCCAACCCTGCTCCCAGCCCATCGCCTGTCGCTCCCGCAAAGGTGCGGGCTATGACTGCCGCCGAGAAGTGTGCCTTGACCATTGGCTTCTTGCTGTTTGGACTGCTGTGTTACGTCCTTGGCTATTACCGCGTACTAGAACCGTTAGCCCCAATCCCCCAGAAGAAGGAAGTGAAGGAAGAAGTTCCTGCTCCCAAGAAGCAGGCCGAGGAACCCTCTGCCGCTGACACTCTTTCTGCCGTGAAGAAGGATACTGTGCCTGCCGCACCTGTCTCAGCCCAGAGTAAGGATAGCCTTCCTCCGCAGAAGGAGGTTGAAGAAAAGGTCGTGCTTGACCCCAACAAGAAGTATCAGATAGTGGGCACGCGGAGGACGCACGTCATGAAGTACGGCGACTACCTGACCAGGATAGCCGTGCAGGAATATGGCAGCAGAGACTTTGCCCGCTACATCATTGCCCACAACCGTTTCCCCGACCCCGACAACGTGCCTGTCGGCATGGAAATCAAACTCCCCGAACTCCAGGAAGTGAAGTAAAATAACGTGAGCCTTCGGCAAGCCTCAGGCGCAGGCGGCTCCGCCTGCGCCTGAGCGAAGCGAAGAAGCTTTAGCTCGACGAAGTCAACGACGAAAAGCCAAAGGACAATCCAAAGGACAATCAAACACAAAGACACGAAGGCACGAAGAGCTACGCCGCTGAACAGAAGACACAAAGATTCCCAGGTTAGGACCTTTGTGTCAAGATAATTCGTATTTCAGTCTCTTCTGAGGGCTTGTTTTGGCTGTTGTGGGCTTCGGAACTACAAAACACAAGAAATGCCCTTAAATCGAAGCGGTATTGGAAATCAAGGCGTTACAAGGCCATATTTTGTGCAATAAGGTTAAGCAAGTACGCAAAGTTACTGGTTTGGTATCAAACACAGCATAGTTTTAGCTCAGATTAGACGTGTCGCGATGGTAAAGACCACACGTACTTATGGCGACAAGTACGTGTACTTATTGCCATAAGTACTGGGACTTTTGACAGAAACGGCATGAAATTTAGCAGAACACGCCACTCCCTTGTCGCATTTGATGTCAAAACTTTTCGGACCAGAACAACATCGCTCATCTCATAGGCGCGTGACATGAAGAGTTGGAAGAGCGGCATAAACTACGTCCGTTTCTTGTAGAAGCCCTTAGCGTTTTCCCTTGCAAAACCGTTTGTTGCTTTTAGGTTTTAACAAAGTTAAACATCGTTATAACTTTATTTATATTTTTGCGTTTGGCAGATAGCGCGGAAAGCAGTAATTTTGCACCCGAAAAAGACCCCCCAACCCCCTTTAGGGGGAATAAATGGTAAATGGTAAGGATCCCCCAACCCCCTTTAGGGGGAATAAATACTAAATGATAAGGATCCCCTAACCCCCTTTAGGGGGAATAAATGGTAAATGGTAAATGATTAAATAGTAAATGTAAGATGGCAGAATCAATCGACATTCGCGAACTAAATGAACGCATCGAGAGACAAAGTGGCTTCGTCACAAACCTGGTGACGGGCATGAATCAGGTTATTGTTGGGCAGAAGCATCTTGTGGAGTCCCTGCTCATTGGCCTTCTCAGCGACGGACACATCCTGCTGGAAGGTGTGCCAGGCTTGGCCAAGACAATGGCTATCAAGACGCTGGCTCAATTGGTGGACTCCAAGTTCAGCCGCATCCAGTTCACGCCGGACCTCCTTCCTGCCGACGTTATCGGCACGATGATCTACAGTCAGAAGGACGAGAAGTTCCTCGTCGAGCAAGGCCCCGTCTTTGCCAACTTCGTGCTGGCCGACGAGATTAACCGTGCTCCGGCAAAGGTGCAGAGTGCTCTGCTCGAGGCCATGCAGGAGCGTCAGGTGACGATTGGCAAGAACACGTTCAAGCTGCCGAAACCTTTCCTTGTGCTTGCCACGCAGAACCCCATCGAGCAGGAGGGTACCTATCCTCTGCCCGAGGCACAGGTGGACCGTTTCATGCTCAAGGTGGTCATCGACTATCCGAAGCTGGAAGAGGAGAAGCTCATCATCCGTCAGCAGATAAAGGGTGAGCAGCCACAGGTGAAGCCCGTCATCAATACGGAAGAGATAATGAAGGCTCGCGAGATTGTGCGCGAGGTCTATCTCGACGAAAAGATAGAGCAGTACATCGCCGACATCGTCTTCTGCACACGCTATCCCGAGAAGTACGGCCTGAAGGAGATACAGGACTACATCGAGTTCGGCGGTTCGCCCCGTGCCAGCATCAACCTGGCTTTGGCAGCCCGTGCCTTCGCCTTCATCAAGCGCCGCGGCTATGTCATCCCCGAAGACGTCCGCAGCGTGGCTCACGACGTGCTCCGTCACCGCATCGGCCTCACTTACGAGGCAGAGGCAAACAACGTCACCAGCGAAGAGATTGTCAGCAAGATTGTGAATAAGGTCGAAGTGCCCTAAAAGACCCTCCCCGTCCCTCCCCTAAAGGGAGGGGGAAAGGTCGCCGACAAAGATGAAATACGAAACGGCATCGCCCGACATATACCTTTACTCAGGGCTTTCGCCCGTGAGAACCGAAAGAATGCTACAGTGGCAGAACGGGTGTTATAGGAGCACATACGGCATGATGCGCTGGGTGTGAAGATTCAAAGACAACACATTATCGGTGACTTCATTGTTGATTTCCTTGCGCCAAACGAGAGACTGATTATCGAAGTGGATGGTGCTTACCACGCAGAACCACGACAAAAGGCAGATGACGAACTGCGTACAGGCATACTTGAGGGGGAAAGGATATAAGGTGATTCGCTTTTCAAATGAAGATGTATTATACGATACGGATATGACAATTAATAAGATAAAGGAGGCGTTACGGCATGAGTGATGTTCAGCATGATAGCTCCCTCCCTTTAAGGGAGGGCCGGGGTGGGTCTGCTGAGATACTTAAGCGCGTCCGCAAAATCGAGATTAAGACGCGTGGCCTGAGCAGCAACATCTTCGCGGGCGAGTATCACTCTGCCTTCAAGGGGCGCGGCATGACTTTCTCCGAAGTGCGCGAGTACCAGTACGGCGACGACATTCGCGACATTGAGTGGAACGTGACGGCACGTTTCGGAAAGCCTTATGTCAAGGTCTTCGAGGAGGAACGAGAGCTGACGGTCATGCTGCTGGTTGACGTCAGCGGCAGCCTCGACTTCGGTTCCGTCAAGCAGTTCAAACGCGACATGGTGACGGAGATTGCCGCCACACTTGCCTTTTCTGCCATCCAGAACAACGACAAGATAGGCGTCATCTTCTTCTCGGACAAGATAGAGAAGTTCATCCCGCCCAAGAAAGGCCGCAAGCACATCCTCTACATCATCCGCGAACTGCTCGACTACAAACCTGAGAGCCAGCGGACAAACGTTGCCTACGCCCTGGAATACCTGACACGAGCCATCAAGAGAAGGTGCATCGCCTTTGTGCTGAGCGACTTCCTCGACCAGCATTCCTTCCTGCAACCGCTCTCCATCGCGTCGCATAAGCACGACGTTGTCGCCATTCAGGTCTATGACAGGCGTGTGGCCGAGTTGCCCAACATCGGTCTGCTGAAGGTGCATGACGCTGAGACAGGCGAGGAGCAAGTCATCGACACAAGCAGCCGTGCCGTCCGCGAGGCACAGGCTCGCTGGTGGAAGCAGCAGACGATGCGGCTCAAGGATACCTTCAGCCGCAGCCAGGTGGATGCCGTCAGCGTGCGAACCGACCAGGATTATGTGAGTGTATTAAGAGGGCTATTTGCAAACAGAAGGACCCCCTAACCCCCCTTAGGGGGAATAAATAAGCCCGCTCCTCTTCCTTTGAGTGGAATAATAATTAAGAATATGATTATGATACGCGAAATAAGAAATATATTGATAACTATAAGTTCTCCCCCCAAAGGGGGATGGGGGGTCTTCTTGCTCCTGTGCTTCCTTCTCCCCCTAAAGGGGGTCGGGGGGGCTGCCAAGGCGCAAGTGCAGGTCGATGTGAAACTCGATTCGCTCCAGCTCTTCATCGGTCAGCAGACTGGCCTCACGCTTTCTGTCACTCTCGACGCTAAGCAAAAGCTCCGTTTGCCCGACATCAAGAAGGGACAGGAACTCATTCCCAACATAGAAGTTGTAGATTTAGGCAATCCCGATACCGCGTTCCTCAACGACGGCAAACGCATGACGGTGAGCCAGTCCTATACCATCACGGCTTGGGACAGCGCTTTCTACTACCTGCCGCCCATGGAGGTCGTGGTCGATACCACACGCTACGAGTCGAAGAGCCTCGCGCTGAAAGTCTATACGGTCGATGTCGATACACTCCACCTCGACCAGTTCTTCCCGCCTAACGGCATCATGGAACTGCCCTTCCTCTGGGAAGAGTGGCAACTGGTGGTGTTCGGCGGCGTGCTCTTTCTGCTGATGCTGGCCTGCATAGGCTACCTCTGGTATCACGTCAAGCACGGCAAACCCATCGTCCGCTTCATCCGTCGGAAGAAGAAGCTGCCGCCTCATCAGGTGGCAATGGACGAGATAGAGCGCATCAAGAGCGAGCGCAAGTGGGCAGACGAGGACAGCAAGGAGTACTACACCCTGCTGACCGACACCCTCAGGAACTACATCCGCGACCGCTACGGCTTCAACGCGATGGAGATGACGTCGAGCGAAATCATCGACCGACTCATTTCGGAGAACAACGAGGAGGCACTCGACGAGCTGCGCGAGATATTCCGTACGGCAGACCTCGTCAAGTTTGCGAAGTACAGCACCCTCATCAACGAGAACGACGCTAACCTCGTCGCTGCTGTGGAATACGTGAACCAGACCAAGATAGAGGTTGACCCGAATGCTAAGCCTGAACCTGAAATCATCAAGGAGACCGACCAGAAGCGGCTCACGCAAGTCAAGATAATGCGTGTGGCAATGATTGTGCTCGGCGTTCTCTCCCTTGCTCTGCTGGCATGGATAATATGGCGCTCGACAGACCTGCTAATGTAATATAAGGTTATGAGGTTGTGAGGTTATAAGGTTATGAGGTGAGGAAACCTGAAACCTGAAAGCGAAGCGACCTGAAACCTGAAACCAAAGAAAAGAACTATGACATTTGAAAACCCACTATATCTGCTTCTGTTGCTGCTGACGATACCTTATATTATATGGTATTGGTTCCGGCATAAGTCTTCGACGCCTTCCATCCGCGTCAGCAGCACAGCCGCTATGTTCCAGGCTCCCAAGAGCCTGAGGCAGAGATTGCTGCATCTGCCGCTCCTCTTAAGGCTTGCCTGTTATGCACTTGCCGTGATTGCTTTGGCTCGTCCGCAGACTTCCAACAGTTGGAGCAGCAAGCATACCGAGGGCATTGACATCATGCTTTGCATGGACGTCAGCACGAGTATGCTGGCAGAAGACCTGAAGCCCAACCGCATCGAGGCTGCCAAGAATGTGGCCCTCGAGTTCATCAGCGGACGGCCAGACGACAACATCGGTCTGACGCTCTTTGCTGGCGAAGCCTATACACAATGCCCCATGACCGTGGACCATGCGGTTCTCCTGAACTTGCTGAACGGCATGAAGGTGGACATGGCACAGAAAGGCCTCATCGACGACGGCACGGCCATCGGCATGGGCATAGCCAACGCCTTGTCGCGACTGAAGGACAGCAAGGCGAAGAGCAAGGTCATCATCCTGCTCACCGACGGCACAAACAACTGCGGACAGATTAGTCCCAATACGGCAGCCGACATCGCGAAGAGCTTCGGCATACGCGTCTATACCATCGGCGTCGGCACGAACGGCACGGCACGCTATCCCTACCCCGTCGGCGGACGCATCGAGTACGTCAACATGCCCGTTGAGATTGACACAGAGACCCTCGCCACCATTGCCCGCAAGACAGACGGCGAGTTCTATCGCGCCACGAACAACCAGAAACTGCATGATGTCTATCAGGAAATCGACAAGCTGGAGAAGACCAAGATGAACGTCAAGCAGTACTCCAAGCGCTACGAAGCCTACGGCATGTTCCTGCTCATCAGCGTGCTGTGCCTCGTGCTGGAGATATTGCTGAGGAACACGATATTGAAGAAGATACCATAAAAGAGTGAAGAGTGAAGAACGAAGAGTGAAGAATCAGAGTTACATGTAGGGAACAGGAGAATACATTATTCTTCACTCTTAACTCTTCGTTCATAACTAAAAAATAGTAAATCGTAAATACTTAAATAGTAAATTACCTCGATGTTTCGCTTTGAAAGTCCACAATATCTGTACTTGCTGTTAGTGCTCTTGGCGCTGACCGCTATACATTATTATATTATATATAAGAAGAAGAGGCAGCTTAAGCGCTTCGGCGACCCTGACCTGACGAGGCAACTCTTCCTGGGTGTGTCGCGTTGGAGACCAGAGGTGAAGTTCTGGCTGGGAATGGTGGCTTTGACTTCCTTCATCGTTGCTCTGGCCCGTCCGCAGTTCGGCACGCGCCTCGACACCCGCGAGCGTGTGGGCATAGAGGCTATCATCGCGCTCGACGTCAGCAACTCCATGCTTGCCGAGGACGTAAAGCCCAACCGACTGGAGAAGGCTAAGATGATGGTCAGCAACATGGTGGACGGCATGAGGGACGACAAGATCGGCCTGATTGTCTTTGCCGGACAAGCCTTCGTGCAGTTGCCCATCACGAGCGACTACGTGAGTGCCAAGATGTTTCTCGAGACCATATCGCCCTCTATGATTAGCGTGCAGGGCACGGACGTAGCGGAGGCCATCAACCTATCGATGCGTAGCTTCACTCAGCAGGAAGACGTCTCGCGCGCCATCTTCATCATCACCGATGGTGAGGACAACGAGGGCGGAGCAGTCGAGGCTGCCAAGAAAGCTGCGGCAAGCGGGGTGCGTGTCTATGTCCTGGGCATCGGCAATCCTGGCGGAGCGCCCATCCCCATCCCGGGCACCGGGCAGTACATCATCGACGAGGAAGGCAATACGGTCATCTCGAAGCTGAGCGAAGAGATGTGTCGCGAGATAGCTACCGCAGGAAACGGTTCCTATATCTATGTCGATAACAGCAGCTCGGCTCAGAAGAAGCTGTCTGAGCAGCTCGACCGCCTCGCCAAAGCCAAGATAGAGACCCAGATATACAGCGAGTACGACGAGCAGTTCCAGGGCTTCATCCTCATCGGACTCCTCTTCCTGCTCATCGATGTCCTGTTGCTCGAGAGGGAGAGCAAATCGACCTGGCTCGGCAATCTCTTCCGCCGAGGACGTGTGCCGACAGCCGTTTGCCTGCTCTTCTTCAGCCTGGCAGCTATGTCACAGACCGACAGGGACTACATACGCCGAGGCAATCGCCTGATGCGCGACAGCATTTACGACAAAGCGCAGGTCGAGTATCAGAAGGCCATCGAGCAGGACAACACGAACCCCATCTCACACTTCAACCTCGGCAACGCCCTCCTCTATCAGAACAAGGCTGAAGACGCCATGAAGGAGTACGAGACGGCGGCGCGTCTGGAGAAGGACAAGACCCGCCTGGCTCAGATATATCACAACATGGGCGTCGTCCTGCAAAGTGCCAAGCAGTTCGACAAGGCTGTGGCTTGCTACCAGAACTCTTTGCGCAACGACCCCTCGAACAACGAAACACGCTACAACTACGCCTTGAGCCTCTTCCAACTCAAGAAGAACCAAAGCAACCAGGACCAGCAGAACCAGCAGGACCAGCAGAAGGAAGAGAAGAAGGAACAAGAGCAACAACAGCAGCAACAACAGCAACAAGAAAAGAAAGAAGAGCAACAACAGCAGCAACCTCAGCCAGAGCAGATGAGCCGCGAGAACGCCGAGCAGATGCTCAACGCCGCTATGCAGGACGAGAAAGCCACGCAGGAAAAGATACAGCGAGCACAGCAGCAGCGCCAGAAGAAACGTCTGCAAAAGCAATGGTAGGCTGTCGGGCAGTTCAAATAAGTACACGTAGTTATCCAAATAAGTACACGTAGTTATCCCAATAAGTACACGTAGTTATCTCAATAAGTACACGTAGTTATTCAATTAGGTACACGTAGTTATCCAACTAGGTACACGTTAAGTTGAAAGAGACAACGTAAGATGAAAAGAGCATACACCATATTCGTTCTATTATTCCTTGTGCTGAGCACGGTCTGTGGCCAGGTGACACTCAAGGTTCAGGCGCCGTCCCAGGCAGAAGTAGGGCAGCGCATCCGCATCAGTTATATCGCCAACACATCGGACGTGGAAGACTTCCAGGTCGGAGACTTCGCTGGCTTCAACGTCCTTTACGGTCCCAGCACCAGCCGCTCGAGCAGCTTCTCGATGACAAATGGCCGCACGACACAGAGCAGTACCGTAACCTTCACCTATACCGTCGTGCCGACATCGGAGGGAACACTCAAGGTGCCTGCTGCCACCATCCAGGTCGGGGGAAAAGCCGTCAAGAGCGGAACGGCCAGCATCGAAGTGCTCCCAGCCAGCCAGCAGCAGAGCCAGCAGCCCTCCGGCTCGCAGCAGAGAGGCAATGCCCGCCAGCAGCAAGGCGCTTCGGAAAGCGGACAGATAAGCGGCAAGGAACTCTACATGACCGTCACAGCCAACCGTCAGAAGATCTATGAGCAGGAAGCCGTCATGCTCACCTACAAGCTCTTCACGTTGGTCAACATTCAGCAGATATCGGGTGAAATGCCCCAGATAGACGGTTGCCACGTGCAGGAGATGGACCGCTCGACGCAACTCTCGCTCAAGTACGAACGCGTCAACGGCAGGAACTACGGGACTGCCATCTGGAAGCAGTACGTCCTCTTCCCCCAGAAGACAGGCAAGGTGAAGATTCCCAGCATTACTTTCGACACACAAGTAGAGGTCCAGAACCACAACATGGACCCCTTCGACATCTTCTTCGGCGGAGGCAGCTTGTCGCAAGTCGTGCGCAAGCAGATCTCCACACCAGCCATCGAGATAGAAGTCCTGCCTTTGCCGCAGCCGAAGCCCGACAACTTCTCGGGTGCCGTGGGCAAGTTCAGCATCTCTGCCACCCTGACTCCCGAACAGGTTAACGCCAACGATGCCGCCACGTTGCGACTCGTCGTGAGCGGACAGGGCAACATGAAGCTGATGAAGGCACCCACCATCCGCTTCCCACAGGACTTCGAAGTCTATGACCCTAAAGAGAATAACAAGACAACCAACACGCCTACGGGCTCCAAGGGAAACATCACCTACGACTATGTCATCGTGCCCCGTCACGGAGGTAAGTTCACCATTCCGCCCGTCGAGTTCTGCTACTTCGACCCCGAAAAAGCAAAGTACAATACCGTACGCACAGACTCCTTCAGCCTCGCAGTAGCCAAAGCAAAGGGACATCCCGTTGCCTATACCCGCGAACAGGAAGACCTGAACGTCCTCAGCAACGACATCCGCTTCATCAAGCTCGGCAAGCTGGAGAGCCAGGAAGCAGACGACTTCTTCGGCACTACCGCCTATTGGCTCACCTACGCCCTGCTCTTCGCAGCCTTCGTCATCGCCTTCCTTTGGCTGAGACACAGGCAGAAGCAGAACCCGAACTCCTGGAGCGTCAAGGGACGCAAAGCAGGAAAGGTCGCATCGCGACGCCTCAAGCAAGCCTCCAAGCTGATGCGCGAAAAGAACGATGCCGCCTTCTACGACGAAGTGATGCGCGCGCTGCTCGGCTATGCAGGCGACAAACTCTCCCTCCCAACCAATGAGCTCAACAAGGACAACGTCATAAGCAAGCTCACCGAACGCGGCGTAGAAGCGTCCGTAGTCGAAGCCTTCATCGCAGTCCTCAGCGACTGTGAGTTCGCACGATACGCTCCCTCCAGCGACGCCAACCTGACGAAGGAGAAGATTTATCAGCAGGCTTCCGACGTGATAACAAGGATGAATGCCTCTATGAAAAGTTAAAAGTTGAAGAGTTAAAAGATAAAGAGTTGAAAAGAAAAAAAGTAAAAACGATGAAACGCTACATACTCTCCCTCCTTCTTGCCTTCGCCTTTGCCTCGATGCAGGCTGCCAGCCTTTCAGAGACAAAGACATTGGCCGACAGCGCCTATGCCCGAGCTGACTACGAAGCGGCAGTCAAGCTGTATGGCAAGCTGGCAGAACAGAATCCTACTTCCGATGTCTGCTATAATCTCGGCTGTGCCTACTATCGTATCGACGACATAGCACATAGCGTCCTCTGGTTCGAGCGTGCCCTGAAGCTCAATCCAAGCGACAAGGACATCTTCGTCAACCTTGAAATGGCACGAAGCAAGACCATCGACAAGATCGTCCCACAGCATGAGTTCATCCTCTTCACCTATTTCCGGGCTATGACGAACTGGTTCAGCCTACGCACATGGACCACGATTGCCTTGCTCAGCTTTATCCTCATGCTGGCTTCCCTGCTCTTCTTCTGGGTGGCAGGCAGCATGACGATGAGGAAGGTGACCTTCTCTGCTGCCATTATCCTGCTGCTCCTCTCCGTCCTCGCAAACGTATGTGCCACGAAGCAGAAGGACTTCAAGCAGACACACACAAGCGGCATCATCACCACACCCGCAGTAACCGTCAAGAGCACACCTGCCGATAACGGCAACGACCTCTTCGTCCTCCACGAAGGCTCCAAAGTGGAGATACGCGACAGCAGCCTCAAGGAGTGGTGCGAAGTAAGCATCGCCGACGGCAAAGTAGGATGGATTCCCAAGAAAGCCTTCGACCTTATATGAGGCCGCTGACCATTATATAACCTATACAAAGCACGACCATGATTGAACAGATTATCCAATGGGACAAGGAACTTCTCGTTGCGTTGAACGGTTCTTCATCCCTTTTCCTCGATGGCGCTATGATGGCTATTACCGAGACACCAACGTGGATTCCCATGTTCCTGTGCCTGCTTTATGCAATCATCAGGAACAATAAGTGGCGAGGCATCCTGCTCATCATCGCCATGGTCGCTTTGCTTGTGACACTCTGCGACCAGTTTGCCAGCGGCTTCTGCAAGCCATACTTCCACAGACTGCGCCCTTCGCAGGAACCGGAACTTGCTAACGTCATCGACTTGGTCAACGACTATCGGTGCGGACTCTATGGCTTCATCTCCAGTCATGCCTCCAATACGTTTGGCCTGAGCGTCTTCTTCATGCTCCTCTTCCGCTGTCGGAAGGCCAGCCTGCTGCTCCTGCTGTATGCATGTCTGGCAAGTTACAGTCGCATCTATCTTGGCGTCCATTATCCCCTCGACATCCTGATGGGAACCTTGTGGGGCATCTTCTGTGGCTTGGTGGTCTATCAGCTGTACCTCTGGCTCAGCAAACGTCTCAACATCACAGCCCATGCTGTCACCTCTTTCTACACGGCAACAGGGTATCGACGGTCCGACTTGCTCCCGCTCTTGTTCGTATTCCCCCTCATCTTCGTCTATATCGTCATCCGTGCAACGCTGTTTGCCTTCACTCCCTAAGCCAGTCAGATGAACATTCGCAGTATTCTCTTCTCCATCCTTCTTGTCCTCGCTGCCTGTACGTCAGTCAGCGAAAGGGATGCGATGCTTGCAGAAGAGGCGAATGACTTGGCCTACCAGTTGCGTTATACAGATGTATCTGCCTCACTTCAGGCAGCAAAGGAAGCCTATGCCCTTTCCTCAGGAGATTCCGACGCACAGGCAGAGGCACTCAACAACATGGCCTACGTTGCCTATCAGCAGATGCGTTACGACCAGGCGCTCCACCTCTTGCGGAAGGTGCACAGCTTGAGCCGCAACCAGTTGGAACTGCTCTGTGCCGATGTCCTGACCATGAAGGTCATGCAACGCATAGGCCACGGGAAGTCGTTCTTCGACAGCCGCCTGCGTGCACAGAAGCGTCTGCAACGTATCCTTTCCGAGGAAAGCAGCCTCACGCAACGTCAGAGGCTCCGCCTGCACTATGCCATGACAGAGTTCCACATCGTGGCTTCTACCTATTATTATTATCTTGGGCAGGACGATGCAGCTCGGCAAGAGATAGATGAGGCAGCAAGGTATGTCAATCTGGAGACAGATACGACGCAATGGCTCTACTATCACTACATGCTGGGCAGCGGCGGGCTTGTGGAAGGAACGCCCGAAGAGGTGACCATCGCAGAGTTCGACCACCTCATCAGCGTCTATACCTTGGCAAGGGTCCGTCACTTCGCTTACTTCGAGGCCAATGCCCTCCAGTCGCTTTCTGCCATGGTTGCCGACTCGCTTCGTGCCACCCTGCTTAAGCAGCAGCGCCTAGATGCTTACAGTTATCTCTACGAGCACCACAAGCGTTGGCAGTCCGACCATGAGCTTCCCTCCCGCTATCAGTTTGCGGCAGCCCTTTCTCACCATGCCGTATCGCTCTTCCGTCAGTATAACGACCTCTTCCAGACCGCCTGTGCCTTGCGAACGCTTGGCGAAGTGTATTTCGCCGCTGGCCGGTATGACGAAGCACTCAGGAGCTTCCGTTCCGCCTTGCACCTGGCTTCCGACTATCGCCGCTCGCCCTATCAGGTGATACCCTGGCTGGCTGGCATCCACGAGAATCTCAGCCTAACCTATAGTGCTTTAGGCGACAAGACGCTGGCCGACTCTCATCGTAACACATACCTCGACTTGCTCGACCAGTCACGCCAGAACCGTGAGCTCGACAGCCGTAAGGCTTTGCTCAAGCAGGAGGCTCGTGGCGAACAGATACAGTTCCTTTTGCTCCTGCTGCTTGTGGTCGTAGTGGTCGTCCTCTCTGTCCTTTATTACCGACAGTTGGGACATCGTTCACGCTCCTTCGAGCAACGTGTTCGCAAGATAGGGTCCAGCGAGGACTGTCAGCAAGCTCGGCAGCGATTGCAACAACTCGTGCTGGAAAGCGAGGAAAGGCTGGAAGAAAGTAAGGAAGCGTGCGAGGTCATGCAGCAGCGCATCCTTCAGCAGCAGCAGCGACACATCTTGCAGCGCACCAAGCTGTCCGTTGTCTATGCCATCATCCCTTACCTGGACCGCGTTATTGCAGAAGTCAGGAAACTCGACGAAAAAGGGGAGAATGCAGCTCCCCACCTCTCATACATACAGGAGCTTTGCTCTGGCATGATGAACATCAACGACCGTTTGACAGAGTGGATACAGGTACAGCAGGGACGTCTCAGCCTGCAGGTGACGCGCTTCCCTCTGTCCGACGTGCTGCATGTCATCTCCATGCAGCAGTATGCCTTCTCCCAGCAGCAGCTCACCCTCGAGGTGCCGGAGACCACACTTCAGGTAAAGGCCGACAAGCCTCTGACGCTCTTTATGGTCAATACGCTGGTCGATAATGCCCGAAAGTTCACCCCAGCTGGTGGGAAGGTTTCTGTCGTGCTTGATGCTACCGATGACTATGTTGAGGTCGGCGTCTGCGATACTGGCATAGGACTCTCGCCGGAAGACGTGCAAACGCTCAACGACAGCAAGGTTTATGACCCGCAGCGTCTGGGAACACCTGATGTAGGTAAAGGCTTTGGCTTTGGCATTATGAACTGCAAGGGCATCATAGGCAGCTACAAGAAACTGTCGTCGCGCTTCAACGTCTGCGACTTCGGTGTGGAAAGTCAGCTTGGGAAGGGCAGCCGCTTCTGGTTCCGCCTGCCGCGAGTGCTCTCCTTGTTGTTCCTCCTTTTGAGCCCCCTCGTCCATGCCTCCCGCCCTTTGAATTGTGGTGAGCTCTACGACTCCACCTTCACAGCCAACCTGCACGGACGATATGCCGATGCCTATCGTTACTCTGAAAGCGCCATCCGCATGATGGAAGAACCAGTAGATACGCCTATGCTCGTTTCTCTATATAACGAGCAGGCCATAGCTGCTCAGGCTCTTGGCTGGTGGGATGCCTATCGGAAGAGCAATGCCGAGTGTGTCCGCCTGCACCGACTCTACAGCACCGACGGTTCCTTGGCATCCGACTGTCAGCGGCTGGAGAAGATGACTGCTGACTCGCGTGTGCTTTATGTCCTGATTGTCCTGCTGCTCATAGCATCCCTCGCTCTTTTCTATATGGTGGTGCTGCGTCATCGCCTGCGCCATCGTGCTTCGCTCGACGACCTCTATCAGCGCCTTACCTCTGTGCTGCAGTCTTTCCCCGAGAATGCGGCAACCCTCGACGACGAGTTGCAGACCGTCATTCGTAGCCTCAGCCAGCCCCAGCTCCAGCAGCCGGTGCAAAGGTTGAGGCAAGAGTTCTCTGCAGGTCTGGCAAAGGTTCGAGAAGCTGAGACTGCCGCAGAGGATACAGAGGATAAGACACAGCGCTGGCGCTTCGAGCACGACCGCCTGTATGTCATGAACCAGATACTCGACAACTCGCTCAGCACCATCAAGCACGAGACGATGTACTTCCCTTCGCGCATCAAGCAGATGGCTGACCCCTCTAAAGCTCCTCTCGCAGAGGAGACGTCCAGCCCTAACTCCTCTCTACTCAGCCTTGTTACCTACTACCGCCACATCTATATGCTCCTATATGAACAGGCTCAGCGACAGATTGACCAGTCGCCTTTGCGTGTGCAGGCAATCTCCGTCAGCGACCTCTTTGCCTATGCCAGTCAGTCGTACGGCATAGAGTGTAGGCAGACCGATGCCAGCGTCAAGGGCGACGGGATGTTGCTCCGGCTGTTCCTCGACCAGATGTTTGCCGTAGTGCCGAAGAGCGTTACGCTTTCAGCAGAACAGCACGAAGGCATGATATATATAATATGTGATGTACCTGGGCAGAGGCTTAAGCCAGAAGAGCTCTCGGACCTCTTCTCGCCACAGACAGAGCGGTTGGAGTATCTTGTCATGCGCCAGATAGTACGCGAACACGATGCTGCCTGCGGACATCCCGGGCTTCGTCTCGTGGCAGAGAACACAGAGCATGGCTACAGGATTGCCTTCTCGTTGCTTCAACGTAATATCGTAATATCGAAATAACGTCATAACGAAATAAAGAACCCATATATGGAAAACTTCAAGGTAATCATCGTCGAGGACGACAAGCTGGAGCTCAAGGGTACCCAGCAAATCCTGCAGACCGAAGTGCCGGAGGCAGAGATTATAGGCACGGCACAAGGCGAAAGCGACTTTTGGAAGTTGATGCGCGACGGTCAGCCCGACCTTGTCCTGCTCGACCTCGGACTGGGCGGCAGCACCACCGTCGGTGTCGATATATGCCGTCAGTTGCGCACACGCTATGCCGACATGAAGATTCTCGTCTTCACTGGCGAGATACTCAACGAACGCCTTTGGGTAGAGGTACTCAGTGCCGGGGCCGACGGCATCATCCTCAAGACAGGCAACCTCCTCCAGCGCGACGACGTGGTGCAGGTCATGCATGGTCGGCATCTGGTCTTCAACGAACCTTTCCTCGAGAAGGTGATGGCTCGCTTCCGCAAAATAGTGTGCCGCGAGCAGGCTGCCGTCGATGCCTTCGTCGAGTATGAGATTGACGAGTACGACGAGCGTTTCCTCCGTCATCTTGCCCTCGGCTACACGAAGGACATGATAGCCGGTCTGCGCCAGATGCCCTTCAGCACAAAGAGTCTGGAGAAGCGGCAAGTGGACCTCACGAACCGTCTGTTCTCTGAGCGTGAACGGAGCGGCGTCAATGCCGTGCGTCTCGTTGTCCGCGCTATCCAACTGCACATCATCGACCCCGAGAACCTCGTTGCCGACGAACAATGACGAACAACAAGCGAGCTTTCGTCTCCTGTCTGGTACTGGCAGCCATGCTGCCGTTCCTTTCGTGGGTGCTGTCGGCACTGGGTGTGCCTTGCCGTAGTCTGCTCGACGGCGAAGGTCTGCGATGGCTATGCCGTCACGCTGCCGACTCTCTTCACAGCCGTCTGGTGATGCTTGTCCTCTGCTGCCTCATGCTCTTGGGTGCGGTACAGAAGAGCTTGCTCCCCTTCGGACAGACAGTCCGTCAGTCCCGTTTCCTTCGCTATGTTGCCGTCTATCTTGTCGTGCTCATAGCTATCCTGCTTGCTGCCATAGCTCCCGACAGTCCGTTGCTCAGCATCACGGGCGGCATCGTAGGCAGTCCACTGATGGACGGGTTCCCCTTCCTCGTGTGGCTCTCCTTCCTGGCATTCTGCCTCTGCTACGGCCACGGCAAACGCGAGTCCTGGATGTCAATGCTCACCTACGGCATCAGCCGTCATCCCCTTGCCATTCCCTTTGCCATCGTCCTGTCTTTCTGCTGGCAATGCTTACAATATATGAATTCTTAAAAAGATTAAGGATTAAGGATTAGGGATTAAAGATTAAGGTTTGGTTGTTCTTGCTGCTGCAAATGACTGGTTTCTCCAATTATGAATTGTGAATTGTGAAGCTAAGAGCGTAGGCTTAATTATGAATTGTGAATTATGAATTATGAATTAAACGACAGTCAGCGCGAGGCGGTGCTTTGCATCGATGCTCCTTCGCTTGTCATCGCAGGTGCAGGCAGTGGGAAGACACGTGTCCTGACCTATAAAGTTGCCTACCTTCTGGAGCAGGGCCTGCAGCCATGGAATATCCTTGCCCTGACCTTCACCAACAAGGCTGCCCGCGAGATGCGCGAACGTATTGCCACGCTCGTTTCGCCTGAGAAAGCCGAGAAACTGTGGATGGGCACCTTCCACAGCATCTTTGCCCGCATCCTCCGCTTCGAAGGGCATCGCCTTGGCTACGACGCCAACTATACCATCTACGACACTAACGACAGTCTGAGCCTACTGAAGCTGATTATCCGCGAGATGTCCCTCGACGAGAAAGTCTATAAGCCCAGTGCTGTGCAGAGCCGCATCTCCGCTGCCAAGAACCGTTTAGTCTTGCCCTCAGCCTATAACTCCGTCCGTGAGTTCCGCGACAGCGACCAAATGACGAAGCGTACACTTATGTCCGAGATATACAACCGCTATCAGGAACGGTTGAAGCAGTCCAACGCGATGGACTTTGACGACCTGCTTCTCAATATGTGGCTCCTGCTGAAGCACAATCCCGAGGTGGCAGACGCATGGCAGGAGCGCTTCCATTTTGTTCTCGTCGATGAGTATCAGGACACCAACTTCGCTCAGCACCAGATTGTCTGGCTCCTCACCAACCGACGGCAGCGCGTCTGTGTCGTTGGCGACGATGCACAGAGCATCTACAGCTTCCGCGGAGCCGACATCGACAACATCCTGCACTTCCAGGAAGCCTACACCGGCTCACGTCTCTTCAAGCTTGAACGCAACTACCGCTCCACCCAGACCATCGTCAACGCTGCAGGCAGCCTCATCCGCAACAATCGCGAGCAGATAAAGAAGCAGGTCTTCAGCGAGAAGGAGATAGGCAACCCCATCGCGCTCTTTTCTGCCTATAGCGACATCGACGAGGCCAACATCATCCTGCGCGAGGTGCAGCGTGCCCACCGTGCCGGCATCCCATACAAGGGCATCGCCGTGCTGTACCGCACCAATGCCCAAAGCCGCAAGTTGGAGGACAGCTTCCTCTACGGACGTGTGCCCTACCGCATCTATGCCGGCATGTCTTTCTATCAGCGTGAGGAAATCAAGGACATGCTTTCCTACCTACGTCTTTCGGTCAACCCGAGCGACGAGGAGGCCTTGCGGCGCGTCATCAACAAGCCAGCCCGTGGCATTGGCGACACCACGGTGAAGAAGCTCTTTGCCATAGCTGCCGAGGCAGGAACCACGGTTTGGGAAGCTTTGGGGACCCTCTCTAACTCCTCCTTAAAGGGGGAGAAATCAGGCGAGTTTTCCGCAAAGGAAGCCCTCCCTTTAAGGGAAGGTTTGGGAGGGTCTCACGGCTTCAATGCCGGAACCTTGAAGCGTCTCACAGATTTCCGCGACATGATAGCCTCCTTCCACGACAGTGTTGCTGCCGACGATGCCTACACCCTGGCCCTGCGTATCGTCAAGGAGAGCGGTCTGCAGGACTACATCTTCAGCGGTCACGAGCCCGAGGATGTGTCGCGGCAGGAAAACCTGCAGGAGATGATAGACGGCATTGCCGCCTTTGTCCAGGACAACCGCGAGCAAGGCCGAGGAGTGCTTCTTGCCGACTATCTGCAGGAGGCGAGTCTTGCCACAGACCTCGACCGCAGCAAGACAGACCAGGATGCCGACACCGTCAGCCTGATGACCATCCACTCCGCCAAAGGCTTGGAGTTCCCTGTCGTCTTCATTGCCGGACTGGAGGAAGGACTCTTCCCCAGCGAGATGACGTCGGAATCGCCTCGTGCCCTCGAGGAGGAGCGACGCCTCTTCTACGTGGCCCTGACCAGAGCAGAGCGTCAGGTGATTATCACCTATGCCAAGTCGCGCTTCCGCAACGGCAAGATGGAGTACTCCAGTCCCAGCCGCTTCATCCGTGAGATACCGCAAGAGTATTATAAGGGGCAAGGGGCAAGGAGCAAGGAGCAAGAGAATAGTGGCAGGTCTCCTGTTCAGCCGGGTTTGCAATCCGGCAGGAACGGGTATAGGGATTTGCAATCCCAGCAACCGGCAAATCGCATTTCAAATGCTCCTAATCAAATCGGTCGGATTGCAGATCCAACCGGACAGGCGGAGAAACTATCAGCTTCCCTCCTTACGAGGGAGGGTCTGAAGGTAGGTTCAGTTGTCCTTCACGACCGCTTCGGCCAAGGTGTTGTGCAGTCCATTGAGGGGTCAGGCATCGATGCCAAGGCCACCGTCCGCTTTGACAATGCCGGCACCAAGGTCCTCATGCTCAGGTTCGCCAGACTCACGGTGAAGGAATGAGGAAATGAAAGAATGAAGAGGGAGATTTCTTGTACCTTTCACATCTTTTTCGTACCTTTGCAGTCGTAATCAAGCAAGCCTTTACCATGGAGTTCTTTAATACACTTAGCGACTTTCTTTGGACCTACGTTGTCATTACGATGCTTGTGGGTTGTGCCCTCTACTTCACCTGGAACCTTCGTGGCGTGCAGTTCACGATGCTGCCGACGATGCTGAGGAACCTGTTCAGGCCGAGTAGCGAGAGCAGTGAAAGTTTTGGAAAGTTTAAGGTTTCTTCCTTTCAAGCCTTTGCCATCAGTCTCTCCTCAAGGGTAGGCACAGGCAATTTGGCAGGTGTGGCGAGTGCCATCTTCGTAGGAGGACCAGGAGCAGTCTTCTGGATGTGGGTGATGGCGTTGCTCGGAGCCGCCACAGCCTTCATGGAGGCCACGCTCGCCCAGCTCTTCAAGCGACACGGGAAAGAGAGTTTCTACGGCGGTCCGGCCTACTACATGAAGTACGGCTTGAAGCGCCCCTGGATGGGCATCCTTTTTGCTCTGCTCATCATCTATGGATTCGGCCTTGCCAACCAGCTTGTGCAGAGCAACACTCTTTGCGATGCCATCGGCGAAGCTTTCAAAGTTTCACCTTCATACGTCGCCATCGGGCTTGCTTTGATGACGCTCGTCATTATCTTCGGAGGCATTCACCGAATCGCCCGCTTCTGCGCAACAATCGTGCCCGTTATGGCTTTCGGCTACATACTGCTGGCGCTCTATATCCTCGTCGTGAACGTTTCGCAGATACCTGCCATGCTGAGCCTTATCGTGCGGAGCGCTTTCGGATGGGAACAAGCGGCTGGCGGTGCAGTGGGCATCGCTGTGATGCAAGGCGTGAAGCGCGGACTCTTCTCGAACGAAGCAGGCGAGGGAAGCGCCCCGAATGCTGCGGCCACTGCCACTATTCCACATCCCGTGTCGCAAGGTCTGCTGCAGAGTCTGGGCGTCTTCACGGATACGCTCGTCATCTGTACCTGCACCGCCTTCATCATCCTGCTGAGCGGACTCTATTCGGAAGGCACCGACGGTATCATCCTCACGCGTCATGCGATGAACCACCACTTAGGCAGCTTCGGAGCTTGGTTCCTCACGGCCGCCATCTTCCTCTTTGCCTACAGCACCATCATCGCCAACTACTTCTACGGGGAGACGAATGTCCGCTACATCACGAAGAAGCCTTGGGCAGTGACGCTGTTCCGCTTGCTCAGCGGCATAGTGGTGCTGCTTGGCGGCTTTATGACCTTGCAGCAGGCATGGGGCATCGTGGATTTCGCCATGGCCTTGATGACCATCACCAACCTCGTTGCCGTCCTGCTCCTGAGCCGCTATGCCTTCCGCTTGCTGAAAGACTTTCGCGAGCAGCGCAAGGAAGGGAAGGAGCCGATGTTCAACCCCGACCTCTTCCCCGAAGCCGACCTCGAAGGCTGGAGGTAAGTGGCTTTTTAGCTTATTAGCCTGCCCGCGTGGAGCAAGGTCACAGGTTATGGGGTTTGATTGTTCATGTACTTGCAATTGCATGTTCATGTATATGCAATTGCAAGTACATGAACAATCAAACTATACTCCATAGGTAGTTGAGTCATAAGACTGCCCTTGTTCCCCTGCACCTACAGTTTCAACGAGCATAAAACCACAAAACAAACTTTTGGAGTACGGGGGAAAAGCGCCGAACCAAAGGTCGACGAAGTCAAGGCGCGATAGACCACAGACGGGGGTGTTAGCCCCCGGAACAAGCGCATTAACAAAACTAAGCC
>OMSJ01000026.1 GCA_900313705.1 uncultured Prevotellaceae bacterium
CCAGCTTGCTGGCTTCTCCGCGCCCTTAGTAGCGCGCCTTGGTGCTAGAGCATCCAAGAACTTCCTGCGCGAAGCGCATAACTCCCTTTTTAACTTCATCTTATAACTTCCGAAACGTAAATTATTTGAGAATCCGCCAAAAATTCCCCTATGGAAAAAAGTACGTGTACTTGTTGCCATAAGTACGTGTACTTATCCGACTAAGTACGTGTACTTATCCCCATAAGTACGTGTACTTATCTGACCACTTCCAAGAGAGGGGAGCATGGGGTGGGATTATCATCAAAGATTACTGCACGGATATCTTGCGGACAATCTTGCCGACCTTGATGAGGTAGCATCCTTTTTGCAGGTTCAGGGCAAACGTCTTGTCGTTGCTGTCGATACGGACAGTGGCGACTTTTGCTCCTGTCAGGTTGAAGACTTCCATCACCTCACCGCTGGCACCTACAATATGGACGTTGCCACCATTGATGCTGAGTGTGATGCCCGAAACGCTTACCTCAATGCCGTCACGCTCAGACTGAGCCAGCATCGAAACAGGTGCGAAGGACATCGCAAAACAGAGTGCTATGATGTATATTGTCTTCATTTCTTATATAATTCGTTGCAAAGATAAGCCTTTTCCATCGTTCACGCAAGCTTTTCCTGTAAAAAAAAGCTAAAAGAGACGAAAAAAGTTGCTGTTTATGCCGAAGAACATAGTTTTACGCACAATAAGGGGGTGCCTATCTTGGTATTTCGATGACTTCGAGGTCCTTGAAGGCTGCATCTTCTACGGTGAAGCGAATGAGGGTGCGAACCGTGTGCCAGCCTTGCAGTCCCGCTGCTCCTGGATTGATGTGCAAGAGCTTCAGTCTCTCGTCGTACTGCACCTTGAGGATATGACTGTGCCCTGAGATGAAGAGCTTGGGCGGATGAGCGAAGAGTTGCTGCCTGATACGCGGGTCGTAGTTGCCCGGATAGCCGCCAATATGGGTCATTAGGATGTCGGCCCCTTCGCAGGTCCAGCGGAGCTTTTCGGTGTAAAGGCGTCGCAGGTCACCGCCGTCGCAGTTGCCGAAGACAGCTTTGAAGGGGCGGAACTCGCTGAGCCGCATGGCCAATTCCAGCGAACCGATGTCGCCAGCGTGCCATATCTCGTCGCATGGCTCGAAGTATTGTAGGTAGCGGTCGTCCCAATAGGCATGGGTGTCGCTAAGCAGTCCGATGTGTTTCATCCCTTTTTATCTTCCTAATCATATAGATGAGCATTGCCGTAGCAGCTATGAAGCTTATCGTGTCGCTTATCGGCATGGAGAGCCAGACACCGTCCAGTCCCCACCATTCCGGTAGGATGGCAAGCAGAGGGACGAGGAAAAGCATCTGACGTGTGACGCTCAGGAAGATGCTCTTGCCTGCGTGCCCGATGCTCTGGAAGAAGTTGCCGATGACCATCTGAGCACCCACCAGCGGGAAGGCTGCTACGACGAAGTGGAAGGCACGGACGGCTTTCTCGGTCAGCTCGGGACCGGCTCCGAAGATGTGGATGACGGGAGCCGGGAAGAGTTCGCCTGTCAGGAAAGCTATGAACGTGATGCCTGTTGCTCCGATGATGCCGTAGCGAAGCACACGGAAGACACGGTCGTTCTGCCTTGCCCCCCAGTTGTAGCCGATGATGGGCTGCATACCTTGCACCAGGCCTAACACGATGGTGGCAAAGAGGAAGACCACCCTGTTCACGATTCCATAAGCTCCGATTGCCATGTCGCCTCCATATTGAAGCAAACGATTGTTGCATATAAGCACGACGAGGCAGGCGCAACTGTTCATCAGGAACGGACTGAGACCGATGGCAAGGCATTGTCGGACAATGTCGAGCCGCAGACGGTAGATGCCTCGGCGCAGGTGTAGCAGTTCCGTGGGTCGGCTGAAAAGCTTCAGTTGCCAGCAGAAGGCGACGGTCTGCGCTATGATGGTTGCCCAAGCTACACCCTCGATACCCCATTTGAAGACGAAGATGAAGAGGGGGTCGAGTATGCAGTTGACGATGATGGCGAGGAACGTGCAGCCCATAGCTGAGCGCGGATGGCCGGCGCTCCTCAGTATGGCGTTAGAACCGAAGTAGAGGTGCGTCACCATATTGCCGAGCAAGATGATGAACATATACTCGCGGGCGTAGGGTAGGGTGACGTCGCTTGCACCAAAGAGGTAGAGGATGTCGTCCAGGAAAGGCAGGCAGGCAAGGGTGAACACAATGCCGAGGATGATGTTCAGGCTTATCGTGTTGCCCAGGATGTGCTGAGCCTCTTCGTATTTCCCTTGTCCCAAACGGACGCTTATTACCGTGCTGGCACCTACGCCCACCATTGCTCCGAAGGCTGCCGACAGGTTCATAAACGGACTTGCCACTGCCATTCCGCTGATGGCCTCGTCGCCCAAACCCTGACCAACGAAGATACTATCTACTATATTATATATAGAAGAAGCTACCATCGCGATGATGGCTGGCAAGGAGTACTGCCAGAGCAAAGAGCCGATTGGCTTCGTGCCTAATTCCGTTGGGACGTGCTGAGTCATTTGTCTGTCTTGTCGTTCAGTGGTGTGTCTTCCATTTCTTCGTCGAGACGGCCTCCCCATAGGTACTTGTTGGTTTCCCTGGCAGCAACACCGCTCAGCAAGAGCAGCGCTACGAGGTTCGGGATGGCCATGAGTGCGTTCATCGAATCGGCAATGTCCCAGATGAGGTCGAGGCTGACGACGCTGCCGAAGAAGAGTGCCAAGATATAGAGGATGCGGTAGATGCAGAGGCTGTACTTGCGCTCGATGTAGGTGACGGCACTCTCGCCATAGTAGCTCCAGCCGAGGATGGTGCTGAAGGCGAAGGTCAGGATGCCGAAGGAGAGCAGAGGCGCTCCGATGTATGGTATCTTGGAGAAAGCCATCTTCGTCAAGGCTGCACCGTCGGCATAGCTGATGTCGGGATAAGCCAAGATGCTGCTGACGATGACGAGACCGGTGAGGGCGCAGATGACGACGGTGTCCCAGAAAGTGCCTGTGCTCGAAACCAAAGCCTGCCGGACGGGATTGCGTGTCTGTGCTGTGGCTGCCACAATGGGGCCGCTGCCCATGCCGCTCTCGTTGGAGAACAAGCCGCGGGCTAAACCGTATCGGGCTGCTATTATTAGCGTAGAGCCCACAAAGCCGCCGCCCGCTGCCTCTGGATTGAAGGCTGACTCGACGATGAGACGTATGGCAGGCCAGACGAAACTGCCGTTCATGTAGAGAATAAACAGACAACCCAGTACGTAGAAGCCAGCCATGATGGGCACGAAGATGGTGCAGACACGGGCGATGGACTTCACGCCGCCAATGATGACAAGAGCAGTAATGGCACAGAGGGACAGACCTATGATCCATGTCGGGATGCCAAAGGTCTTGTACGCCAGGAGCGCGATGGAGTTGGCTTGTACGGTGCAGCCGATGCCGAAGCTGGCAAGGGCTGTGAAGACGGCAAACGCAAGTGCCAGCCACTTCATGCCAAGACCGAGCTCAAGGGCATACATGGGACCTCCGTAGGTTCGGCCGTTGCTGTCTCGCACGCGATACTTCACGGCCAGCAGACTCTCAGCATACTTCGTCGCCATGCCAAAGATGCCTGTCAGCCAGCACCACAGCACAGCGCCCGGTCCGCCAAGCGCCACAGCCGTTGCAACGCCGACAATGTTACCCGTTCCTATAGTGGCAGCCATAGCTGTAGCTAAGGCTCCGAACTGTGACACATCGCCATTCGCACCCTTGTCCTTCTGCACCGAGAGACGTAAGCCTGTGAACAAACGGCGCTGGGGAACGCGTAGGCGAATGGTGAGGAAAATGTGTGTACCCAGCAGTAAAATAATCATAGGCCAGCCCCATAGCACGGAACTGAGCTGAGAGAAAAGATTGTATATAGTGTCCATGTGTTATCCTAAATCTGTGCAAAGGTACAAAATATTCTGTAATAAGCAAAAAAGGATGCGAGAAATGTCATGAAATGCCCTTCTGAACAGCTCTTCGCCAAATGAGGAACAAGGCCTTTGAAGACTTGGCACGTTAAGTTAGCAAACACGGCACGTTAAGTTTGCGAACTAAGCACGTTAAGTTGACGAACTTAACGTGTGTCGTTGGAAGAGTTAATTCTTTTTCGTTACAGGCTCGACAGTATATCCTTCGCGCCGCAGCATGGCAATCAGCGATGCCGGGCCCATCAGGTGGCGGCAGCCGACGGCTATCATGCAGGGCCGCTTGGCGATGTTCTCCTTGATGACGGGAATCCATGCTGCATTTCGGTCGTTGAGCATTTCTTTTTCATGAGAGTTGCTCTTGCCTCCAAAAAAATCAAGGTTTTCTGCCAGAAGTTTTGCAAACTGACAAGTGTCGTTGCTCATATAGGCCTTGTAGACTCTCTGATACTTTCGGCGTGTAGTGCCATTTTTCCCGTCGCGTATCATCCGGTAAAGCGTGTCTGCCTGCTCTTTCATAGAGAGTGTGTCTATTCCTTTCGTGTCTGTAAACATAGATTGAAGAGATCCATCAATATCCTTCACCTCTTCTAACCCCCCGGTTTCCTTAACCTGTTTCACAGCTTCTTCGTATAAAAGTTCATCCACCGCTTTCGCCTGACGAGTCGCAATGAATAGGGCGACACCTAATCTCATAAACCAATATCCGGGAGTCTTCTTCCAGTATTCTGGGTCGCTATACTTAATGGCCAGATAATCGTCGACTTCTTTGAAATGGGCGGTACTGTCGTAAAACGTCCTGAAATCGACTCCTTCCGGCATCATATATTCTGGACCGGGGTTGTGGAACAGCTCGCCAATCGATTTCCAAAACTTATTTAAGGCAGCAGTATCAGCGTGCTCTGGATTCAAATCTGCTTCGTTAAACAACATTTTCGATTCGTCGAAAGCATCCTGCAAGCCGGGAAAACAGAACACTTCCTCTTTTGTGAAGTTGTGTCCTTCGCCGTGGCATGTGCCAAAGAGGTAGGACTTCTGCGTGAGGCCGTTACCGCTTATCTGCCAGAGCCAGCCAGGATTGGAGACAGTTTGTGCCTTAGCGATAAATGTAACGAAGGCAAGCAGTATGGTGAAGGTATGCCTTTTCATAATCTCTTTACCTTATTTAATATACTGCCCGAAAGTCCCAATGTTGAAACTTTCGGGCAGCAATTGTAGTATGTTTTATTATGATTTAACCGCAGAAGCTGAGCAGGATGCCTGCTGCAACGGCACTACCGATGACGCCAGCCACGTTGGGGCCCATGGCGTGCATCAGAAGGAAGTTGCGTGGGTCAGCCTTCTGGCCTTCGGTCTGGCTGACGCGAGCTGCCATAGGAACGGCGCTGACGCCTGCACTACCGATGAGGGGATTGATCTTCTCCTTCAGGAAGAGGTTCATGAACTTAGCCATCAGGACACCACCTGCTGAGCCGATGCCAAAGGCAACGATGCCGACGCAAAGGATGGCGATGGTCTGGAAGTTCAGGAAGGCACTTGCAGTAGCTGTTGCACCAACGGTAACGCCCAGCATGATGACCACGATGTTGTTCAGCTCGTTCTGTGCAGCCTTGCTCAGACGCTCAACGACACCGCTCTCCTTGAAGAGGTTGCCGAGCATCAGGCAGCCGATAAGTGTTCCTGCAGAGGGAACAATCAGGCTCACCACGATTGCAACCACGATGGGGAAGATAATCTTCTCCTTCTTGCTGACTGTGCGAAGCTGGCTCATGCGAATCATGCGTTCTTTCTTCGTGGTGAGGGCACGCATGATGGGAGGCTGAATGACGGGCACCAAAGCCATGTAGCTATAAGCAGCTACGGCAATTGGACCAAGCAGTTCAGGAGCAAGCTTGGAGGTCAGGAAGATAGCGGTAGGACCGTCTGCACCACCGATGATGCCGATGGATGCGGACTGAGCTACAGAGAAACCGAAGACGTCAATCTGCGTTACCAGGAAGGTAGCGAAGATGCCAAGCTGTGCAGCAGCACCAAGCAAGAGGCTCTTGGGGTTGGCAATCAGCGGACCGAAGTCGGTCATAGCGCCTACGCCAAGGAAGATAAGGCAAGGATAAACGCCTGCCTTCACACCGATATAGAGGATATCGAGCAGACCGCCTTCTCGCATGATGTGTCCGTAGCTGTGGTAGTAAGGACTGTTGGGATTAAGGAACTCGTTGTTCCACATGTCCGAGTCGAAGAGGCCAGCGCCTGGCAGATTGCTGAGAATCATGCCGAAGGCGATGGGAAGGAGCAGCAAGGGTTCGTACTCCTTCTTGATGGCAAGCCAGAGCAGGAAGCAGCCGATGAGTATCATGACTGCATTCTTCCAACCCTCTTCCTGTACAAAGAAGGTGACGAAGCCCATCTCGTTGATGAAGTCGTTCAGACCTTGCCCCAAATCGAAGTCAGCGGCCATCATGGGCGTTGCAACCAAAAGGAGCAGGAGCAAACTAATATACTTTTTCATATTGCATTCAGTTTATAGTGGTTAGGGGTTAGAGGTTAGGGGTTAGAGAAATGTTTGGGCTGCTGATATAGTGGCCAAAGGTATTCTCTAACTTCTAACCACTAACCACTCACCTCATATTATCTAATCCAGCTCCACGAGTGCTTGTCCGCTCTGTACCTGAGCACCGGTATCGACGAGGATAGCCTTCACCTTGCCTCCGAACTCGGCTGTAATGTTGTTCTCCATCTTCATGGCTTCCATCAAGAGGACTGTGTCGCCAGCGTTGACGGTATCGCCCACCTTGACTGTCACCTTCGTGATGGTGCCAGGCAGAGGAGCGGTAACTGTCTTGGCTCCGGCAGGAGCTGCTGCAGGAGCTGGAGCAGGTGCTGCAACGGGAGCAGGTGCTGCTGGAGCGGGCTTCGGCATAACCTCTGCCTTTGCTGCTACGAAGTCGGCAACCATCTCCACGAGTAGGTCGCCCTGGTTGACGCTCTGTCCCTGAGTTACGGCTACGCGCTGAACGGTGCCATCCACTTCGCTGACGATGTCGTTAGCCATCTTCATAGCTTCGATGACCAGCAGGACATCGCCGCGCTTTACGTGCTGACCGTCGCTGACGTTAATCTTAGTGACGGTGCCGGGCAGTTCGCTGCAGACGTTCTTTGTGCCGCCTGCCTGAGCTTCGGGAGCAGCGGGAGCCATCACAACCTGAGGGCCTTTTGCCTTTGTTTGGGGAATCTCTACCTGATAGGTCTGACCATTGACGGTAACCTTCATCTGTCCGTCCTTGAGGTCTTCTACGGTGGCAGCATAATCCTGTCCACCTATCTTAAATTTGAATTCTTTCATCGAATAAATAATTTTATTTTAGAGGTTAGCGGTTAGAGGTTAGTGGTTAGAGGATTGTGTTGGCCGCAGGTTTCGGGTCTAAAGGTATTCTACCACTAACCTCTAACCACTTAACTTCTCTTTATTTTATTAGAGTCTTGGGTTGAGTGTTGCACCCCAAGCAGAGGGATAGGGAACGATTGTGAGAACGCGGTTCTCGCGGTTGTTCTTCTCTTGGAAGTAGAGGTAGAGTGCCATAGCCACTGCTGCCTTGTCTTCTTCGCTGGCTTTCTCGAAGGTCTTCGCCTGCTCTATGGTCTCGATGGTTGACTTCACAGCCTTAGCCTTCTCCGTCGTTTTCTTGGCAACGATGGTGAAGACGTTCAGGATGGCAACCAGGATGACCAGGATGGAGAACACCACCAGGACAGAGATGCCTGCCAAAAGCCATATCTGAGGGTCTGATATTGATAGTAATTGCATGTCTTATATTCTATTTAAAGACCCTACCCAACCTCCCCTTAAAGGGGAGGAGAAAAGTCTCCCTTTAAGGGAGATTTAGAGGGTCTTTCGTTCTTTATCTTACAGAGGAATGTTGCCGTGCTTCTTGGCGGGGTTAGTGAGTTTCTTGTTCTCGAGCTGTGCCAGAGCGCGGATGATGCGGAAGCGGGTGTTGCGAGGCTCGATGACGTCGTCGATGTAGCCGTACTTGGCAGCCTGATAGGGATTGGCGAAGAGGTCTTCGTATTCCTTCTGCTTCTCTGCCATGTAAGCCTTTGCTTCTTCCACCTTGCCTTCGTCCTTCAGAGCCTTTGCTTCCTTTGCATAGAGCACGCTGGCTGCACCGCTGGCGCCCATGACGGCAATCTCGCTGGAGGGCCAAGCATAGTTGAGGTCGCCACGAAGCTGCTTGCAGCTCATCACGATGTGGCTGCCGCCGTAGCTCTTACGCAACGTGACGGTCACTTTGGGAATAGTGGCTTCTCCGTAAGCATAGAGCAGCTTAGCGCCATGCAGGATGACGGCGTTGTACTCCTGACCTGTGCCGGGCAGGAATCCGGGAACGTCAACGAGCGTCACGATGGGAATGTTGAAGGCGTCGCAGAAGCGGACGAAGCGAGCGCCCTTGCGGCTTGAGTTGCAGTCGAGCACACCTGCGAGCTGCTTCGGCTGGTTGGCTACGATGCCGACGCTCTGTCCGTTGAAGCGAGCGAAGCCGATGATGATGTTCTTTGCAAAGTTAGGCTGCACCTCGAAGAACTCGCCGTTATCCACGATGCCTGCAATCACCTGATACATGTCGTAAGGCATGTTGGGGTTGTCGGGAATGATGTCGTTCAGGTAGTCCTCCATGCGGTCGATGGGGTCTGTGCAAGCCACGCGAGGTGTCTTCTCGAGGTTGTTCTGCGGAATGTATGAGAAGAGCTGCTTAATCATAGCGATACACTCCTCTTCGTTCTTTGCTGTGAAGTGCGTCACACCGCTCTTTGTGGCGTGAACACTTGCGCCGCCCAGTTGTTCCTGCGTCACGACTTCGCCCAGAACTGCCTTGACAGGACCAGGACCAGTCAGGAACATATAGCTGCTTCCCTCTACCATGAAGGTGAAGTCGGTCAGCGCGGGGCTATAGACAGCACCACCGGCACACGGGCCCATGATGGCGCTAATCTGAGGAATGACGCCAGAGGACATGATGTTGCGCTGGAAGATTTCAGCATAACCTGCAAGGGCGTTGATGCCTTCCTGCAAGCGAGCGCCGCCTGAGTCGTTGAGGCCGATGACGGGAGCACCCACCTTCATGGCGATGTCCATCACCTTGCAAATCTTGCTTGCCAGCATCTCAGAGAGCGAACCGGCCGATACGGTGAAGTCCTGTGCGAAGACATAAACAAGGCGACCGCCAATCGTGCCGCTACCCGTCACTACGCCGTCGCCCAGATACTGCTTCTTCTCCATGCCGAAGTTAGTGCAGCGGTGCTTCACGAACATGTCCATTTCCTCGAAGCTACCCTCGTCGAGCAGCATGTTGATACGTTCGCGTGCCGTGAACTTACCCTTCTCGTGCTGCTTCTCGATAGCTTTCTCGCCGCCGCCCATGCGGGCCTTAGCGCGGAGCTCCATAAGCTCCTTAATCTTTTCTGTTTGTGTACTCATCTTTGTGATTTACTATTTAAAGATTTACAATTTACGATTTGAAGATTTACTGTTTACGTTTTTATAATTCGCGTGCAAAGGTACTAAAAAATACGTTAAGTTGTACACAATCCTTCGTTTTTTTCTCTTTAATTACATTATATATAATAATGTGTGTCATTTTGCCCAAAGCAACGTCATTATGATATGTACAGGTAGTTGTCCAAATAGGTACAGCTAGTTGTCCAAATATGTACAGGTAGTTGTCCCAATAAGTACAGGTAGTTATTCAAATAAGTACAGGTACTTGTTCCAATAAGTACGGGCACTTGTCCAAACAGGTACAGGTAGTTGGCATCGAAGCACGTCGAAATGCCCATCAAAAGCAAGCCTATTTTGCCGGACGAAAGTCAGAGAGTAAGCATCTTATGCCTGTAACGAACATCTTGTCAAAACGTTCATCGAGATTATTCGCTTTTTTTCGTTTATCGACTTTCATCTTTCGATTATTCTTCTTACCTTTGCATCGACCAAAGGTATGCTGCGTACCATACGGTCAGTCATACGGAAATGATAACAAACAGAAAGCTATGAGTATAGAAGAACTATATGCCATTTATTTGGCGCATCCGGTGGTAACGACCGACAGTCGCAATTGTCCCCAAGACAGCATCTTCTTTGCGTTGAAGGGCAGTACATTCGACGGCAACGCTTATGCTGTTCAGGCGCTCGAAAAGGGCTGTGCCTATGCGGTCGTGGATGATGTCGATGTCGCTGCTCAAGATGAGCGGCTCATCCTTGTGCCCGACGTGCTGAAGGCTTTGCAGGAACTGGCTGCCCACCATCGCAAAACTTGGGGTGGGACGGTTCTGCAGATAACGGGCACGAACGGAAAGACCACAACGAAGGAACTGATTGCTGCGGTCCTGTCCGAAGGCAAGAGCGTCCTCTTCACCGAGGGCAACCTCAACAACCACATCGGTGTGCCGCTGACCCTGTTGCGCATCCGTCCAGGCGTCCACGACTTTGCCGTCATCGAGACGGGTGCCAATCATCCGGGTGAAATAGCCGACCTCTGCCGCATCGTGCAGGCAGATTGGGGACTCATCACCAACGTGGGTCGTGCGCATCTGGAGGGCTTCGGCGGCTTCGATGGCGTCAAGCAAACGAAGGGTGAACTCTATGATGACCTTCGCAGCAGGAACAAATGCATCTTCATCAACGCGCTCGACGACGACCTCCTGGCCATGGCTCTCCAACGCGGCTATGCTTTGGGGAAAGATGCTTTGCCGTATGCTGAGGGACGGGTGAGCAGCATCTCGCCTTTCGTGGAGATGCAGTGGCGCAGCGATGTGGCTGAACCTTGGCACACGGTCAGCACCCGCCTCATCGGTGCATACAACATTACTAATATGAGAGCAGCCGTTACCGTTGGACTCCATTTCGGCATCAGTCCGGAGCAGATAGACCATGCTCTGGGAACCTATCAGCCAAGCAATAACCGAAGCGAACTGCGGCTGGCTGGCAGCAATCGCATTATCGTGGATGCCTACAACGCTAACCCTTCGAGCATGGCTGCTGCCCTAACCAACTTTGCTCTCTTGGAAGACAAGCATAAGATGGTGATTCTCGGTGATATGCGCGAACTTGGAAAAGAAAGCCACGAAGAGCATGTTCGCGTGTTGAAGAGCCTCCAGGACATGGTGCTGGAGCGCATCTGGCTGGTGGGCGAAGAGTTCAAGCGTGCTGCTACGGATTGTCTGACATCCCTTGCTTCCTGTTCTTCTGTCCGGCTCTTCGAGGATGTGGAAGCCGTCAAACTTGCCCTGCGGGAAGACCCCGTCGCTGATTACACCATCCTCATAAAGGGCAGCAACGGTACGAAACTCTACCAGTTGCCCGAGTTTATCTGAAGCAAGACGCGGCAGGCAGAACAGGGAAGCGGCGGACGCCATTAAAACGCCTCATTTGTCGGCACGTTCCTTGCCGGCAAGTAGGGCATAGATGGCGTCTATCTGCTCTGCAGTTGGTTCTGCACGCAGCTTTTTCACATAGGCTTTGGCAGAAGCTTTTTCTTTGGATGTCAGGTTCGATTCGTCGATTAGGGCGCAGAAGAACTTCTTCAGGTATTTGCCTCTGTTCACCTTGTGGCAGACGCTATACTTCCCGCAGGTTATCGTCTCTAAATCAAGGGCCAGGTAGATGTTCTCGAAGCCGTCGAAGTTGTGTGTGCCTGCTCCTGTAGGGAAGCTGGTGCTCACGGGGTTGGGCTTCGTGCCCCATTTGGTTAGGGTCTCCTCGTAGAAGAAGGCTATCTTGTCGTCGGCCTGGAGCTCGATGCTGCTATAGGCAGAAGCCGTTGTGCTCACTTGGTAGAAGCCGTCCCATCCGGCAGAGAAGGCAGCAAGATTGCGGATGTCGTTGATGTCGGCCAGTTCCTTGAAGAAGATGCCTACATCGTTGCGACCGGTGCCCGTCGGGACGGACTGCAAGGCAACGTACAGCCGCTTGCTGTCGCTGAGCCGCTTGGCTGGCACGATGAGCATCTCTCCGTTTGTCGGATTGCTGCTGGGGCTTGCGCTCAGGCCGCTCATGGTTGCCTTTGTCTCCACCTCCCACTTGCCTGCTCCAGTCTTGGTGTTGGTATAGGTGTAGATGTTCAGCAGACGGCCTCCGCTGGTACGGCTTGTGATAATGACACGTCCGTCGGGCAGTTCCTCGCATTTAGGCTCGTCGCCATTAGGCACAGGCATCGCGCTGGCACCACCAAGCGCATTCCATGTGCGGCCAAAGTCGTCCGAGTAGATGACGCGGTTTCCATTGGGACGAGCAGCCAGAGCAGCATAGATACGGTAGTAGTCGCCTGCCTTCACGATGCGGCTCTGGAAGATTCTGCCGCCACCCACGAAAGCTGCAGCCATAGGCTTGCCACTGTCGAAGAGGCCGTAGATGTCTTCTGTCTGGTCAACAGGCTGCTGCCAAGTCTCTCCGCCATCGAGACTGCGGATAGCGGCAATCATGTTGGGATTCTGTCGGTTGGTCGTACTGTTGGTATAAACGGTACACCCAGCCACAGCCATCACCAGCACCTCATTATGCTCTCGGTCCATCACGATGGCTGGGTCGCCGTAGGCTGCCTCCATCGGAGTCTTTACATTATTTATTAATGAAGCATCGCCAACAGCCACGTCAATCTCTTTGTCGCTCCACGTCAAACCATTGTCGTCGCTTATCTTCACCACGCAATCCACTTGCCCGAATCCCGGGTCGGTACCGCAGACGAGACGCGCTGCGCTGGCTATGAGGCGGCCATCCTTACCGCAGGTGATGCCTGGGATGCGATAGGGAGGAATGTCCATCCTGCCCTTCAACGTGCTGAACAGGGTTGTGCGCTGTGGCTTGTTGCTTTCCTCTGCATCTCCAGCCCAAGCAGAGGCTGTCGTTAAGAGCATTACAGCAAATAAGCAAAGTCGCGTTTTCAATAGAGTAATGTTTTATTTGTCAGGTTATTCTGAGCGTGTGGTCCTTCGTGTCGTAAGTGATGCCTTCGGCTTGCAGGAAGCGTGGCAGAGTGCCGTCTGCTGTAAGCATGTCTGTCGTACCAGCCTTGATGCTGCCGTCTTGTACAACCCACAGCGCATCGCTCAGTTGGATGGCCATCTCCACGTCATGTGTGCTCAGGAAGATAGTCTTGCCCGTCTCGTGAGCGAGTTGCAACATGAGGCGAAGGGTACTGACCTTAGCATGGAAGTCGAGAAAGGCGGTCGGTTCGTCGAGCAGGATGATGGGCGTCTGTTGAGCCAAAGCTTTGGCAAGCAAAGCCTTTTGTCGCTCGCCGTCGCTCAACGTATCGACCGTGCGCTCAGCCAGGCTTCCTATTCCCACCATCTCTATTGCTTCGCCTACGATGGCTTCGTCTTCGCTCGTGAGTGTGCCGAAGAAGCCTGTATAGGGTGAGCGTCCCATCCCTACGAGGTCGATGACCTTCATGTAAGGAACGTCGAAGCGCTCTGTCAAAACCACAGAGACTACCTTGCTGCGCTGGGGTAGGGTGAAGGTCGTCAAGTCGCGTCCATCAATAAAGACCTTTCCCGAGAGGGGAGGAAGAAAGCCTGCGAGGGTGCGAAGGATGGTGCTTTTGCCTACACCATTGGCTCCAAGCAGGCATACCATCCGACCTGGGCTCAAGGTTTGATTGATGTCAGAGAGAACAGTCTTCCTCTCATATCCGACCGTGAGATGTCGCAGTTCAATCATTCGTGGGCAGTACAGAATTTATATCCCAAGCGACGATAGGATTGCTCGAGCGAAGCAAGGCGCGTGAGGAACTGCTCGTAGTTCTTTGCTTCGGGTTGCAGCCATTGCACTTCGCTCATGGCAGCCAGGCGAGGCAGAAGCATGTACTCGGCATGGTCTGGGCTAAGGACATATTCGGTCCAAAGGTTGCATTGCGCTCCCATGATGTACTTGGCTTCCTCTTTCGTGAGCCCATCGGGAACAGGCTCCATGCTATACACCTTGCTCAGTGGCAGATAACCACCGATGGCAAGGGGCTGGGCATCGCGATTCTTGAGCTGATAGTAGTCGATGTAGCAATGGGAAGTAGGCGTCATCACCACCTGATGATGAAGTTTTGCCGCTGCTGTTCCGCCTTCGTATCCTCGCCAACTCATTACGGCTGCATTCTCGCTGAGGCCGCCCTCGAGCGTCTCGTCCCAACCGATGATCTGGCGTCCACGCAAAGCAAGGAATGCCTCCATCTCCTTATTGATATAGGTTTGAAGCTGTGCTTCGTTGGTCAGTCCCAGTTCTTTCATCTTCGCCTGGCACTTTGGGCACGTCTTCCAGCGCACTCGCGGACTTTCGTCGCCTCCGATATGAATCAGCTTGCTGGGAAAGACTTCGCAGAGCTCGCCATAGACGGTCTTGAGGAACTCAAGGGTCTTGGGATTGCCGGCACAGAGCACGTCGTCAGCAACGCCCCATATCCCCCAAACCTTATACGGGCCGCCTGTGCAGCCGAGATAGGGATAGACGCTCATGGCAGCTATCATGTGGCCAGGCAAGTCTATTTCCGGGATAATCGTAATGTAGCGCTCTGCTGCGTAGGCAACAATCTCGCGCATCTCTTCTTGGGTGTAGTAGCCAGTCTCCGGGGTGTCGTCGTAGATGGCGTTGTCAGGGTCGGAGAGGCCGACGTTCTTGCCGATGATGGTGCAGGAGCGGACGCTTGCCTTCTTCGCCAGTTCGGGAAGAGCCTTCACCTCGAAGCGCCAACCCTGGTCGTCGGTCAGGTGCCAGTGGAAGCGGTTGATGCCGTGCAGGGCAAGGATGTCGATGAACTTCTTGATGAAGCTGACGGGGAAGAAGTGGCGGGCGCAGTCGAGTTCCGTGCCGCGATAGCTGAAGCGAGGCGAACCGCAAACCCAAGCATAGGGGAGACGTATCTCGCCCGTTTCGTTCATAATGCTCTTGCGAAGCGTCTGGATGCCGTAGAAGACGCCACTCTCGCTGGCTCCCTGTATCGTGATGCCTTTCTTGTTGACGGAAATGGCATAGGCATCGGGGTTCATGCTCTTGAGGCCAAGCATGAGGCTGACGTCTGCATTCTTCTTGTCCGATGTGACAGAAAGGCCAAGATACTCAGCTGCGAACTCGGCATTGCGCTTCATCTGGGCGTTGTCAGTCGGGTAGCCCACGGTCATTTCTTTTGTCAGGAGCATGTACTTACCGCTCTTGTCAAAGCTAATCTGCTGCGGCAGCGGAACAACTTGGTAGTTGACCTCGGCACAGGCACACAAGCAGATAGCTGCGGAGAAAAGGAATAGCAGGAAGGACTTACTCCCCCTAAAATGGAAAGCAGAAGGGACTTCTATCTTCATCGATAATTGCTTATTGTGTGTTGTTAACTTTTAATTTTTAACTTTTCATTTTTCATTTACCTAACCCTGTACCTTACTTCCTTAGTCTTGAACTTCCTGACCATCTTCTTCTGACTGTCGTCCTTCAGGCCAGTGGCAACGATGATGGTCACGCGATTCTTATCGTTCTCGGCATAGGGCTGAACGGTATCACCATAGTATTTGGAAGTGATGGATGCAGCAGGCACTCCGGCATCGGTCAGGGCCTTCACAGCTTTCTCCATGCGCTGCTTCGAGAGCTGCATGTTGACCTTGGAATTGCCGGTCTTGGCGTCGGCATAGGACTTGACATCGACCTTGCAGTCATGGTGGTCCTTCAGGAATGCCCCAATCGCAGCCAGTTGACTTTCAGCCTTATTGAAGTTGCTCTCGCTAATCTCGTAGAAGACGGTCCACGTCTTGGAGCCGTTGATGGTGTTGGATGTGACCACAGGTTCGTCGTACCAGATGGTGTCCTGACGTGTTTCCCACACTTCCTCTACGGGCTGTTCGGCGACGGGCTGCACCGCTGTCTCAGCCACAAAGGTTTCGGTAGGCAATTCCTTGTTCTTCTTGCGAACGCCGAACTTGTATGCTACGCCGAGCTGAGCTGTTATCTGCCAGTCGCCCTTGTTGCTCATCTTGCTGTTGTAGCGGTCGCTCAGCGTGTTGGCATCAGCTTCCAGGTTGATGCTGACATGCTTCGAGACATTATAGTCAAACATGAGACCGATGCGAGCGTTGTGGCTGAAGCGGTGCTTCTCGTAGGCCATGGGCAGCACGTCAGTACGGGCGTAGGCCTCGTCGTTGTCCCAGGCATAATTGAAGCCAAAGCCGCCAATCAGATAGACGTTCATGGGGTAGTAGTTCTTCTTTCCGAAGAGCGTGACGAGGTTGAACATCATGTCCAGGTCGGTGGTCAGGTACTTGTATTTGTACTTGAAGTCCTCTGTGCCATCGCAATACCCGCCTTTGTTCCACATACCGTTCAGGTGTAGCCGGGCACCGACGATGGGGGTGAAGAACGAGCCAATGCTGAAGCTGGCAGTAGGTGTGACCAGCTTCCAGTTGTTGTAGTCCGTGAGTGTGGTCTGTCCGCCACCTTGCACACCGATGAAGAACTGAGGATAGGTGACAGCATCATTGCTATCTGTTTGTGCGCTTGCCTTTGCAGCCATGCTTAACAGCACGAGTACTGCGGCAGAGAGGGTCTTGATACTTTTCATGTTAGTCCGATTTTATGCTTTAATGCTACAAAAGTAAGACATTTTCACGAAACAGCCAAATAAATTAACTAAATTCTTAATTGAGGCATTGAACTCGTAGGCTTTGGAAGGTTGTTTTAGTTATCCTCCAGAACAGATGGGGCAAGTTTGGAGCGCGTGCATTTGCCTTTGAATAGGCTTCAAAAGACATCTAACGGCTGACTGTCATCCAGCAGGCTGACCCTATATGCGCAAGTACGTGTTCCTATATGGATAAGTACGTGTACTTATTCGCAGAAGTACGTGTACTTATTCGCACAAGTACGTGTACCTATTTGGGCAATTAGGTGTACCTACTTGGCCGTTTAGCTTGGCTTGAGCGCTTTTATGTGTGCAATATAACGCTTTCTCTACAGTAGTGTCGGCTTTTATTTGTTACTTTATTTTGTCATCTCAACCATTTTTTGTACCTTTGCACGCGCTAAGAAGAATGGAGCTTCGATGGAGATACAGAAACTGCTTAACGTCTTTGCAAAGCATCCGGGCGTGAAGGCCCTTGCTGCCGAACTGCAGAGGAGTTCGGACAAGACGATACAACTGACGGGCATTCACGGAAGTTGTATGCCGCTTGTCTTTGGCGCTCTCACGGTAAGGGCGCCACAGGTGCTTGGTGTGCCCTACGTCTTTGTCCTCGACGATGAGGAGGAAGCAGGCTACTTCTATCACGACCTGGTTCAGATGCTTGGCGAGACGAGCGACGAAGAACGGCGTGAAGGTCCTGAGCACGTGCTCTTCTTCCCCAGCAGCTTCAAGCGAGCCATAAAGTTCGGACAGCGCGATGCGGGGCAGGAAATCCTGAGGACCGAAGTCCTGTCGCGTCTCTCGGCAGGCGACTTGCCGCTTTTCATCGTCACCTATCCGCAGGCTCTCAGCGAGCTCGTCGTGACCAGACAGAAGCTCAAGGAGCAGACGTTGAAGCTTGGAGTAGGGGAGCGCGTAGATATCATGTTTGTGCAGGAGACGTTGCTCAGCTTCGGCTTCCACAAGACGGACTACGTTTACGAACCGGGCCAGTTTGCCGTCCGAGGCAGCATCATCGACGTCTATTCCTTCTCCCATGAGTTGCCTTACCGAATAGACTTCTTCGGCGATGAGGTGGACAGCATCCGCACCTTCGAGGTCCACAGTCAGCTCAGTCGCGACCGTCAGCAGAGCATCAGTCTGATTGGACAGTTGGACAATTCACAAACAGATTCGCTTCACCCGCAATCTGGCATTCTTTCGCAGGAAAGCTTCCTCAGCTTCCTGCCGGAGAAGACAATCCTCGCCGTGAAGGACTTGCTCTTCGTCTGCGATAGCATGGAACGGACATACGACGAAGGCTTCAGCCAGGCTGCCAAGATAGAGCAGCAAGAAGTCTCTCCAACGGAGGAAACTTTAGACCGGGCTACCATTCTGGTCAATCCAGAGGAGTTCAGGAAGCAGGTCGTCAGCTTCCGCCGCATCGAGCTGAAGGGAAATGGTAAATCTTCAACGGTCAATGCTTCTTGTATTGCCTTCCACTCCCATCCGCAACCCGTCTTCCACAAGAACTTCGACCTCCTCATCGATGCCTTCAGGAAACTGCAGGACGATGGCATAGACATCTATATATTGGCCGACAGCCGTAAGCAGACGGACCGACTGGAGAGCATCTTCCACGATAAGGAGACTGGCATCCAATTCACGCCTGTTGACCACGCGCTCCATAGCGGCTTCATCGACGACGACCTCCACGTAGCCATTTTCACCGACCATCAGATATTCGACCGCTTCCACAAGTACAACCTGCGTAGCGACCGAGCTAAGGGCGGCAAAGTGGCTTTGACACTAAAGGAACTCCAGCAGTTCGAGGTGGGCGACTATGTGGTCCACATCGACTACGGCGTCGGACGCTTCGGCGGACTGGTGAGGATTCCTATTCAGAGTACTCAGAATAATCGGAGTACTCTGAATAATCAGAGTAATCAGAACACTCAGAACTATCAGGAGGTCATCAAGATCATCTATTCCGGCGACGACACCGTCTATGTCTCCATCCATTCCCTCCACAAAGTCTCGAAGTACAAAGGCAAGGAAGGTGAACCACCCCGCATCAGCCACCTTGGTACGGGTGCTTGGGAGCGCATGAAGGAACGCACGAAGAAGAAGATAAAGGACATAGCCCGCGACCTCATCCTGCTCTACAGCCGCCGGCGCGAAGAGAAAGGCTTTGCCTTCAGCCGCGACAGCTTCATGCAGCACGAACTGGAAGCGAGCTTCCTCTATGAGGATACGCCCGACCAGCTCAAGGCAACACAAGACGTGAAGGCCGACATGGAACGCCAGCGACCCATGGACCGCCTCGTCTGCGGAGATGTCGGGTTCGGCAAGACGGAAGTGGCTGTCCGTGCTGCTTTCAAGGCTTGCGTCGATAACAAGCAAGTGGCAGTACTCGTTCCGACCACAGTCTTGGCCTATCAGCATTACCATACCTTCACCAGTCGCCTGAAGGACTTCCCCGTCAAGATAGAGTATCTGACCCGTGCACGCACACCTCAACAGACAAAGCAAATACTCGAAGGGCTGAAGGACGGCTCCGTGAATATCCTTATCGGTACACATAAAATCATCGGCAAGTCCGTTCGCTTCAAAGACCTGGGACTACTCATCATCGACGAGGAACAGAAGTTCGGCGTCTCGACAAAAGAGAAACTTCGCCAGCTCAAGACCAACGTCGATACCCTGACCCTGACAGCAACACCCATACCGCGAACCTTGCAGTTCTCGCTCATGGGAGCCCGCGACCTGAGTGTCATTCAGACGCCTCCACCAAACCGTTATCCCATCCAGACACAGCTATGTCCATTCAGCGCCGAAGTCATTGCCGAAGCGGTGGAGTTCGAGATGAGCCGCAACGGACAGGTCTTCTTCGTCAACAACCGTATCAGTCAGCTACAGGAGCTTGCCACGCTTGTCAACAAGCATGTGCCCGATGCACGTGTGGCTGTAGCTCATGGTCAAATGCCGCCTGAGGAACTGGAGAAGATAATGATAGACTTCACCAATTACGAGTACGACGTCCTCATCTCGACCACCATCATCGAGAGCGGACTGGACATTCCCAACGCCAATACCATCATCATCAACGGCGCCCACAACTTCGGTCTGTCCGACCTTCACCAGATGCGAGGCAGGGTAGGGCGCTCCAACAAGAAGGCTTTCTGCTACCTGCTTTCGCCGCCCCTTTCTGCTCTCAATATCGATGCCCGCCGTCGCCTGCAAGCCATCGAGAACTTCAGCGACCTGGGCAGCGGCATACACATCGCCATGCAGGACCTCGACATACGCGGCGCAGGCAATCTGCTGGGGGCTGAGCAGAGCGGATTCATCGCCGACCTCGGCTACGAGACGTACCAGAAGATTCTTTCGCAAGCCGTCACCGAACTACGTAATGAGGAGTTCCACGAACTCTTTACGGAAGAGATACGCGAAGGAAACGTCGTGACCAGCACAGAGGTCGTCGATGATTGCCAGCTCGACAGCAACCTGCCCATGTACTTCAGCGAGGACTACGTTCCGACAAGCAGCGAGCGTATGCTCCTTTACCGTGAGCTGGACGGCATGGAAAGAGATGAGGACGTGGCGCAGTTCCGTAGCAGGCTCATCGACCGCTTCGGTCCTCTTCCACAGGAGGCAGAAGACTTGCTGCGCGTCGTAAAGCTTCGCAGCCTCGGCAAGTACTTCGGATGTGAGCGCATCGTCCTTAAGTCCGGTCACGCTAGGCTCTTCTTCGGTCCAGATGACAGCAATCCCTTCTACGAGGGGCACGTCTTCGGACAAGTGGTCGATTATGTCAAGGCCAATGCCTACCGCTGTCATTTCAGGCAAGACAAAGGCAAGATAAGCCTCCTCATCGACGAAGTGAACAACATCAAAGAAGCCGTAGAACTGCTGAAAAGAGTGAAGCACGAAGAGTGAAGCGTGAACCTCCGCTCATACTATAAACTAAGACTTTGAACTAAACCACATACTATGCTCAGGCATTTAACCATTAACAATTACGTTCTTATCGAGTCGCTCGATATTGATTTGCAGCCAGGCTTCTCCGTCCTGACAGGCGAAACCGGTGCAGGCAAATCCATCATCCTTGGTGCTCTTGGCTTACTGATGGGCCAGAAAGCTGATACGCAAAGCATCATGTCCGGGGCCGCCAAATGTACGGTCGAAGGGCTCTTTGACATAGAAGGTTATGACATGCAAGAGCTCTTTGACGAGAATGGGCTGGACTATGAGCCTTCCGAATGCATCCTGCGTCGTGAAGTGACAGCTAATGGCAAAAGCCGGGCCTTTGTTAATGACAGTCCGGTCGCCGTCTCTGTCCTTCGGCAGTTGGCTTTCCGGCTCCTTGACATACACTCTCAGCATAGTAACCTCTTGCTCGAGAATCCCGCTTTCCAACTCGGCATTGTTGACACCATTGCCGGCCACACCGAACTGTTGTCTCAGTATCAAGAATGCTATTCGCGCATCGTTGAGGCACGAAGAAAGCTGAAAGAGATGGAGGAGAACTTGGCAAAGCAGCAAAACGATGAGGATTACTTGCGTTATCAGCTCGAACAGCTCGAGGAGTTCAAGCCGCAAGCCGGAGAAGATGAGGAACTGCGGCAGGTACAAAGTGCCCTTTCACATGCTGAGGACATCAAGATTGCGCTGACTGGCGTCGATGCTTTGCTCAACGGAAGCGACGATGAGAGTGGGGTAGGAGCTATCGATGCGTTGCGGCGTTCCTGCCAGACAATTCAGCAAATAGCTAAGGTCTTCCCTGCGATAGACAGTTATAGTGAACGTCTGGAGAGTGTCGTCATCGAGGTACGCGATATAGCTGGTGACATCAACAGCCTTTCGGAAGACGTGGAATACAATCCTGCCCGTTTGCAGCAAGTTACGGAACGACTGGATGCCCTCTATGTCCTGGAGCAAAAGCATCATGTCGATTCCTCGGAAGAACTAATTGCTTTGGCCGAAGACATTCGTGCCCAACTCAATTCGCTGACTTCTTCCGAAGACAACATCCAAGCTTTGCGCCAGCAGATAGCCGCTGACACAGAGCAGGCAAAGAAGCTTGCTGAAAAGCTCTCCGCCGGTCGCAGTAAAGCTGCAAGACAAGTGGAGAAGCAGGTGGCTGAAACGCTCGTGGCTATGGACATGCCTGCAACTCAGTTCTGTGCCAACATCACGAAAGCAGATGAACTGCAGCCTTCTGGTCAAGACATCGTCACCTTCTTCTTCTCGGCCAACAAGAGCGTAGCACCCAGACCTTTGGCGGATGTGGCAAGTGGCGGTGAGATGTCGAGGGTGATGCTTGCCCTGAAAGCTATGACCAGCAAGCAAACACATCTGCCCACTATCATCTTCGACGAGATAGACACAGGCGTTAGCGGTAAGATGGCAAGCTCGATGGCACAGATTATGGCGGCTATGAGCAAAGGCGCTGGTCAGCAAGTGCTTGCCATCACGCATCTTCCACAGATTGCAGCAAAGGGCAATGCACACTATTTCGTCTATAAGGAAGATCAGGAAGGGCGTACCTTGACGCACATCCGTAAGCTCGACGACGAGCAGCGCATTACGGAGCTCGCCCACTTGCTTAGCGGCAGCAAAGTAACCGAAGCAGCTATGGAGAACGCACGTCAACTGCTGAAAGAAAAGTGAAGAGTGAAGAATGAAGAGTGAAGAATTTGCTACCGCCCTTATTAATAAGGTAAAAGTTTATATCGAGCAAGAGATAGGACTTGAAGCCAATTCTTTTGTCTATGTAACTCTTAGTGGCGGGGCTGACTCGACGGCTTTGCTGCTCATCTTGAAGGAACTGGGTTACAGGCTAAAGGCATTACATTGTAACTTCCATCTGCGGGGCAAAGAGTCCGACCGCGACCAAGCCTTTGTCGAAGAGCTTTGCAAGCAGAACGATGTACCATTATCCGTCCGACATTTTGAAACCGAAGCTTATGCCAAACGCCGAGGCATCAGCATCGAGATGGCAGCTCGCGACCTTCGCTACGAATGGTTCCGCCAAGAACAGGCAGACGCTTCCTCAACGCCCAATGGTCAATGGTCAATGGTCAATGGTCAATGTGTGATAGCCGTCGCTCATCATCGTGACGACCAGGCTGAGACGTTGTTGCTGAACCTTGTTCGCGGCACAGGACTTCGAGGTCTGGCTGCCATGCATCCCATCCACGACGGCATCATCCGTCCGCTCTTGTGCTTAAGTCGTGAAGAAATCCTTGATTACTTGAAGAGTAAGGGGCAGACCTTCGTTACCGACAGCACCAATGCGGAGCGCGTGGCACAGCGCAACAGACTGCGTCTTGACGTCATGCCCTTGCTTCGCAGCATCAATCCGGCAGCCATTGAGCACCTCTGCATGGCAAGTGAAAACGTCGGGCAGAGCCTACCTTATTATAATAAAGGTATAGAGGCAGCCTTCCGGGAGCTTGGTATCACCACCGACACCTTTCCTCTCTCTGCCTTAAGCGAGAATCCTCGTCCCTTGCTGCACGAATGGCTTCTGCAAAAGGGCTTTAATCGTGCTCAGGAGGAAGAGATGCTTCGAGCCGAGAAGAGTGAGGTCGGCAAGATGTGGCTCTCGAATAACCATAAGGTCCTTCGCGACCGAAAGGCCTTGATGCTTTCTCCCGCAACGCCATCCCAACTTGCAGACCCTTCTGCACATGATGTGCCGGAAGTCCATCTTTCAAGATCAATTGTGCCTTGTATAGGCGAGACAGGCCCGAACATCGCTTACTTCGATGCTGACCTTCTTAAAGCGCCCATCGGGATTCGTCGGGTTCGCGAAGGCGATGCCTTTGTTCCCTTCGGCATGAAGGGACGGAAGTTAGTGAGTGACTATCTTACTGATTGCAAAGTGAATCGTCTTCAGAAAGCTAACCAACTTGTTGCAACCTGTGGCAACGACATCATTTGGCTCATCGGTCATCGCAGCGACAATCGCTATCGCGTCACCAGCAACACAACCCGCATCCTCAAGCTGATTATTGATTGACTCAAGTTTCGCATGTTAACACGACATTGGTAATCGGCGTTATGTTTAATACAAACTTGTACTATACTCTTCTTTTCGTAGCTGTACTCTACTTTTCGTTGCATTTGTTTTGTCTTTTCATGGAAAAGCATTAACTTTGCAGCAACAATTGCTACGTAAGCGTCTTTTGTTACATTCGTAATATCGAGGCTATGAAGATATCTATTGCAGGAACGGGAAAGATCGTCGGAGAAGTCATGCGGATGCTGCATGAGGACTTTGCCGGAAAGATTGAAGTGACAGGCATCTATGCACGCGAGAAAAGCGTAGAACATGCTATCGACCTTTGTCAAGCCTTCGCTCCCACGGGGTTCGTCTATACGGACTACGGGAGGATGCTTCAGGAAGCGGAGGCTGATTTCGTTTACATTGCCAACGCCAATCATGTTCACCACGCGTATGCAATGCAAGCTATGCTCGCAGGAAAGAATGTCATTGTGGAGAAGCCCATTGCCGTGGACCGTGTTCAGACAGAGGAACTTATCGACACGGCAATTCAACGTTGCGTCTATTGTCTGCCTGCTTTCTCTTTGCTCTACATGCCCCTCTTCAGGCAGATGCAGGAAGTCCTTCCGCAGATTGGAACGGTGAGAATGGTGCATTGCAACTTTGCCCAGCGCAGCAGCCGCTATGACCGCTATCTCAATGGCGAGCTGACACCTGTCTTCGACCCCTCGATGGCTGGCGGCACATTGGCCGACCTGAATGTCTATAACCTCTGCTTCACGATTGCCCTGTTAGGTCCTCCACGCACCATCCGATATGACTGCAACCGTGGTTACAACGGCATCGACACGAGCGGCACCCTACTCTGTCACTACCCCACTTTCCTGGCTGTCCTGAGCGCATCGAAGGACTCCGACGGCCTTTCCTACGGTTGCATTCAAGGCGAGAATGGTTACATAGAGGTGCATGGCTCCGTGAGCATCCTCGACTCCTTTACGCTTCACCTGAACGGCAAGGAGCCCGTTACGTATAAGAGCGATAGCAGTCGGCATCGGCTTAGCTATGAGTTCAGCGAGTTCCAGGCACTTATCGAAGACCGACAAGAATGCCACATCGTCGTTCCATACGTCACCCGCATCATGCAGGAAATAGCCATCGCACAAGAAAGAATGACGACATAAAGAAACCTCGTCATAACGAAATAACGAAATAACGTAATAACGATAATAACGTCATAACGAAATCCCTTTCCCCCAAAAACCCTAAGCCATGAAACCCTCCTTCCTTCCGCTTCTTCTTGGCGGCTGTGCTGCAACAACTGCTCAGGCACAGCGCTGGAACATCGTCTATATTATGAGCGACGACCATTCCTACCAGGCTATTAGTGCTTACGGCCATCAGCTCTCCCGGCAGGCTCCAACTCCCAACCTGGACCGCCTTGCACAGCGCGGTATGCTCTTCCAGCGAGCTTACGTCGAGAACTCGCTTAGCACCCCCAGCCGTGCTTGCCTGATGACTGGCATGTACAGCCACCAGAGCGGGCAAAGGACACTGGACTGTCCGATTGACGAGAACGCACCATTCGTCAGCGAATACCTGCAACAGGCAGGCTATCAGACATGTATGATAGGCAAGTGGCACATGCTCTGCGAGCCAAAAGGCTTCGACTCCTATCAGATTCTTCCTGGCCAAGGCGACTACTACGACCCAAGGTTCCGTTCCAAAGACTCGGACGGCAAGTATGTCGTGGAGAAAGGCTATGCCACGAACCTCATTACCGACCACGCGATTCAGTTCCTTGAGGGACGTGACAAGAACAAGCCTTTTGCGCTCTTCGTGCATCACAAGGCTCCTCATCGCAACTGGATGCCGCCCCTCGATATGCTCGACCTCTATGAGGACGTCGAGTTCCCGTTGCCAGAGACCTTCCGCGACGACTATTCCACGAGAGGGCGTGCAGCACATGAGCAACAGATGAGCATCGCGAAAGACATGGAGATGTGCTACGACCTGAAGGTGACACAGATAGAGCCCGGCATGGGTTACACGCACGAACGAAACGGCAACGGCTTCCGCCATCAGCTTTCACGCATGTCGCCCGAACAGAGAGAGAAATGGGAGTCTGTCTATAATCCGCGCAACGAGGCAATGCTTGCCCAACACCTCACCGGCGACGCGCTCCTCCAATGGAAGTTCCAACGCTATGTCCGCGACTACATGCGCGTCATCCACAGCATCGACCAGCAGGTTGGACGTTTACTTGACTACTTAGAGGCTAACAACCTAATGGACAACACGATGGTTGTCTATACCAGCGACCAGGGCTTCTACATGGGAGAGCATGGATGGTTCGACAAACGTTTCATGTACGAAGAGTCGTTCCGCACTCCCCTACTCGTCTGTGCGCCCGGCATGAAGGGCGGCGCGAAGAGCGATGCGCTGGTGCAGAACATCGACTTTGCCCCCACCTTCCTCGACATAGCCGATGCCGAGAAACCGCAGCAGATGGTAGGAACATCCTTGCTGCCCATCATGAGCCACAATGGTAAGGAGCCAAAAGACTGGCGCAAGTACCTCTACTATCACTACTACGACTGCCCGGCTGAGCATAACGTCATGCGTCACGATGGGGTGAGCGACGGACGCTACAAGCTTCTGCACTTCTATGGGAAAGGCGACAGCTACGACGAACTTTACGACCTGAAGAAAGACCCCAACGAGTTGCATAATGTAATAGCTGAGAAGAAATACGCCAAGCACTTGAACCGCTTGCAGTTGCAGCTCGACACGTTCCGCCAGGAACAGAAGGTTGATGAATGGTAGCCAATGACTTAAATCAATAAATTATGTACGCGTGAAAAGTTTATTGCATATCTTAGGCGCATTATGAATAAATAGTCGTACATTTGCAGACGATTAAATAGTAAATGGTAAATGATTTAATGTTAAATAATAAGATGAAAGCATTCGTTTTTCCCGGTCAGGGAGCACAGTTTACAGGCATGGGCAAAGAGCTCTATGACAACAATCCTAAAGCAAAAGAACTTTTTGAAAAGGCAAACGACATACTTGGTTTCCGCATCACGGACATCATGTTCGAAGGTGAGGCCGAGGACCTGAAGCAGACGAAGGTAACACAACCAGCCGTCTTCCTGCACAGCGTCATCTCAGCTATCTGCATGGGCGACGCGTTCCAGCCCGACATGGTGGGCGGTCACAGCCTGGGCGAGTTCAGCGCTCTGACGGCAGCCGGCGCTCTCTCCTTCGAGGATGGCTTGCGCCTGGTTCATGCCCGTGCGTTGGCTATGCAGAAGGCTTGCGAGGCAGCACCCGGCACGATGGCTGCCATCATCAACCTTCCCGACGAGACAGTCGAGCAGGTCTGCGCTGAGGTCAGTGCAGAAGGCAAGGGCGTCGTCGTTGCTGCCAACTACAACTGCCCCGGTCAGTTGGTTATCAGCGGTAATGTGGAAGAGATAAACGCTGCCTGCGAGAAGTTGAAGGCTGCAGGTGCCAAGCGTGCAATGGTGCTGCCCGTCGGCGGTGCCTTCCACAGCCCCCTCATGCAGCCAGCCAAGGACGAGCTGCAGGCTGCCATCGAGAAGACAGAGTTCCACACTCCCTGCTGCCCTGTTTATCAGAACGTCGATGCCAAGGCACACACCGATGCCACGGAGATCAAGCAGAACCTCATCGCACAGCTCACAGCCAGCGTCCGCTGGACACAGGAAGTGCAGAACATGCTTGCTGCCGGAGCTACCGAGTTCACCGAATGCGGTCCCGGTAAAGCTCTGCAGGGCATGATAGCCAAGATAGCCAAAGGCATCGAAGGCATCACGATAGAAGGAACCTGCTGAAATTATATAAAACCACAGATTAAACGGATTAATCGGATTTGCATAGAACTATATTGAAGTACAATTATATTCGGATTTAACGGATTAACTCCAAATCGGTTTAATCTGAAAGTAATTTGAATTAATCTGTTTAATCTGCTTAATCTGTGGTTGAAAAGAAATTTTGAATCGCATGACCATCTACCAGGTCTTTACCATCACGATAGAAGGAACCTGCTGAAATTATATAAAACCACAGATTAAACGGATTAATCGGATTTGCATAGAACTATATTGAAG
>OMSJ01000025.1 GCA_900313705.1 uncultured Prevotellaceae bacterium
CAACGGACTGGAGTGCGACAAGATGAGTCGCAAGGCGCTCGATGCCTTCTGGCAAGGCGGCATCCAGCCCATCATCGACAAGCTCGGCTCGCTGGTCGGCACAGCTCTTACCGGTTCGCTCATCGATAGTTACGAGGTAGGCTGCGGCAACTGGACACCAGGCTTCGAGCATGAGTTTGCCGCTCGGCGGCATTACGACCTCACCACCTACCTGCCCGCCCTGGCTGGCTACTATGTGGATGGTGGCAATGTGGCTGAACGGTTCCTCTGGGACCTGCGTCTCACCGTCGGCGAGCTCATGGCCGAGAACTACTATGAATACTTCGGCGAGCTCTGCCACAAGCATGGCATGAGGTTTCTGACCGAGCCTTATGAGGGTCCCTTCAACGCGATGGAGGTCGGCGCCCCGGCCGATGTGCCCATGAGCGAGTTCTGGGTAGGCAGCAACATGTTCGGCAGCGTGGCCAATCTGGCTGCCTCCATCGCCCATCAGAACGGCAATCAAGTGGTGGGAGCCGAGTCGTTCACCGCAGCCGGCGGCGAGAGTCGCCACCGCAACCACCCCGGCATGCTCAAGGCACAAGGTGACCTCAACTGGACCAACGGCGTGAACCGCTTCATCCTCCACACCAATGCTCATCAGCCTTGGGAGATCGGTCCAGGCTTCAGCCTCGGGCAGTACGGCACGAACTTCAACCGCCACAACACCTGGTGGGAGCAAGGTCGGGCCTGGATGGACTATTGTGCACGTTCGCAGTACCTGCTTCAGCAGGGCCAGGGCGTGCAGGATGTGCTAGTCTTCATCGGCGAGTCGTCGCCCAACATGGGGACGGATCAGCCCGAGATACGACAGCTGGGACTGGACTACGACCAAATCTCCGCCTCGGACGTGAGGAAGCTGACCGTTCAGGACGGCCTTCTGCGCACGGCCGTCGGTCGCACCTATCGCCTCATGACGTTGCCTGCCGAAGAGCAGCCCACGCTGTCGCTCCTGCAACAGCTCAAGTCGCTGACCGATGCCGGTGCCCTCATCATCGGCAAGCGCCCCGAAGGGTCACCGTCGCTGGACGGCTATCCGCAGAGCGACGTGGAGTATCAGACTCTCGTCAACGAGCTGTGGGGCAAGGATAACAACGGAAAAATCAGGGACATCGGCGTAGAGGATGCCATGAAGGAGACCGGACTTCTGCCCGACTTCAGCGGCGGCTATGGCGACCAGCGGCTCTGCTTCCTGCATCGTTCTACGAGCGAGGCCGAGGTCTATTTCGTGTCGAACCAGCAGAAAGACTACCGCACCGAGCTCTGCCGCTTCCGCGTCGAAGGCTTGGTGCCCGAGCTCTGGAATGCGCAGACGGGCAGCATGGAGAATGTTCCGGTGTGGCGCAGTTCCGACGGCATCACGGAGATTCCGCTCTCCTTCAAGCCCGAGGAAGCCTACTTCATCGTGTTCCGCCAGCCAGCAGAGGGCGACGTGCAATATACTGCCGCCAGCCAGACACTCAAAGGCCCAGCGCCTGAGCTGCTTCCCGACCTCGAAATAGTGCATGCCGACTACGGACAGTTCCTGCCCTTCGGCCTTATGGACGTCACCGACAAGGTGAGCGGTCAGGTACGCGACGGTCATCTGTCCATCGATGCGACCAACGACTTTGCGGGCGGCGACCCCTGCTTCGGTATCGTGAAGAGCATGCGAGTGAAGTACACCGTCGGCGGTCAGCAGCACACCATCACCGTGTCCGAGAAGCAACACCTCGAGCTGCCGCAACAGGGCGAGGAGGGCGAGCTGGCCATCCTGACGGCCTTCTACGGCAAGGTGCCCACGCTCTTCGACAACGTTCGCGCTCCCGAGGCCGTCGATGTCACCAACCTTTTGAAGCAGAAGATTGCGGCAGGCGAGTACATCATCCCTGCCGGCGAGATAAAGGCCCCTCTGCCCGGACAGGTGGAAGGTCTGGAGGCTCCGAAGCTACACCTTATATATAAGGTAGGGGAGACGTGGCACGACCAGTTCTTCACCGAGGGCATGACCATCAACCTGGCTCAGCACAAGCCCGAACCGTCGCTGGTCATTGAGGACGGCAAGCCCGTCTGGTACACACCCGAGGCAGGTGAGCTGAGGCTGACAAAGGCCGATGGCACTACAGCTCAGGCACAGATAGATGCCGTGCCCGACGTGCTGCCTCTCGGCGGAACGTGGTCCGTTGACTTCAAGCAGAAGTGGGGTCCACAGTGGCAACGCAAGTTCCCGGAACTCATGTCGTTCAGCGATGTGGACGATGACGACAACGTGAAGTACTTCAGCGGCACAGCCATCTATTCGGGCACGTTCGCCTTGCCGAAGAACTACTGTCGAGAGGACATCCGTCTGATGCTTGACCTAGGGCAAGTCTTCGTCATGGCCGAAGTCTTTGTGAACGGCGACAGCCTGGGCATCCTCTGGAACGAACCTTACGAAACGGACATTACGAAGGTTGCTCGCGAAGGCGAGAACCAGATTGAGCTACGCGTCACGAACCAATGGGTGAACCGTCTCATTGGCGACGAGCAGCTTCCTGCCGACTTTAAGGCTGAAGGCGAGCACTACACCGAATGGCCCGACTGGATGCAGAAGCCCGAGGCTGGTCGTCCCTCCGGCCGCACAACCTTCGTTGCCCACAAGCATTGGCAGGTCAGCGACCAACTCCTGCCCGCCGGCCTCGTCGGTCCTGTCGTGATACGACCCTACGTCAGAGCAGCCGTCGAATAAGGGCTTAAGGCAGCATTGTGACGATTGTCAATCAGAACAGGAAGTATTGCATTCGCTTAGATTCTATGGTAAAGGAATTCATTGTTTTGGGTATTTATAAAAGAAGTAAATAAATTTTTCTACATAATGCTTTGAGTTATCGGAAATAATTCCGAACTTTGCAGAACAAACAAAGTCGGACTTGGCTTCAGAGGAATGCCAGGGTAGAGACGACGATATAGGAATTACGAGAAGGCGTTCTTACAGCGCTTTGATTCTGACGTCAGGAAACTTCGCAACTTTCTATGAGATTGTCGGAACATTGCAACAAGGAATGTCCCTGGGATGTGTTTATAGCATAATCTCCTTAGCATGTATTGTATATGCTGGGTGAGGAGAGATGTATATACACGTCAGCGTGGACTTCGTGTTGCTTTCGTTCTACAATCTCGGGCAATGCGAAGGCCTCCTGGCGTGGAATGGAGCAACGAAGACAGTTCCACGCTTTTTTGTTTTCCCGTGCGATACATTACTATAACATTAATCAGACTTAACGAGGAACTGTAAGTCTTGGCATGGAAGCAGGGGAAAGAGCTTCTCTTAGCCAGCTATGCCATAAGCGAATAGATGTCAGAAGTATTAAAGGAAACATACACGAGCCCCTGCTTAGCTATCGTTGTACCATGCTATAATGAAGCCTCTGTGCTTGAAAAGACGACAGAACATCTGCTTGCAGTGCTTGATGACATGCAGGTACTGATTGGTCCGAACAGCCGCATACTCTATGTGGATGACGGTAGCAAAGACGACACTTGGGACATCATTAAGCAGCAACACGAAGCAGACAGTCGTGTGACTGGCATCAGCCTTGCACATAACAGCGGACATCAGAATGCTTTGGTAGCTGGACTGGAGACTGCTGTACGCATCAGTGACTTCATCGTGACCATAGATGCCGACTTGCAGGATGACGAGTCTGTCATCCCAAGCATGGTGAGCCTGGCCCTGGAAGGCAATGACATCGTGTACGGTGTGCGCAGTTCCCGTGCCACGGACACCTGGTTCAAGCGCACGACAGCGCAGGCATTCTACCGTCTGATGTCAGGAATGGGGGTGCAGACTGTCTATAATCACGCCGACTTCCGCCTCATGTCTCGCCGTGCTGTGGAGGCATTGCTCGACTATGGGGAGCGGAACCTCTTCCTGCGTGGCTTGGTTCCGCTGCTTGGATTCAGGCAGGCACAGGTAGAGTATGCCCGCAGGGTGCGACTGGCAGGCGAGAGCAAGTACCCGTTTGGAAAAATGCTTGGCCTCGCTTTCGATGGTGTCACGAGCTTTTCTATGAAACCTGTACACATGGTGCTGTGGATAGGCATTGCCTTTCTTCTGGCATCCATCGGCATCGCACTCTGGGTATTCGTGTGCCTCATTCAGCATAAGGCCATAACAGGCTGGGCTTCGCTCATGCTGTCCATCTGGTTCTGCAGCGGTTGCGTCCTCATAGGGCTGGGCATCATCGGAGAATACGTAGGCAAGATATATATTGAGGTGAAACATCGTCCGCGTTACAATATAAAAGATGAAAGACTATAGAACTTCCCTGTTGCTGCTACTGTTAGCCGCGACACTGATAACCCTGTTCAGTTGCTGCTCGTGGATCTATCCGCTGCAGCCGCACGATGATGCTAACTGGTTTATGGCAATAGGCAAGAGTATGCTGCAGGGCAAACTGCTCTACACGGAGATACACGACCAGAAGGGGCCGCTGCTTTTTTTCCTTCATGAGTGGGCAGCTACGCTGTCTTCGAGATCATTCTTCGGCATCTACCTGCTCGAAGTGCTTTGCTGCTTCGGCTTCCTTTCGCTTTCATACAGGACGATGCGTATGTTCCATGCTCATGGCATAAGTTTATTAACAACATGTATGGTGGGGGTTCTTACTTACACTTCAGACTTCATGTTATATGGTGATACAGTAGAGGAGTTCTCGCTTCCTGTCTTGCTCTATGTTCTTTACAAGGCACTGCGGTATGCAAGAGGGGGAGAGTTACCGAAGGAATGGGAATCCTTCCTCATAGGAGTTGGGCTTTCAGCCATCTTCTGGATGAAGTTCATCGTATTGGCGATGTGTGCAGGAGCATTGGCTGCACTGCTTTATCTCGCATGGAAACGCAGTCAGATGATGTACCTGCTTCAGTCTCTGATGTGGGTGGTGGCGGGATTTGGAACTCTGACGGCATGTGTGCTACTCTATTTTGTCCTGCACGGCAACGAGTCCGACCTGTATCAGTCCTATTTCTATAACAATATCTTCCTATATACCGATGCTGGTAAGGTGGACGCCTCGGCAGCATGGTGGCCGGCAAAGTGGGCGGGGTGGCTGCTGATAGTAGGCTTCGTGCTGACCAGGCGGGTGCGTCGCGATGTCAAGCTGACGGTTGCGTTCTGCATAGGGGCGGAGTTACTCACCTTCGTCCTCTTCAAAGTATATCTTTACTACTTCCTCACCATCTTCGTTTTTGCACCGCTCGCCATATACTTTTTGCGCCATATATGTTCGTGGAAGAAGCTTACGGCTGGTGCTCTTATAATAACGACGATGGCAGTCGGTATGAACTACAACCTTATGACACTCCTCACAGGACACTTTCCACAGGCTGTCCTGCCATTGGCTGAGACCGTAAATGCCGACAGTGACCCACAGAAAGAAGTACTCACCGTAATGTCCTACGAAACAGGCATCTATACCTTGACCGAATGTCTGCCACCCATCAGATTCTTCTGTACCCCAAATTTCTACACAGAGGAACTTGTCCGAGAGCAGACAGACTACCTTAATTCGCTTAAGGCTAAATATCTCATCCAGAAGTCAGAGACTCCCATATTTTATGACAAGTGCCAGCCAGCTTTGCCGCCAGATTATCTCCTTTTGCAGGAGACGTCGCAACCCAGTCGCCCCGAGTTTCTTCTGCATCCTATGGAATTCCTTTGGTCTCTTGGCTACATGCGTGGAATCATAAATAGGATATACACACCCGAGCACCGCCTCGTCACCTATCGTCTCTATTGTCGTAAGGGAGCTTCTCCTTGCCATGACCAAACAAACCAAGACTCTAAGTCAACGTCCGAACCTGCCCTATAGTTATCCTTTTAAGTAAGCGATATATTTCCTGTCTCGAATGCGAATGATTCCTATAAAACCTGAGTAATAATGAAAAAGATACTAATCTCCTTGCTGTTAGCGATGTTCCTTTCTGGCTGCACTGATAAGAATAAGAAAGAGGGAGGACTATTGGTTATTACAGGAACCGATGGAAGTGAGGTCTATGTTGGGACCGATGAGTTGTGGAACGTCAGGCTGAAGGGCTTTGGTCGTGAGCCGATGCCTCCTGCCCAGCAGGATGAAGCAGGAAATACATGGGTTGACCTTGGATTGCCGAGCGGTACGCTTTGGGCTTCATGTAATATAGGAGCAAAAGAAGTCGAAGAGTCAGGCGGCAACTACTTTGCCTGGGGCGAAACAGTATCGAAGAAGTCTTATCGCCCAGATAATTATAGCTACCATGACTGCTCGGATGGCTTTGTCCCGATAAAATATGGCAAGGATTGGCAAATGCCAAGCTCCAGCCAGTTCGCAGAGCTTTTCGATGCAAAATATACTCTTGCACTATGGGCCATGCGGAATGGCGTTCCCGGTAGGCTTGTTGTCAGCAGAAAGTACGGCAACAGCATCTTCTTGCCAGCGGCAGGTTATTATGATGAAACCTTTATTCGCGAAGCCGGATACTGTGGCTATTATTGGACATGTTCGTCAGATACCGCGCATAACGCTTCCGATACCGTTACCATCTTTTTCTTCGATTCCAATACTGCTAAGGCCGATGCCTTCGTTCGCTACGTTGGGCTTTGTGTCCGGCCTGTACGTAAAGAATAGAAGTAGCAGTGGATGTCCCTGTGCGAGAGTGTACAGAGATGGTTATCTATAGTAATCAATGAGATAATAGATGTTGTGATAATCTGCAAAAACATCCCTTGCTCCTCTCTTTGGGAAGAGGTCAGATAAGTACACGCACTTATGGGGATAAGTACACGTACTTACGAGGATAAGTCCACGTACTTATGGCAACAAGTACACGTACTTTTTTCCATAGGGTATTTTTGCGGATAGTCATTATATGTTCCGTCAGACGATAGCTGTCATTGTCAGAAGCCTGACCAGAACTGGCGCCAGTACTTGCGGGTCAGTTCGTCCCAACTGCCGATGGTGGCGTTGAAGAAGTCTGCGGTGTAGCCGTTGAGGAAGTCGGTCCGTTCCTTTTCGTCGGTATTCCACCATGTTCGCTCTACATAGGACTGTTCGCGATTGGCTTTGTCGAGGAAGTGCTGCTGTGCTGCCTGCAATGAGTGGCGTGCTTGGCCCCATCGGAGCGAGGCGATGCGGTTGGCTTCACGATAATGCCAGAGGGCTGCGTCGTCGCGTTTGCGGTGCTGTCCGCAGACGCCGAGCATCATGGGCAGCTCAGTGTTTCCCGAGAAGATAGGGAAGCGTGGTGACTGCCCAGGGTTGTCGAGGGCTATCCAGGCCACACCGCCGATGTCGTCGGGGAGCCACGAGCGAAGCTGTATGACGGTACTGTAGGCACACCACGACACGCTGACGGTGCGGATGTTGGCCATCGTGCTGTCGTTCAGCAGTCCGGCATAGCGGCGTATCTCGTCGGGCCGCATCCAAGGGTTGCTTATCAAAGGCTTGCCTCCCTTGAGCTTGACTTCGCCGTTGCCCTTTGAGAGGGAGTCGATGCGGCACGACAGGCTCTGCTTTGTCCCTTCGTAGTAGGAGCCCAGCAGCTTCGATACTTTCTCGACGGAAACCTTCTCCTTTGGCTTTACCGAGAGCGGCAATTCGCCCATTTCATCGGTAAAATTGGCATCGGGGGCCAGTTGCTGCATGATGAAGAGTTCGCGGACGCTGTAGTTCTTTGGCTCGTTGAAGTAGTTGCCGCCCGAGTAGGCCTTCCAGAAGGAGAACTCCTCCTTGCCGTCCCAGAGTTTCAGTTGCTTGGCGACGTCGAAGACGTTGTCCGATGCCATGAAGTGGTCGGTGTCGTTGAGGTCGAGCCTGCCGATGCGCGAGATGTTGGCGCTTACGGCAATCTCGTCGTCGGGGATGCGCTGTGCTGCCCAGACGCCTCCGATGCGTTTCGGTCCTTCGCCGAAGACTTCGAATATCCATACCTCGTTCTGGTCTGCGATGGTGAGGCATTCACCGCTGTCGCCGTAGCCGTATTCCTTGATGAGGTTGCCCATCAGGAGGATGGCCTGGCGTGCTGTCGTGCATCGTTGCAGGGCGACGCGTTGCAGTTCCTCTATCATGAAGAGTCCCTTCTTGTTCTGCAGGGTGTCGCGTCCGCTGATGGTGGTCTCACCCATGGCCAGTTGCTTCTCGTTGAGGCAGGGGTAGGCGGTGTTGAGGAAGCGGTAGGTATGTCGTGCCTGCGGGATGGTGCCGCGCTCCTTCGTGCCCGTCATGTCTTTGGCGTGCTCGGTGTGCATGAGTCCTTCGTAGATGCTCATGACGGTGTCGCGTGGATAGTCTTTGGCAGGCTCGATGCTCATCCAGGTGCGGTACCACGAGTCGCACGTGTGGCTCGTCATAACGGAGCCATCTACAGAAGCGTTCTTGCCTACCATGATGCTGGTGCAGGCGTCTCTCTCTGTCTGTGCCGGACAGCAACATGCCCAGCCAAGTAAAGCATAAAGAATAATGTATCTCATTGTTTCAGTATTTTCTTTCCGTCGTAGATATAGATGCCCTTTGAGGGCGCTTCGGTCAGCAGGTGTCCGCTGAGGGAGAATTTCTCGTGGGTCTCATGGGGCTTATGGGTCTCATGGGGCTTATGGGTCTCATGGGTATGCAGGATTCCTGTTGCTTCCTCGTCGGAGAGGACGGGGTGCAGGGTGATGCGGTCGAAGTTAGGTGCCCAGAGGTCGTCGAAGGCTTGGATGGTGATGGTGTTCGTCGAGCCTTTCTTCAGTGTGATGGGGAACATCTTCCATCCCATGCCGTCGGGGTCCCACGAGCCGGTGCAGTCGCCGTTGTCGCGGAAGGAGATGGTGTCGCCTATCTGTTCGCCGTTGACGAAGAGCTTGGCGGGTCGCGTGTCCCTGGAGATGTAGTAGATGGTGAGGATGTAGTCACCGTCGTGCGTGGCCTTGATGCGGTTGAACTGCAGTTTGCCTCCGTTTCCGAGGTCGCCCACGAATCCGCCTCCTGAAGCATGGAGGGCAGCGTATGTCTTGCGCTTCGTGCTGCCGGTCAAGGTGTTGCTGCTTGCTTCAGCCTCGTAGGTGGTACGTTCCAGTGGCACATCGAGGTTGCTGTCCGGCGAAATCTGAACGAGGAATCCTCCTTCGCTCAGTTCCTTGATGTTGAGGGTATTGCCCTTTGCCACTTGTCGTTTCTCGAACTTGAGGTCAGTGCGGCAAGAGCCGTCGCGATAGATGTAGGCCGTGTAGTCTGTCCCTTCCTCGAGGAAGTCCAGCTTCAGGCGGCAGGTACGCTCGGCGACGCTGATGCCCGACACCCACCAATCGCTGCCTTTCCTACGTGCAACGGTGGCGAAGGATGTGGGGTTGCCTTCCAGGAGCAGACTCTCGTCCCAGGCGGCGGGCAGGCGCTTCATGATGTCCTTGCCGATGAAGTAGCGGAGGTTCTGCGGTGCTTCGGCAATATGGACGATGCCGCTTTCGAAGAGTGTAGTCAGGGCGAGATGATGTCCCTGGCTCCTTTGCGTGAGCAGGCTGCCCCGCCATGTAGCGAAGTCGCCCGGCGTGAAGTCCATCGCGCCCACCACGTTGCGGGTGAAGAGGACATCAAGGTGGTGCTGGGCTGAGTTCTTCTTCGGGTTCCAGAACTGCTGTTCGCCGCCATAGATGCCCTCCTGCGTCATGATGTGCGGGTAAGTGCGTCGCAGGCCAGAGGGTCTGGTGCAGCCGTGCAGGTTGACCATCATCTGGTACTTTGCCGCTTTCTTGTAGAGGTTCTCTATGCGTGTCATTGACTCTTTGGAGTCGTCTTCCCAGAAATCGACCTTGATGCCATTGATGCCCCAGCTCTTCCATTTCTTCAGGGTAGCATCCATGTTGGTGTTTGAGAAGTCCTGACTATAGACGAGCCTTGAGTCTCCCCAGAGCAGGCAGTCCACGCCCTTCTCGTTGGCTTGCTTCACGAAGTCGGGGAACCAGGATGAGCTCCAGCCGGCATCGATGAGGTAGTAGGGCCAGCCCATGTCCATAGACAGTTCGCAGTGTGCCCATTCGCCTTCTCGAAGGCCTCCGTAGGCATCCTTCACTTCTCCCTTGCCCCCATCGGAGCCTCCCCAATACCAGGCTGCCACGCCTGGCTTGATCCAGGTGAGGTCGGTCATCGTGGTTGGCGGGCAGAGGTTCTCAGTCATTGTCGTCTCGAAGATGGTCTTGATGTCGCCGCAGACAACCATTCGCCATGGAGTCTGGAAGGGCAGGGGGCAGGAGATGCGGTACGTCTTTTCTGTGGCATAGTCTTTCGTTGCGCCTGTCCAGCTATAGGAGAACTCGCCTTTCTGTTCCTCGGCTTTCGTCAGCGATGTGCAGAAGAAGCTGCGGCAGTCGGCTTCGGAGATGAGTAGGTAGTCCTTGCCGTTATAGACGAGGGTGGGGGAGTTGTAGCGTCCGTCGCCTGTCGTGACGAGCGTCTCCCAATTGGTGTATCTCGTGTAGTGGCCTTCGTAGGGATAGTTAGGGTCGTTGCCGCCCGTGTTGCCCAGGAAGCGACATGCGGTGGTGCTGGCGATGTCGGCAACGCGAATGCGACTGGCTTCTTCCGTAAGCTGCGCTAAAGAGTGGTTGCCGGACTTCGGAATCACGTAGCGGAAAGCGAAGCCGTCATCGTAGAGGCGAAACAGGATGTTCAGTTGCCAGTCCCCCTTTTGAGTGAGGACGGAGAGCGTGTTGCAGTGGTCGCGATACTGGCTGCGCTTTCCCACGGGAAGGGAGTAGCTGTCATCCACGGAGTCGTTCTCTGCTTCCACCAGTTCCAGGCCCTCGGTGAGGTCGGTCGTGTAAAGTTTCAGTCCCAAAGGCGACTCGCTGACGATGGTTCTGTCGTCACGGCTGACGGAATAGGATAACTTGCCCTCAGCGGAGAGGGTGACGGTGGCCTTGAGTTGGCCGTCGGGCGAAGTCACGGTGAAGTCCTCGGCCCCAATGGTAAGTGTTTGCAGCAGGAAGGCGCAAAGCACGGATGTCTTGATTCGCATAAAAGTAGAATATGGTTGCGTATGGTACGCGGGCTTGCCCGCAGTGACGCTGCAAAGATACGAAAATGATGGCATTCAGGCAACAAATCCAGCCATTTCCTTACACATTCGCGTCAATTTGCTTTCTATTATGAAGACTTCTTCGTAACTTTGTCCCCAGAAACATACAGAAAGTACAATGAAGAACACACTAATGCTGTTAGCTTTTCTGCTGGCATTGCCTGCAATGGTGCAGAGCAAGGGGCAGACCATCCGTAACGGTGAACTCTGGCCCGACGAGACCGGCACGCACATCAACGCTCACGGTGGCGGCATCCTGAAGTATGGCGATACTTACTACTGGTTTGGCGAGCATAAGTCCGACCACACGTCTGCCGCTCTGGTGGGCGTCACGTGCTATGCTTCCACCGACCTCGTGAACTGGCGCAACTGCGGCATTGCCCTCAGCGTGAGCGACGAGCAGGGTTCCGACATCGAGCGGGGCTGCGTCCTGGAACGTCCGAAGGTCATCTATAACCCCGTGACGAAGAAGTTCTGCATGTGGTTTCATCTGGAGTTGAAAGGTCGCGGCTACGATGCTGCCCGCTACGGCGTGGCTGTTGCCGAACAGCCGGAGGGTCCCTACCGCTTCCTCTATTCCCAGCGAGCCGATGCCGGTACGTGGCCCCTCGAGTTCGGCAAGAAAGAACTGGCTATGGTGGACACTCTCGATGCGGCTCACTTCAAGGAGGCATGGACACCGACCTGGCGAAAGGCTGTGGAAGAGGGCCTGTACGTGAAGCGCGACTTCGGCACGGGGCAGATGTCGCGCGACATGACGCTCTATGTCGATGACGACGGCAAGGCCTACCACATCTTCAGTTCGGAGGATAACCTGACGCTCCACATTGCCGAACTGACCGGCGACTACCTGCACCATACAGGTCGCTACACGCGAGTGGCACCGGCGGGGCACAACGAGGCGCCTGCCATCTTCAAGCATGAAGGCACCTATTGGATGATAACCTCTGGGTGCACCGGCTGGGATCCCAACGAAGCCCGCATGTTCTCTGCGCCCAGCATCTGGGGGCCTTGGACGCAACATCCCAACCCTTGCCGCGGCACGAAAGCAGAACTGACCTTTGGCGGACAGAGCACCTATATATTGAAAATTGAAAATGGAAAATTGAAAGAGAAGGGTTCACCAAAGGCAGCCAAGAACTATCAACCTTCAACTTTCAATGTTCAATATATCTTCATGGCCGACGTATGGCGACCTCGTCACCCCAGCGATGCCCGCTATATCTGGCTCCCGATAGAATTCGAAGACGGCAAGCCCGTCATCCGATGGCGCAAGGAATGGCAAGTGGGAGAATGAGAAAATAAGAAAATAGGAGAATAAGAAATTTAGAAAATGAGAAAATAAGAGAGTGAGATAATAATAAAAAATAATCTGCAAAACTACCCTATGGAAAAAAGTACGTGGACTTGTCGCCATAAGTACGTGGACTTATTGCCGGAAGTACGTGTACTTATCCCCATAAGTACGTGTACTTGTCTGACCACTTCCCAGAGAGGGGAGCAAGGATGCTTAGCGTATTATCATTAACTGAAGTTTCGGATGATTATAATCAACCACAGATTAAGCAGGTGTAAGCCTCTGATGGATAATTTATAAAACGATATAACGGATTGAGCGATGCCCTTAATCTGATAAATCTGAATATAATTTGAACATGATTGAATATATAATCCGTTAAATCAGCTAAATCTGTGGTTTAAGATACTTCCGAAACATGAATCATTAAAATAATAAAAAGAGATTATGAAAAGGTTCTATTTGTTGTTGGCGGCCTTTGGTTGTGCCGCTATGACTTGGGCAGATGTGAAGCTGCCCGGATGGATGACTTCCAACATGGTTCTGCAACAGCGGACGAAGGTGCACCTTCAGGCTACGGCCAAGAGGGGTGCTACTGTGAAGATCAGCACGTCGTGGGACAAAAAGACCGTGAAGGCGGTGGCAGACAAGGCAACCGGTGCTTTCGTGTTCGACCTTGATGTGCCTGCTGCCGGCGGACCGTTCACGCTCACCTTCGACGACGGACGGAAACTTGTCCTGGAGAACGTAATGGCCGGCGAAGTGTGGTTCTGCAGCGGCCAATCGAACATGGAAATGCCGGTGAAAGGGTGGGGCATGGTCAACAACTACGAGCAAGAGGTAGCCAACGCCAATCATCCCCTGGTGCGTCTGTTCCAGGTGAAAAAGGTCGTGGCGCACACCCCTCAGACGGAAGTTCCCTTGGGCCACACGCAGGGCTGGGCAGTCTGCTCGCCCGAGATGGTGGCAGAGTTCTCGGCAGCTGCGTATTTCTTTGCCCGAGAGGTGTCGGAGAAGCTGGGCATCGCCGTCGGAGTGGTCAACAGCTCTTGGGGAGGTACACCAGCCGAGAGCTGGGTCAGTCTGGACAGGTTGCAGGGTGTCATGGGCTTCGAAAGTCATGCCAAACGCCTTTTTGCCACAGGTTTCGACGAGGAGAAGATAAAGCAGCTCTATCAGGAAGAGCGTGCCGAATGGATGAAGGAGACCTTCATCAAGGACGAAGGCTTTGAAAAAGGCAACATGGACAAAGCTCTATGGGCAGCAACTGACCTCAATGAGAGTAGCTGGGGACGGATGCAACAACCTGTCCTATGGAAGAACACCAAAGAGCTGAAGGACTTCGACGGCATCGTCTGGATGCGTCGCGAGGTGGAAATCCCTGCTTCCCTGGCAGGCAAGGACCTGAAGCTGAACCTTGGCGCCATCGACGACGAGGACATCACCTACTGGAACGGCGAGCGTGTGGGCATGACTTCCGGTTGGAACGCGAACCGTGAGTACAAAGTCTCCGGTCGCCTGGTGAAGGCTGGCAGAAATGTTCTGACCATTCGCATCAACGATACAGGCGGCGATGGCGGACTCTACAAAGAAGCCAAAGACTTCCATCTCGCAGCAGGAACTACAAACATCTCCCTTGCAGGCGAATGGAGCTGGAGAAAGAGCCTGGACGCTGCCAGCATACAGAATCCTAAGGGTATGACGGAACCCGTACAGCCCAGCAGCGCCTGGTATCCGGCAGGACTCTATAACAGCATGGTAGCACCGTTCCTCACGATGCCTGTCCGAGGCTTCCTCTGGTATCAGGGATGCTCCAATGTAGGTCGTGCCGTACAATACGAAAGCCTCTTCCAGACCTTGATACTGGATTGGCAAGCCCGCTTCAACAAGAACTCCGAAGTGGCAGCATATCCTAAGCCACAACCTCAGAACGAGCGCCGCAGATGGATGCAGAGCACCGAATCCAAGGCACTGCCCTTCTACTTCGTTCAACTTGCCAATTACCTGCAGCGTAAAGACTTGCAGCCGGAGTCAGGATGGGCAGCTCTTCGCGAAGCACAACGAAAGGCTCTCAGGTTGGATGGCGTCGGCATGATGGTCAATATCGACATTGGCATGGCAAACGACATCCATCCTAAGAACAAGCAGGAGGTGGGTCGCCGTCTGGCATTGCTGGCCCTGAACAGAACTTATGGTCGCGAAGAACCTTGTTCCGCTCCAGAGTATCTTCAGATGCAAGTTGCCGAAGGTAAAGCACGGCTCTCGTTCCTGCCCGCTCTCGGAGCTGACAGGCTGGCAGAAAACGACGACATCAAAGGCTTCACGGTCAGCGGCCCCGACCACAAGTGGCATGTAGCCAAAGCCTATACCGAAGGTAACGGACAGTTCGTATGGCGAGTCGTCGTAGAGTGCCCCGAAGTGCCGCACCCCGTAGCCGTCCGCTATGCTTGGGCTGACAATCCCGAATGCAACCTCCAGACCGTAACCGGACTGCCAGTAGGACCATTTCGAACCGACGACTGGGACGACATCAAGTAGCCCGTTTAGCACACAAACCCCACAAAAACACATTTTATAAAAGAAAAAAGGGGGAAAATGCTTGGCGGAAAGAAAAAATGTCGTACCTTTGCAGCCGGTTTGGAAAAAGTCGTCTATTGGAATAGACTAAAAAGTAAAGATTAGAAATGTCTAAGATTTGTCAAATTACCGGTAAGAAAGCCATGATTGGCAATAACGTGTCACACTCCAAGCGTCGCACGAAAAGGACTTTCGACGTGAACCTGTTCACTAAGAAGTTCTACTATGTTGAAGAGGACTGCTGGATCAGTCTGAGCATCAGCGCTTCCGGTCTGCGCTACATCAACAAGGTTGGACTCGACGCCGCTCTGAAGAACGCAGTGGCTCAGGGTTATTGTGATTGGAAGAACATTCGTGTAATCGGCTAAACAATGATGGTTATAAGGTTGTAGGGTTATAAGGTTATGAGGTTGGAACACTCACCTTAGAACCTTAAAGCAAAGCGACCTGACACCTCAAAACCTAAAAGAATTATGGCAAAGAAAGTTAAAGGCAACAGAATCCAGGTGATTCTGGAATGCACCGAGATGAAGCAGAGCGGTCTGCCCGGCACATCCCGCTATATCACGACGAAGAACAGAAAGAATACTCCCGAGCGCCTCGAGCTCAAGAAGTACAACCCCATCTTGAAGAAGATGACTGTTCACAAGGAAATTAAGTAATTGAACGATTTAAGGATTTGAGGATTTTGGGGATTCACATTTTGCGTCTCCTATAATCATTAAATCAAAAATCATTAAATCATAAAATCTAAGTTATGGCAAAGAAAACAGTCGCAACCCTGCAGACGGGTAAAACCGATGGCCGTTCATACACCAAGGTTATCAAGATGGTGAAGAACCCTCAGACAGGTTCCTACTCTTTCGACGAGCAGATGGTTCCCAACGAGGCCGTGAAGGATTTCTTCAAGAATTAAGCAAATACAGACAGAAAGCGGGATGCCCCGATCGGGGCATCCCGCTTTCGTTATGTCATGCCGCAGGTGGCGCCCTCTTGAGGCACTGCCTGAAGAAGTCTCCGCTCAGCGGGCAAGGACTTTTATTGCCCTGCCGTCCGATGTCCTCACGATATTGATGCCACGCCTAAGGGTGTGTTCTACGATTTGTCTGCCGTCAATGTGGTATCTTTGGGCTTTCCGGCTTCTAGATTGAACGATGTCATTGACCGATGTGGCATCCTCTGTGCAATACAGTCGGATGTTGTCAATGAAGATGCCGCCGGTCTGCACCTTGGCGTTCAACTTATAGACGAACCATTCTCCAGCAAAGGTCAGCGGCAGTTCAACATGGCTCCAGCCATTTGTAGTCTGGCTGAGCGAGTAGATGGCGTATTCGCCGTAGCTGTCTTCTGTGTATAGGCAGAAGGAAGGAATGTCTCCTTCGTGGGTACCGATGCAGCAGATGTCGAGGGACAGCGTGTAGTCTGCACCGGCCTCCACTTCTATCTTTCTGCTTACTGCTTCGGCCTCGGTCATAATGTTGTCCTTGTATGAGAAGAGCATCAGGATTCTGCTCCCGTCCGTAGCTTCTGGGATGAGGTCGGCATTCATTACGAAGTCTCCCTTTCTGTATGTGCGCCAGCTTCCGTTTCCTTTGATGGTGTTCACTGTTATCTGTGTGGGTATTTTTTCCTCAAAGCTTTCTTTGAGTACAAGTGTTGTTTCTGTCGGTGTGTCGGGTATGTCAAGCCCGTCTGTGTCGTCTTCACCTGTGGAGAAGGAGATGCTGCCGTCGACAGTGTGCAGTGCGATACGCGAGATGGCGACTTTAGCTGCGCTGCCGTTCCACGCTATGGCTGCCGGCGAGCTTGCGGAAGAGAATGTCCTCACGCTTTTGCTGCCGGGGAAGGGACACTCGGCCGAATTGATATTACCGTATTTCCTCTTGCCATGGTCTGAACCTGAGGTGCAGATGGGATAGAGTCCCTGTGTGCTGGTGGCATTCACGGTATTGGTCTGGCGCAGTCTTCCGATGTTGGGGTGGACGTGGTAGATGAGAAGGCCAGCTCCCGGGAGTGCTGCGTCGAAACTGTGCTTCTGCCTGTTCTCCAGAAGGAAGTAGTCGCCATCGCTGCCCGTCTCCATCCTGTAGATGACGGAGGCCTGCGGATTGTCCAACTCCATCTGCGGCATGGTGATGTCCTGTCCTGGCAGAAGAACCTTTTGCTCGTTCCAGCCAAAGATGGCAGAGCGGACGTATGGGTTGAAGTTCGGAGGTGTTCGTCCGTTGTCGTTCCAGCTTCCGCTTGCCATGATGTCCCACTGGCCTGTGCCGACGTATTCACCGCCAATGGCATAGTTGGTGTCGTAGTAGTCCATGGCACCAAGTGCGTGTCCTAGTTCGTGGCAGATGACGCCGATGTTGGTGATGCCAGAGCCCCTGTTCTCCTTCAGCTCGGGCGAGCAGGAGTAGCCGGCAAAGGAGTAGCCCACCTCGCCGGCGAGTGCTATGCGGTGCGGATATTCGTGCGCCCAGATGGCATCTGCCGAGGCTCCCGCTTCCTCGCCGTAGCCGGCATAGATGATGTGGGCGTTGTCAACGAGGCCGTCGCCGTCGTTGTCGTATAGGGAGAAGTCGATGTCGGTTGGCAGGCTTTTGATTGCTTCAATGCAGAGTTCCAGAGGATTGCTGTCGCTACTGCTGACGGTGTTGCCGCCATAGTGCCTCATGTTATACTTTGCTGTGTAGGGACCATATACATCGGAAACATAGTCCAGCTGCCCCTGCGAAGCGAAACGGTAGAAGTCGCGTACGCTGCCGGTCAGGCCGTCTTCTGTATAGTCGATGTTGTTGAAGAGTGCCTCGAAATCTGCCTTTGTTTTCTTGAATGCAACATCTTTGTATTGCATGAGGATGACCAAGGCGTGTCTTTCGCCTGTGATGGGATGGCTTCCAGTGGCTTTTTCCTGACGCATTGCCTGCACCTTCCTTTTCCTGATTTGCTGGCCACTTGTTTCCGGCTGTATTCTCTTCGGACACTCTGCCTTGAATTGTTTCAATTCTGCTGTCTCGTCCTCTGCGGCAGTCAGTCGGAAGTCAGACTTTGTGACATGACCGGAGGCATCGCGGTGTGCGTACCACCATCCTTCGGAGTCGCTGAGCAGCGTGTAGCCGTCTTCGGTGATTGCGAACTTCATGTGTTCGTCGCCCTTTAGGTATAAGGATGCCAGTTTGCCGCCTGCCGTCTGCACCGTCACTTTGTAGGGATAGGCGGGAGCGGCAAAGAGGCAGATGACGTCCAGCAGGAATAACATAATGCATGATGATATGCGTAGGGGAAATGTTTTCATGATAAGTCCTTTATGTCGGGAAACTCCTCTCGTCTCCAGCGTATGTTGTCCGGCGAGAGGAGTTTCCTTATATACATTAGCACAAGTATTTATCTCTGCATTCTCTTGGCTCTTTCTTCCGAGCGTGTGATTGTCGTGAAATGCGGGATGCTGCTGCTGCGTATGTTGTTCCTGCTTGTTTCCTCAGAACTTGTATCCCACTGGAAACCGACGAGGTCGGATGAAAGCTTTCCGTCCCTGAACACGCCCCATCCGTATGCAAAGCATAGCGGTAAAGTGGAGAGATATCTGGTGGGGTAGGTGAATGTGTGATTGTTGGGGTAGTTTGTCTGAATTTGCAGGTCCCAGTTTTCTGCATACCAGTGCTTCTTCCCATATTTGATGAAGTAGTTTATCTGGAAGGCATAAAGAACAGGATTTTTAATTTCAGGTTCAAGACCATATATGATATGATACTTGTCGCAATAGCCCTCCTTCTTGGCATCAAACCAAAAGCCGGAGGATAAGTTTGCCTGAACGTTTTCAAAACTTACCCATGCGTCCTCGTCCACGTCAAGGAAAGCAGGTGTCTTTATCTTTGTCTTTTTGAGAGCACCAGAAATGTCATTTTCGTTGTAGGCAATGCTGACAAACCAGTATGTCGTGTTTTGTGTAATCCTGTTTCCGTGGCTGTCTACGCCGGTGGATGTGATATAATCGTCGACGAATTTCAGTTTTTCTTCTTGATTGAGTTCTTTAAGGAGTTCGTTGTCAGTCAGTCGGCTATACTCCTTGTCAGAAAGGAGAATCATTTGGAATTCATTGATATTCGATGTTGCGGAATATTCCCAGCAGATGCGGTCATGGAGGGCAACGGCGTTGGCAGGAATAGCGTAACAGACGGGTTTCCCTGCATTTTGTGTGATTTCAATCGAGGCACTCGTGTTATCTCCCGAGAGCGTCAGGGTAGCTTTTCTTTCATCATCGGTAGTGTTCTGGGCTGTCGGGTAGATGGTGAGGTCTATCTCGCCGCGGCCCGAGGTGGCGGATACGTTCAGCCAGTCGGGCTTGCCGGACAGTGTCCACTGCACGTTGGAGCGGACCTTGAATACCTGCTTGTAGTCGATGCCACTCTTTCCGCTGTCAAACAGTCCAGGGAAGGTGAACTCCTGAGTGGAAGAGCCGTTGACTGTGATGTTGCCGCTTGCGGCGGCCTGAATTACGCTGACCGCTTGGCTGAGGCTCTTGTCCACCGTCGAAGTGACGGTGACGATGCCCATGCGAGTCGCGGTTGTCGTGTTCGTCGTCCATGTGAGCTGCACGCTGTTCCCGTTCTTGATTGCGGTCAGCCAGTCTGCGCCCTGAGTGACGGCGACCGACCAGTCTGTGTCCTCGGCCCTAACGGTGATGAGCGTGCCGTTGGTTCCGCCGGCGGCATCGACGTTCACGGTTGCACCCGATGTCACTTCCAGTACGGGGTCATCATGCTTGCACGATGTGAAACCCACACTCAGCATGGCTGTCACTCCAATGATCAGCATGCTCCAAAGGAAATTCTTTTTTTCATAATTAAATAGATGTTAAACATTAATAGTATAATTGTACTATTGTACTTCTAACTTAAATTAAATGTAGTTGATAACAAGTTAATCCTCTGGTTCGGTTTGCCTGCCTTGTTGAATGATAGTGACGGCATATTTGTATTCAGGGAATTTCTTCAGGTTGTCTGATGTTATGGCAATCAAACCTTTTCTTTCGTTGGTGTTGTTGTTTTTCACAACAGTAATGATCAAGTAGGAGTAGCCTTGAGATTTATCCTCTGTGTTGTAGATTGCTTTATACATTCCTTTGTCGGGAATGACAAGTGGTGTGCCAGCCTCTATAGTATCTCTACCATAGTTTGGAATATATTTCATGTTAATCCATGATGCTCCTTCCACGATTTCTGCCTTCCATCCCGTATGATTGTTATCAATGTGAATGTATTCCTTCCCTCCTTCGATGCCAAATTCCATCTTTGAAGGAGATACACGGAAATATGGTTGGTCGCATGATGAAGTCAGCAGACTAACGAATGCGGCACCTACAATGGTAAACAAGTTTACAGATCTTTTCCTTTCCATCGTTATTGTAGCAATACATTTTACCTAAACTTAACGGGCAATGCAAGGGGCAGGACATACAGAAATGGCGTGGCCATTCTTATGCACTTACCTAAGGGGCAGACGTAGGAAATTTGGAACCCCTCACAACATATAAGAATGCTCCACGCCAGAGGGCGTGTGGCATAGCTTATGGCTGTTGTGGGAGAATACGTTTTCCGTAGCATCCCCTTGCTCATAGCAATCAAACTATTCCAAAACAGATTTCCTACGTCTTTTCGGTAAGTGCGTTACTAAAAGCTAATGCATCTTTGATTCGGGATTTCTCCCCCAAATCGTTGCAAAGTTAAGATTATTTTCTGAGAAAGCAAATATTTTTGCAAAAAAAAATCTGCCAATCTGCCATAGGGTATACAATATGATGCAAATAAGATG
>OMSJ01000024.1 GCA_900313705.1 uncultured Prevotellaceae bacterium
CCTTCGTGATGTCGAGAGCCAAATTGAAGAACCCGTCGCCGTAGCTTGTACTGAACTCCGTAGTGGGCTGTTCCCACACGATTTGCTTTCCCTGTGCCGTCCCTGCCGCTATGAACAGAAGGCACGCGATGAGTGTTTGTTTCATATTTACCTTTTACTTTTTTACCTTTTTACCTTTTCACCTTTTCTTTTTACCTTTTCACTTTTTCAACTTTTCACCTTTTTATATAACGCACGAGCGAGCGAGATGTTATGCCTCGAGGCGAAGATTTATGTTTTATTAAGAGAATACAACCTACCAGACCCTCCCCAGCCCTCCCTTAAAGGGAGGGAGTCCTCCCCCTTTAAGGGGGAGTTAGAGGGGGTCTGGCTGTGGCACCTTACAGCTCCGTCTGTTCCACCACTTGTCCGTCGAAAAGGTTGACGATGCGGTCGGCGAAGCTGGCGTTGTGCTGCGAGTGCGTCACCATGACGATGGTGGTTCCCTCATCGTGGAGCTGGCAAAGGAGGTCCATCACCTCTTTGCTGTTCTTCGAGTCGAGATTGCCTGTGGGCTCGTCGGCAAGGATAATCTTAGGCTTTGCCACTATGGCTCGCGCCACGGCGACACGCTGCTGCTGACCGCCCGAAAGCTGGCACGGGAAGTGTCGCCTGCGGTGCGACATCGCCATGCGGTCGAGGATGTCCTCCACGCGCTTGTGTCTTTCCTTTGCGTGCACGCCCATGTAGAGTAGCGGCAGTTCGACGTTCTCATAGACATCGAGGTCGTCGATGAGGTTAAAGCTTTGGAAGACGAAGCCGATGGTGCCTCGGCGAATGCTTGTGCGCTCGCGCTCAGGCAGCAGAATAATGTCGTCTTGCCGCAGCCCGAAGGACCCATGATGCTGACAAACTCTCCTTCCTTCACTTCGAGGCTCACTTCGCGGAGCGCCCAAGTGTCAATCTCTTCCGTGCGGAAGACTTTCTTGATGCTGTGTAATGAGATAAGGGACCCCCAAGCCCCCTTTAGGGGGATGTCTTGTGCGGGCGTAAGGTTTACGTTCTTCATATTATTATTCATTATAGTTATTAATCATTAGACATTTTTATTCCCCCTAAAGGGATAAGGGGGTCTTTATTCTTTCTTAATAATTGTTGCTGGATCCAGTTTCGATACCTTGTATATCTTGTACCCTACGGTGAGGAGGGTGACGAGGGCAACAAAGACGGCAGGGATAAAGCTGCTGGCGAGTGCTCCCCACAGCTGGAACCGTGAGGGCTCGTGGCCTGGCGCATAGTGCATAATGCCGTATGTGGCGGCGAGGAAGAAGAAGCAGATGAGGATGGAGATGACGCTGCTGATGATGAGCTGCCAGACGTACTGCCTGCCGAAGAGCCATACAATCTGCCGTGTGCTTGCGCCGTGCGCCTTGCGAATGGCGACCTCCTTCTGCCGGCCATGCGTGTCGAGCGAGACGGAGGAGAAGAGCGTCAGCACGATGCACAGCAAGGCCACGCCTGCCATCACGTTGAAGATAAGCATCAGCAACTCCAACATGCGCAAGTTGTGGCAGCAGACGTCGTACATATTGCGCACCGGGGCCTTTGCCAAGGTGTATCTGCCCCATTCGTGGTAAAGGCTTGTCAGCACCATCATGGCTGCCTTGTACTCTCCCGGCTTCGCGCGGAAGATGAGGTTTTGCTTGTCCGAGACGACGCTCATTTCGCGGTTCTCGAAGTACTCAAGAACGCGATAGCTCATATCGGCTTCCGTCCGAACGTACGTCGAATCGCTGAGGACATAGACATCTGCCTCCTTCTGGAAGCACGTCGAATCGCAGATACAGACGGCTGTCGGCTCGAAGCCATTGTATGTGAGGGATGACAGCAGCGTCCCATCGACGTAGCCCAGCAAGTCGGCCGAATGTACGTCCCTCGTCTTGTGGCAGTCGCGTACGGGTATCATCGTGCTTCTGCCGGACTTCACGGTGTCGGCTGGCATGACCTCTATGTCGAGCAGCCCGAACAGATGCTCGTCGGTCAGCAAGGCATCATAGCCGTTCCCTGTGTCTGGCTTGAAGCTGACCGACACGGTCACCGACGAGCCTGCTATGTGCTGCATGTTCGGTATGGCATCGAACATCCCGACCTTCCACTCGTTGGCATCCGTTATGAGGCAGTTGCGTAAGGCTTCCGCGTTGGCGGGCTTCTCTGGGCCCACGAGGAGGAAGCCCGTTCCAAAGCAGACGACGATGAAGAGCAGCAACTGGCAGACCACCATCTGCAAGACGGTGAGCAGGCTTCGACCCCGCGTGGATGTCCTGTGGCTCTTGCCCACCACTTCGCTGAGAGGCGTCGTTATCACCTTGCGGACCGACAGTGCGGCGATGCCTGCCGTGGCGAGGAAGGTTACCAGACCAATCCACAGCTCTGTGGCATACGTCCGTGGCATATCTACCGAGAAATTGTCAATCTCCGTCTGCATGATGGGGACAGCATAGTCGGCCAGCAAGGTGGTGAGCAGCAGGGCAAGCAGTGTGACGAAGAAAAAGACAATCGCCACCTCCCACATCAAAAGGGCGAAGAGTTGACCGCGCAGTGCTCCCATGCACTGACGAAGCCCCATCTCCCTCTGGCGCAAGCGGAAGAGCTGTATCTGTGTCCGCAGGAAGCCGAACAGCCCGATAAGCAACACACTACTGCCAACAAGCATCAGGAGCACAAGTCCGAACGTCGGGTAGGAAGACTGGCGCATCTTTATCTCGTAATCGGGGAAGAGCTTCTGCAAGTCCTCCTGCAAGTCCTCCTTGCTCTTGCCCTTCGCGAGGATGACGTCGAAATGGTACATGCGTGACCGCTCCTGCTTGTCTAACTCATCTTGAAGCAGATTAGTGACAACCATCAAGCGATCCTCGCCCAACGTCCAGTCGCCCATATCGACGACATCTGTAACGACCTTGCCGCCCGCCTCCGTCTTGAAGCCGACGGGGTTCACGCCGCGTCCGAAGGTGCGCTCCAGCATGTTCTTTGTCATAACGACGTCGCCAGGCTTTAGCACAGGGATGCGCTTGCCCGTGATTGCCGACCTCAGCTTAAGGTAGTTGAGGTGTTCGGGGCTGATTACCTGGATTTTTGCATAGACGCGATGCTTCTTTCCCTCAAGGTCGGTGAAGTCCGAAGCAAGCCCGATGTCCCAATAGTTGATGTCGATGATGTCGATGCTCGGCAGGTGGCTGTCTGCGATGCGCTTCATGTCTTCGGCAGTAAAGAAGACGATGCTGTCGCTCTGTGTGCGGAGTTCTACCCTCGCGCGCCGCGGATCGCCGTCCCGACGCATCCAAGCCTGCCGTACGCGCTGCGTAATGAGAAATGTCGTGCTGAAGCAAACAAGTCCTACAGCTAAGCAAAGTACCGCGATGACGTTTTGCGCTTTGTACTTCATAAGGTTGCGCCAGGCAACCCTAATGTTGTGAAATGTCATTTTAGTGTTCATAAATCCTTTCGTTTTGTTTTTCTGCTGCAAAGGTAAGGCAATTCTTAATTCTTAATTCATAATTCTTAATTCATAATAGTGCTTTGTCCAGATATTAGACACGTTTGTGTCCAATTCTTTGACACTTCTGGGCAAATACACGCAAAAGCGGTAGCAAATTCTTCATTCTTCACTCTTCATTCTTCATTTCTTTGTATCTTTGCACCATGAAATACAAAACAATCCTCGTCATTGATGACAACCCTGCCATCCTGACGGCAGTGAAGATATGCCTCGGCGGCACCTTCGAGCGAGTTCTCACCTTGAACTCACCCGACAAGGCGCTGGCCACCATCGCTCAGGAGCATCCGTCGGTCATCCTCTTGGACATGAACTTCAGCCTCGGCGTGAACTCCGGGCAGGAAGGCATGATGTGGCTCACGGCCATACATCGCCGCTTCCCCGACATCCCGATTGTCCTCATCACGGCATACGCTGACGTACGGCTTGCCGTGCGTGCCCTGAAGAACGGCGCCGCAGACTTCGTGACAAAGCCCTGGGACAACGACGAACTCGTCCGCGTCCTGAAGGATGCCATCGACAAGGCTGGCGAGGTGATTCCCTTGGAGCAACTGGAGAGCGAGCACGTCCGCAAGGTGCTCAGCAAATGCGACGGCAACATGAAGCGCGCCGCCGATTTGCTCGGCATCAGCAGACAGACATTATATAATAAACTAAAAGACCCCCTCTAACTCCCCCCTTATGGGGAGAAAGGATGTTCCATGTCACACATTATTATAATAATAGTTACCATCCTCTGCCTTGTTATCATGGTGGTTGTATTCTATGGCTTCCGGCATCAGTGCCTGCTGAGAGAGCGGGCACAGATCATGCGTGACGCCATCCGCCACCGCGACTTCTCGTTCCGCTTGCCGACACGCGGCCTCTTCTTCGGCGAGAAGGCTTTGCAGGAGGCGCTCAACGACATGGGGCAGGAGATACAGAAACTCGTGGCGAAGGGTGAGGTGGAGTCGTGGCAGAAGCTGACGCGAGTGCTGACACACGAAATCATGAACGCCACAGCACCCATACAGAGCATCAGCCAAGCCTACCTGAACTCGCCCGACATCACAGGTTCGCCCTTCGAGGAAGGCATTCGTGCCATCAACGACACAAGCACGGGGCTGATGGCTTTCGTCGAGAGCTATCGCAAGCTGACGCAGCTGCAGGAGCCGGTGATGACTGAGGTGAACATGCTGACGTTTGCCCAGAGCATCGCCGCCCTCTATCCCGACCTGCATTGGGACATCGACATCCCAGCCGACATGACGCTCCAGGCTGACGAGAACCTGCTGCGGCAAGTCTTCATCAATCTCGTGAAGAATGCCATCGAGGCTGAGGCGAAGAGTATAATGATGACCTCCCAACCCCCTTTAGGGGGAGTTATGGGAAGAGTGACTCCCCCTAAAGGGGGTTGGGGGATCTTCTTTTCCAACGACGGTCACGTTATCCCCTTGGACGTCCAGCAGGAAATCTTTGTTCCCTTCTTCACCACAAAAAAGACAGGTTCGGGTATTGGTCTCTCACTTTCACGCCAAATGTTGATGAAGCAGGGCATGGCTCTCAGCCTCGTCGAAAGTCCCCTTCGCGGCTACAACGTCACATTCAAGATTGAGAAGGACTGATGGGTTTTAGTCCCATCTCTGCGGCTTTCTCCATCATGAACTGGAAGGCTGCATCGTGGTCGTTGGGGATGACGGAGTCCCAAATGGCGTCCTTGACGGCTTGCTTCAGCAGGCCAATCTCGCGGCAGGGTTTGAGACCGAAGGTCTGCATGATTTCCTCGCCCGTGATGGGGTTGTGCCAGGTGCGGTAGTTGTCGCGAGCTTGCAGGTCGATGAGTTTCTCGCGGACGAGCTGGAAGTTCTCGAGGAAACGTTTCTTCTTCTCGCGGTTCTTGCTGGTAATGTCGGCTTCGCAGAGGCGCATCAGGTCGTCGATGTCCTCGCCTGCCTCGAAGAGCAAGCGGCGCACGGCGCTGTCCGTCACCACGTCGTCGGCAATGGCGATAGGCCGCATGTGGAGTCCCACGAGCTTCTCGACGTAAGCCATACGCTCGTCCGTCGGAAGCTTCATGCGGCGGAAGATTGGCGCCACCATCTTCTGCCCGATGTAGTTGTGGTTGTGGAACGTCCAGCCAGCCACGTTGTCCCATCGCTTGCTGCGCGGCTTGCCGATGTCGTGCAGCAAGGCGGCCCAACGTAAATAAAGAGGAGCAGGGGGCAGGGGGCAAGGGGCAAGAGGATTGCCTTCGGAAAAGCCTTGGGAGCAGTCACTAATCTCCTGCTCCTTGCTCCTTGCCCCTTGCTCCTGACACACATTATCCAGCACCTCGAGTGTGTGATAGAAGTTGTCCTTATGGGCGCGGCCATTGCGTGTCTCAACGCCTTCGAGGGCTGCCACTTCGGGCAGGATGATGGGCAGCAGTCCGCTACGGCTCAGTTCGATGAAGCCGATGCTGGGTGCGGGGGTCATCATGATTTTGTTCAGCTCGTCGATGATGCGCTCCTGCGATATAATCTTGATGCGCTCGGCATTGCGGCGGAGGGCTTCCTGCGTCTCTTCCTCTATCTGGAAGCGCAGTTGAGTGGCGAAACGTATGCAGCGCATCATGCGCAGAGGGTCGTCGCTGAAGGTGATGTCGGGGTCGAGGGGAGTGGCGATGATGCCGTCCTCGAGGTCAAGCAGGCCATCGAAGAGGTCGATCAGCTCGCCGTAGCGGTCTTTGTTGAGGCAGACGGCAAGGGCGTTGATGGTGAAGTCGCGGCGATGCAGGTCGTCGTCGAGCGTGCCGTCCTCCACGATAGGCTTACGGCTGTTGCGCTGGTAGCTCTCGCGACGAGCACCGACGAACTCAATCTCTTGGTCGTGCCATTTGAGTTGTGCCGTGCCGAAGTTGCGGAAGACACTGACGTGAGCACCCTTTCCGAGTTCCTTGGCAAGAGCTTGGGCAAGCTGAATGCCTGGCGATGGAGTGTGGGACGGAGAGACTACCACCACATCAATATCCTTCGACGGGCGCTCCAGAATGATGTCCCTCACATAGCCTCCCACGACGTAGCACTCCAACCCCAGCGCGTCGGCCTTCTCACCGATGCGATGCAGAAGTGGGGTGTCGATGAGGGGCAGAGGGTCAGTCTGCCGTGTTCGCTGGCGGAAATCGTCGTATTCCTTTATGGCGTCTTGGATGGTCATTTAACCTTCTAACTTTTTAACCTTTTACTTTTTCACCTTTTCACTTTTTCTTCAGGTCTTCCTGCAGCTTGCGTTCGTAGAACTGTTTCTTCACGTTGAGCCGTTTCCACTCTTCGCCTGTGACGAGGCTCAGGCTATCGGCTGCTGCATTCATCTCGATGCTGTCGAGCAGCAGAATGGCCTGTTTCCTCGCCTCGATGGCCGTCGGGCAATTGCGGCGGAGCGAGAAGATGGTGTCGCGAGCCTCATTCCAAAGGTGATGATGGAGGGCATAGCGAGCCTCTCGAAGCATGGAGGCAGCACGCTCGTCGGGCGTCTCCTGAGAGCAGGCAGCCAGCAGACATGCTGCCAGCAGGGAAAGGAGGAGTGGGGTTCTCATGGGGCTTATAGGGCTAATTGGGCTAATTGGGCTAATGGGACTTATAGGACTTATAGGACTTATAGGACTTATAGTCCGAAGAGGGGCAGGATGAAGTTGCGGACGTCGTTGCTGAAGGCGAGGAGCATGAGTGCGGCGAGAATGCCGAGTCCGATTCTCTCTATCCATACCATCACCGCTTCGGAGGGCTGCCGACCCGTGATTCCTTCATAGAAGAGTAGTACGATGTGTCCGCCGTCCAGTCCGGGGATGGGCAGGATGTTCATCACGGCCAGGATGATGCTGATGAAGGCTGTAAGCAACCAGAACTGGTGCCAGTCCCAGGCATCGGGGAAGATGTTGCCGATGGTGATGAACGAGCCGACGCTCTTGGCTCCGTCAGCACTTGCCACGTACTTCAGGTCGCTGACGTAGCTCTTGAGCACGCGCCAGCCATAGTCCAGACCGGCAGGGATGCAGGAGGCAAGGCCGAAGTCGAGGTGGACGGTCTCGAAGTCGGGGATGTGGCGTGTGACGCCCATCATGTAGTTCTCGTCAAGCTGAAGCACGAGGGTGTCCCTGCTGCTCTGGTCGGCAGAGGCAATGACGGCGTTGAGCGTCCGCCAGCGAAGGCTGTCCTCTGCTGTGCAGTCGGGCGACGAGAGGACATCCTGACGACGAAGTGTCACCTCATAGTCGAAGTCTGCCCAGGTGTTGATGTCCTTTCCATTGACAGCCAACAGTCTCATGCCTTTCTCTATGCCTGCCTTGTCTGCTGCAGAGCCGGGCACGACGGAGTCGATGTAGGCTTCTGCCAAGGGTGCGAGGAACTGCGGTTGTGCCTGCAGCATCTTCAGCATGGAGAGTCCCTCTTCGGGCATCTGCAGCACGACCTCTTCGCCTTGCCGCAACACCGTAACGGAAGCGGCATTGGAGATGGTGCGCATCACCGGACCAAGGCTGAACTCCTTTATCTCTTTGCCGTCGGCGCTCACGGGAATGTCGCCGTCCTGGAACCCGATGGCGTGTGCCTGCTCATTGTACTGGAAGCCATCCTCGATGCTTGTCATGGGGATGTAGTCGCGCCCCCAGGCCAGCAACACGAGGGAGTAGATGACCCAGGCGGTGATGAGGTTCATCAGCACGCCGCCAAACATGATGAGGAAGCGCTGCCATACCTTCTTCGAGCGGAACTCCCAGGGCTTCTTCTCAGCAGAGAGCTGCTGATTCGTTTCGTCTATCATACCGTCGATGGCAACGTAGCCGCCGATAGGCAGCCAGCCAATGCCGTACTCCGTACCCACCTCGGGATCGTACTCCTTGTTGCCGATGTTCTCGGTCACGACCTTGTCCTTCTGACCTGTATGCAGGTAATACTGGTTGCGGAGCCAAGCAAAGAAGTTCTTGCCTTCCTTGCCGCGCTTCGTGACGAGCGGCTTGCCGATGAGGCGACGGAACCAGTCGTCGTAGGTGCTGAAGAGGTGGAAGCCATAGTTGGCAAACATATAGAAGCGCGTGACGCGGGTCTTGAAGAGTTTAGCGAAGCCAAAGTGCCCGCCTTCGTGCAGGACGACAAGCAGCGAGAGGCAAAGCAAAAGCTGAAGGGTCTTTATGAGTACTGTTTCCATTATTTATGATTTTCTTGTAATATCTTCGTTCTTTAGGCAATAGTATGATTCTCAGGCTCCGTGCATTCCTTGAAAAAAGTAAGCGTACTTATGCGGATAAGTACGTGTACTTATTGCAAGAAGTACGTGTACTTATGGTCACAAGTACGTGTACTTCCGGAAGACGAGATTTGGACTATGCATTATGACTGTATTATTTCTTCGGCAATTCGGCGCGACTCGCGGTCGCAGTCGAGGTAATCCTGTAGCGAGGGCTTGTCCTGGTGCGGTACGCGCTGGAGTGTCTCTTCGATGATGTCTGCCATCTGAAGGAAGCCACAGCGTTCCTGCCGGAAGGCAAGGTTCACCACCTCGTTGGCTGCATTGACGATGCAGGCGGCGTTGCCACCTGTCTTTATGGCTTCGTAGGCCATCTGGAGGCAGCGGAACTTCTCGGGGTCGGGCTTCTCGAAGGTCAGGTCTTTGAGGTTCCACCAGTCGATGCGTGGGAAGCTGCTCTTCAGGCGCTCAGGGAAGGAGAGGGCAAGCTGGATGGGCACCCGCATGTCGGGCATACCCATCTGTCCCTTCACGGCACCGTCCTCGAACTGCACCGCGCTGTGAAGGATGCTTTGCGGATGGACGACGACCTGTATCTTGTCGGGCGTGACGTCGAAGAGCCAGCGTGCCTCGATGACCTCGAAGCCTTTGTTCATCATCGAAGCGCTGTCGATGGTTATCTTGGCCCCCATGTCCCAGTTGGGATGCTTTAGGGCCTGCGCCGGCGTGACGTTCCTCAATTCGTCGAGGCTGAAGGTGCGGAACGGACCGCCGCTGGCCGTGAGGATAATCTTCTCTATCGGACTGACCTCACCCATGAGGCTCTGGAAGATGGCGCTGTGCTCGCTATCGACGGGCAGCAAGGGCACCTTGTGCTCCAAGCAAAGCTGCGTGATGAGTTCGCCAGCCACGACCAGCGTCTCCTTGTTGGCCAAGGCGATGGGCTTGCCTGCCTTGATAGCACTGATGGTAGGGCGAAGGCCACTGAAGCCCACGAGAGCCGTCAGCACAATATCTACTGGCTCCATCTGCACCACCTGGCAAAGCGCATCGGCTCCCGCATAGACCTGAACAGGCTCGTTAGCCAAAGCCTCTTGCACGTATTCGTACTTGCTTTCGTCGGCAATGACCACGCATTGCGGCTTGTACTGCTTAGCCTGCCAGATGAGCAGGTCAGCATTTGAGCCAGCCGTCAGCACGTATGCCTCGAAGAGGTCCGAGTGTTCACTGATGACTTGCAGCGTCTGTGTGCCGATGCTGCCAGTGGAGCCCAGTATGCAGATTCTTCTTATCTTATCGTTTGCCATTTTGTCAATTACCATTTACTATTTAGTTCTCCCCTTTGGGGGAGTTAGAGAGGGGCCTTATAAGTCAAGCAGTCCCTCGGGCAGCTCCATGCTGATGGTACGCTCCTTGTGGTTTATGTCTGTTATCCAGTCCTCTGCTGCAGGGATGAACCGCTCGCCGACCTGGAAGAGCACGTTCTGCGTCGAGTCGTCCACGCGGTCGATGGTGCCGATGCAGCCTGTCTTCCCGTCATGGAGCGTGAAGCCCGTGAAGTATCGCCAAGTGTATTCCGCTCCTTCTTCTGCCTCGGGAGTGAGAGCATGAGGGAAGAAGACTTCGCATCCCACAAGGAACTGCACGTCGTTGGCCGAGTCGTAGTCGAGGAACTTCAGGAGTGCCGTCGTGTCGCTGCGGAAGCGGTATTCCTCAAGGAAGAACGGAACGAGGATGCCATCGACGCGGATGAAGAGGTACTCAGCCTCGGCACGGTCCCAGACATCGTCCGTGAAGTTGAACGTCACTTCGCCTTTCACGCCATGCGTCCGTCCTATCTGTCCTATCCTATAAGACCCCCCATCCCCCTCTATGGGGAGTCTTTCATTACTTTGGGCTTCTAACATCTCTTCATTTACCATTTCTTCATTTACTATTTTCCCCCTAAAGGTGGCAAGGGGGTCCTTATTTCCCCGAAAGGGGGTTAGGGGGCCTCTACTCTCGTTATCTTTGCTCCGAGGGCACAGAGGCGCGCCTCGATGTTCTCGTAGCCGCGGTCTATCTGCCCGATGTTGTCGATGCGGCTGGTGCCAGCGGCACTCATGGCAGCGATGAGCAGGGCGATGCCTGCACGGATGTCGGGACTCGTCATGCGTCCGCCGTGTAATTGCCTTTGATGGTCGTGACCAACCACAACGGCTCTGTGCGGGTCGCAGAGAATGATTTGCGCTCCCATGTCGATGAGCTTATCGACGAAGAAGAGTCGGCTCTCGAACATCTTCTGATGGATGAGCACAGAACCCTTGGCCTGCGTGCTGACCACGAGCAGGACGCTCAGCAGGTCGGGCGTCAGGCCTGGCCACGGTGCATCGCTGATGGTCATGAAGGAGCCGTCGATGAAGCTCTCTATCTCGTAGTGTTCCTGTCGGGGGATGAAGAGGTCGTCGCCATCCTTTTCGATGCGTATGCCCAGGCGCTGGAAGGTGGCAGGGATGATGCCGAGATGCTCCTGGGCAACCTGCCGGATGCGTACGCCATCGCCCACCATTGCTGCCATGCCGATGAAGGAGCCTACCTCAATCATGTCGGGCAGGATAGTGTGCTCCGTGCCGTGAAGTGCTGAGACGCCCTCGATGGTGAGGAGGTTCGAGCCGATGCCCGAGATGCAGGCACCCATTCGGCAGAGCATTCGGCAGAGTTGCTGGACGTAGGGTTCGCAAGCTGCATTGTAGATAGTCGTTGTGCCTTGTGCGAGGACAGCCGCCATGATGATGTTGGCAGTGCCGGTCACGGATGCTTCGTCGAGGAGCATGTATGCGCCCTTGAGCTGTTTTGCCTCCACGTTGTAGAGGTGCTTGGCTTCGTCGTAGGTGAAGTGTGCACCGAGCGTCAGCATTCCCTGGAAGTGCGTGTCGAGTCTGCGGCGTCCTATCTGGTCGCCTCCGGGCTTTGCCACGATAGCTTTGCCACGACGTGCCAGCAGGGGTCCGAGCATCATCACGCTGCCGCGCAACTGTTGGCTGCGCTGGGTGTATGCTTCGCTGCTGAGGTATTGGTCGTCAAGCCTTGCAGCGCAGAACGTGTAGTCGTGCGGGCTGTGCTTTGTCACCTCCACCCCCATGTCGCGCAGCATCTGTATCTGGTTGTTGACATCGACGATGTCGGGGATGTTCTTGATGCGCACAGGCTCGCTGGTCAGCAGCACGGCACAGAGCACCTGCAGTGCTTCGTTCTTTGCGCCTTGCGGTGTGATGTCGCCTTTCAGCCGATGCCCGCCCTCTATGATGAATGATGCCATGGGTTACTTTTTTCTCTTTCGTTTCTTACCGCCTTCGCTGTGCTGCAAGGCAGACTCACCAACGGAGTCGAAGGTGAAGTTGTCCAGGTCGAGCTGGAGCTTGCCATGCGAGTAGCGCTCGATGTCCTGTGCCACAAGAGCGTTGTCCATCGAGTCGCGGTTCCAGATGAAGAGGTCTTGCTTCATCTGGTTGGCAATGCTTTCGGTGACGAAGCGTCGCATCTCTTCGTCCTCCAGGGTCTTGGCATAGTCGAGAGTCTGCTCTACGAGGTAGCCGTAGTGGCGACGCTTGATGGCCTTCATGGGATAGGGAAGGGGAGCAGGATGGGCCTGCACTTCTTCCTGCGGCACGATATTGACGGGATAGTCGATGTCGAGCTTATAGTGTGCGATGCGTGCCAGGTGGTTCCAGAGGCGGTGCTGTTCGTCTTCCTTGCTGGTTGAGGACGGGAGCAGGCTTGCCATTATCTTGACGATGGTGTTGGCACAGCGTTGCCGCTCATTGCGGTCTTCTATCTGTACGGCCATATCAACCATCATCTGTACGCCCCGACCGTATTCAGGCATTACCAATTGTTCTCTTTGTGTATTGTATTGCATCTCTCATTTACCATTTAATCATTTACCATTTACCATTTACCATTTACTATTTACCCCTTTTCACCTTTTCACCTTTTTACCTTTTTACCTTTTTACCTTTTCTTTTGGTGTTCCAGCGACGTATTCCTTGAAGTAGAAGGGTTCGAAGTATGCCACGTCCTGCTTCTCGCCGAGGTGGAGCGAGCGTTCCGCCAGGGGGAACATCCACTTTGCCAGGGGCAGGATGCCGTCGATGAAGTGGGCATTGGGATGCTTGATGACGCTTTGGCACTTCATGGCTCCGTCGCCGAAGAAATAGACGGGGTGCTCTTCGAGGTAGGGCAGATAGGTGTCGGCATCTACGATGTCTGCTCCGACGGGACGCACTTCGCGTAGCGCACGGTCATAGACGGCACTATAAACCTCCATCCTCCGTGCATCAATCATCGGCACGAGCAGAGCATCCTCGGGCAGTTCCTCTTTACCTAACAAAACTGGCACGCAAAGCAGCTTGAGCGTCGGCACAGAAAGCAGCGGCAAGTCGCGCCCGTAGCAGACACCTTTAGCCAGCGAGACACCGATGCGCAGGCCGGTATAGCTGCCAGGCCCTTCGCTCACGGCCACGGCATCCACGGGGATGGCGTGGGAGTTGGCAAACGACAGGGCTTCATCGACGAACACGCCGCAGACTGCCGCATGGTTCGGTCCTTCCAGGTCCTCCTTGTGGAAGATGAGGCTGCCGTTTTCGCTCAATGCCACGGAACAGACCTTCGTGCTCGTCTCAATATGCAGGATGCAAGACACTTCTATTTACGATTTAAGGATTTACGATTTACTGTTTATTAGGCCCCTAAGGGGCGATGGCTTCCTTTCGCGCTGCAAAGGTACGAAAAAAAATGAAGAATGAAGAATGAAGAATGAAGAATTTGCTGCCGCACGGCGTTTCCTAATCTTTAATCCTTAATCCTTAATCTTTTATTAGCCCTCAATTCTTCTCCCAGAAGGCTTTCATTGCGTTGAAGCCATAGTCGAGGAGCTGCGCCGACTCCTTGAAGCGCGATGACCTGGTGCGGCTGCCGAGCAGAACGAGGCAGAGGGTGGTGCTGTCGCGTGTGGCAGCGGATGCCAGGCAGCAGCCGGCCTGACGGGTATAGCCGGTCTTGATGCCGATGCACCCTTCGTAGGTGGTGAGCAAGAGGTTGGTGTTGTAGCACGGCATGTGTCGCCCGTCGAGTAGTGGCAGGTCGGCTTCTGCGGTGCTGACTATCTCGCTGAAGGTGCTGTCGCTCAGGCAATACCTGGAGAGGCGGATGAGGTCGCGTGCGCAGCTGTAGTTGCTGTCGTTAGGCATTCCGTTGGGACTGGCGAAGTGCGTGCTGTCCATTCCCAGATACATAGCTTTAGCGTTCATCATGGCGTAGAACGTCAGGGTGTCGCCTCCGATGTGCCGGGCGATGGTGTATGCTGCATTGTTGTCGCTGACGAGCATCATCTCGCGGATGAGGTCGCCCAGCAGATAGGTGTCGCCAGCTTTCACCCAAGCGTCGCGGGTGAGGCAGTCGTCGGCTTCGACGCAGACGGTGTCGGACGGATTGCCGTTCTCGACTGCCAGCAGGCAGGTCATCATCTTCGTAATGGAGGCGAAGAAGCGCTTGCTGGCTGCATTCTTCTCGCTGATGATGAACCCTGTGTAGTCATCGACGAGCATCCATGCCTCTGCCGAGAGTCCTGCCAGACGGTCGTAGCCCTCGATGGAGTCGAGGCGCACGTAGCTTGAGAGAGCGGTGTCCATCAATGCTATCTTCTGCAGCCGCAGCTCTTCGCGGGTGAGCGTGTCGCCGTCATCGCAGGAAAAGCAGGACAGGAGGAACAGCGACATCCCGAGGACCAGTAAGATATTCAGCCTTTTCATGCTTCCGTGTTGATTGCTTTGATGCGCAAAGGTACGACATTCCTGCCAAACGGCTGTGCTTTTCGTACAAAAAAGATGGGCTATCTGCAGTCACGCTCCGAAATGTGGCGTTGGCGAGGGCAAACAGGTGTGCCGAAAAGCATAAAACAGCGCTTTCCCGACAGCTCAGAAAACCGAGTAGCCGAGCTTGCTGCTGGCACGTAAAAGGACAGTCGGAACACTTTTTCCGGATATTGTTCGTGTGGTAACATAAATAATCGTATCTTTGTTGCCAGAATGCTATATAAAACTAACCATCACATGAAAAACATCCTCACCCTTCTCCTTGCCCTGACATTCCTGACGGCAAAGGCCCAGGTACAGAATATCGTAGTCAACAGGACCGATGGTTCCAGCATAAGCTACGACACGGGAAACGTGGAGAGCATTACCTTCAGGCAGATACCCAAATGGGGTAACCGCTCGGAGGAAGCGCGGAACCTGCTGGCATACCTCGAGGAGAATGTCGGCAAGAAGATACTTACGGGCACGCACGCCTGCGTAAATTATAATACGAATGAGGCTGACTGGGTATATCAGCACACAGGCAAGTACCCCGCCATCAACACTATCGACTTCATCCACGACATCTATTCCTCCTCCGGCGGATGGATAAACTATTCGAGCACGACGCTGTGGCGCAGCTGGACCAGCAAGGGCGGCATCATGTCGGCAATGTGGCACTGGAACATGCCAGCCAACAACGGTTCGGACTATACCTGCACTCCCGGCAGCGAGGACGGACAGACAAGCTTCCGGCCGTCGGCCATCTTCGAGCCGACCAGCGAAGACTACAAGACCATGATAAGCCGCATAGACAAAGTGGCAGCGTGGCTGAAACCCCTGCAAAGGTCCGGCATCCCTGTCCTCTGGCGACCCCTGCACGAGGCACAGGGCAACTGGACGGAAGCCAACCCCGGCACCGGTTGGCACAAAGCATGGTTCTGGTGGGGCATAGACGGACCGGCGGCATTCGTCGAGCTCTGGAGGGTCATGTACGACCGCATGGTGAACCACCACGGACTGACGAACCTCATCTGGGTCTTCAACGCAGGCGACTCGAAGAAGTGGTACCCGGGCGACGAGTTTGTCGATGTCGTGGCCTATGACTTCTACAACCAGGACCTCGGCAGTATGCGCAAGTGGTACAACCGCTTCCAACAGGACTATCCGGGCAAGCTCTATGCCATCAGCGAGTTCGGCAACATACCCAAAGTGTCGGAATTCTGGGCAGACGGTCAGTACTGGAACTTCCTCATCCCTTGGTACGACTACGACCGCACGTCGCAGCCCGGCAGCGATGCCTTCAACAGCACCGACCACAACAATGCCAACATAGAGTACTGGAACGATGCACTCGGCTTGGAATGCGTCGTCACACGCGACGAGCTGCCGAGCTTCAAGGAGTAGAGGGATTGATGGAACAAAGATGAGGGATTGGAGATGAAGAAACTCCATGGAGCAGCAAATTCTTCATGCTTCATGCTTCATTCTTAATTTAATTTCGTACCTTTGCAGCACGAAAAGAAAATAGTAAATCGTCCAATCGTAAATACAGATGATATTATCAATGACCGGATACGGCAAAGCCTCAGCCGAATTCCAGGGAAAGAAGATTATAGCAGAGGCAAAGTCGCTCAACAGCAAGGCACTCGACCTCTCCACACGCATAGCTCCCGCCTATCGCGAAAAGGAGATGGAGGTACGCACCATGATTACGCAGGCCTTGGAGCGCGGTAAAGTGGAGTTCAACCTTTGGACAGAGCAACAGGACCAGGCAGCGGCCAGCCCCATCAATGGCGAACTCGTGGCTGCCTACTACAGCCAGATGCGCGACATCTCAGCAAAGTATGACATCCCTGAGCCAGACGACTTTTGGTACACATTGGTGCGTATGCCCGACGTGCTGACGCGCGGCGAAGTGCAGCAAGAGCTCTCCGAAGAGGAATGGCAGGTGGCACGCAGCGTCGTGCAGCAGGCCATAGACCACCTCGTAGCGTTCCGACGTCAGGAAGGGCAAGCCCTGCAGAAGAAGTTCGAAGAGAAGCTCGACAACATTGCCACACTCCTGGCTGGCATAGAGCCCTACGAGAAGCAGCGCGTGGAGAAGATCCGCCAGCGCATCACCGAAGGCCTCGCTGCCATTCCCGACGTCGAGTACGACAAGAACCGCCTCGAGCAGGAGATGATATACTACATCGAGAAGCTCGACATCAGCGAAGAGAAGCAGCGACTCGCCAACCACCTCCAGTACTTCCGCCGGACGATGGAGGACGGCCACGGACAAGGCAAGAAGCTCGGCTTCATCGCTCAGGAGATGGGCCGCGAGATAAACACGACCGGCAGCAAGAGCAACCTGGCCGAGATGCAGAACATCGTGGTCAAGATGAAGGACGAACTGGAGCAGATAAAGGAACAGGTGCTGAATGTAATGTAGAGGCCTTCCCCCGACCCCTCCAAATGGGCGGGAATGGAAGTGACGTGATAAGATAAATAATATATATGAAGCGAGGCTACGAGACGGTAAGGTTATCAAGTAGTTAGGTTCACAAATGAAGAAACAATGATAATCAGCAAAAAGGCCCTATGGAAAAAAGTACGTGTACTTATAGCCATAAGTACGTGTACTTATCCTCATAAGTCCGTGTACTTATCCTCATAAGTCCGTGTACTTATCCCCATAAGTACGTGTACTTATCTGACCCCTTCCCAGAGAGGGGAGCATGGAGTGCTTTACGGATTATCATAAGAAATAATAGCAAATATCGATAAAGTCGTGGAAAAGATAAAAGAAGAAATCCCATCGGGCGGTTCCCCCCTCCTTTGGAAGGGACGGGGGAGGCTTATTATCGTTTCAGCTCCCAGCGGAAGCGGAAAGAGCACTATCGTGAACTACCTGATGAAGAAGCATCCTGAGTTCCGATTGGCTTTCAGCGTGAGCGCTACCAGCAGGCCGCCACGGGGCGAGGAACGCAACGGCGTGGAGTATTACTTCCTCACCGAAGAGGAGTTCCGTCGCCACATCAAGGCTGGCGACTTCCTCGAATATGAAGAGGTCTATGAAGGGCGCTTCTACGGTACGCTCAAAAGCCAGGTGGATGAGAAGCTGGCCGCAGGGCTGAACGTGGTGTTCGATGTCGATGTCAAAGGTGGCATCAACATCAAGCGCTACTACGGCGACAAGGCCCTGAGCGTCTTCATACAGCCACCCTCCGTCGAGGCCTTGCGCAAGCGACTGTTAGGCCGTGCCACAGACGACATGGCGCAAATCGAAGAGCGACTGGCAAAAGCAGAGTACGAGATGACGTTTGCCTCGCAGTTCGACCGCATCCTCATCAACGATGACCTCGAAACAGCCAAACAGGAAGCTGTGGCACTGTTGAGAGAGTTCCTAAAGACCAAGTAATCGGAGTCCTCAGAAAACTCCGAATACTCTGATCACTCCCACTATGAAAAAGAGGACCGGCATCTACGGAGGCAGCTTCAATCCTATTCACGTGGGACACGTCTGCCTGGCAAAGGCGCTTGCTGAGAGCGGCCTTGTCGATGAGATGTGGCTGCTGGTGTCGCCGCAGAACCCTTTCAAGGCCGATGCCAATCTCCTCGACGACCAAAAGCGACTGCACCTGGCACGGCTGGCGACCCGTGATGTGCAGGGCGTAGAGGTCTGCGACAGAGAGTTCACCCTGCCGCGTCCCTCCTATATGTACCACACCCTGCAGGCCTTAAGCCAGGAGCATCCTGACCGCGACTTCGTCCTTGTCATCGGGGCCGACAACTGGGAACGGTTCCCGCAATGGTATCGCAGTCGCGACATCCTCTCTGCCTTCTCCCTCATCATCTATCCCCGACCGGGCTTTGACCTTCAGGATGTGCCAGAAGGTGTCACGGTGGCCGATACACCTCTGCTCGACATCAGCAGCACGCAGATACGCCATCGTATTGCCACCGACCCTGACTACGACGGAGAGGGACTCGCGCCTGCCGTCTGGGAGGAAATAAAGCAGGAAGGCCTGTACCAAAGATATAGTACGCGGACGTCTCGCCCGCAAATGACAAACGTAACAAAATAGAAACCATGAGATCAGTCAGATTTAATGCAGCATGTATGTTTGCTGTGCTATGTTGCCTCTCATCCGAAAAGGCTTTCGCAGAAGAGGAGTTGATAAAGTTTGGCAACTTCGAGTCCTGGATAACACGCTCCATCGAGGAGAGTGCCATCGTCGGCGGCAAGAAGCAAACGCTCTACGAGATAGGCCCCAAGGGAACCTTCGACGGCCCTCGTGCCTACACCAATCAAGGCGGTTCGCCCTGGGGAAGCAGCAATGCCTTCGCAAAGGTGTCGGGTATCGTCAAGACGAATCTGAGCGTCTTCCCCGACAAGCATCGCGACGGACAGTGTGCCAAGCTCCACACTCAGATTCTCAAGTGCAAAGCCTTGGGGATAGTCAATATCACCGTCCTTGCCCCGGGCAGCATCTTCCTCGGCTCGCTGCTGGAACCCGTCACCGGTGCCTCAGACCCCATGAGCAAGATGAATACCGGCATACCGTTCACCAGGAAGCCAAAGGCCGTGAAGTTCGACTATAAGTACTTCTCGCCTGGAGGGGAACGTATCCGCGAGTCGGGATTCGGTCGCCGCCAGACCTTGAAAGGGAAAGACATGGGCAAGTGCCTTTGCCTTTTGCAGAAACGATGGGAAGATGCCGACGGCAAGATTCATGCCTTGAGGGTAGGCACCATGCTGCAGTACTTCAGCCAGAACACACCCGACTGGAAGGAAGGACAGTCCTTCGACATACACTATGGCGACATCAGCCACGAAAGCTTCTACAAGGAAGGCATGAAACTGATGAGTGGCGCAACAGGCTATCATGCCCTCAACAGCAAGGGAAAGAACGTGCCCATCCAGGAAGAAGGCTGGGCAGGACCGGACGACGCACCCACACACATCATCCTCGTCTTCAACAGCAGCTATGGTGAAGCCTATTCCGGCACCATCGGCAACACCCTTTGGGTGGACAATGTCAAACTCGTGTACTGACCCCCTAACCCCTTTTAGGGGGAATAAATCCTCAAATCCTTAAATCCTCAAATCCTTAAATTCTTAAATCCTCAAATTCTTAAATTCTTAAATCCTCAAATCCTTAAATCCTTAAATCAAATTGCGTCCGTATTACTTGATTCAAGAGCCTTTGCTTCGTCAGAACCTGGAACTCATCAAGCACGTTGCCGAAGAAGCTGATGTAGAGTTCATCCTTGCCTTCAAGGCCTTTGCCCTGTGGCGAACCTTCCCCATCTTCCGCCAGTACATACGCCACACCACAGCCAGCAGCCTCTGCGAAGCCCGACTCTCGCTCGAAGAGTTCGGCTCACTGGCCCATACCTATAGCCCAGCATACGAAGACGATGAGTTCCCCGACATACTCCATTGCAGCGGACACGTCACCTTCAACTCCCTCTCGCAGTACCAGCGCCTGCGCCCCATCAGCCAGCACTTCAGCGAGCATCCCGTATCCTACGGCCTGCGCGTCAACCCCGAGTACAGCGAGATAGAGACAGAGCTCTACAATCCCTGCGCACCCGGCAGTCGCTTCGGCGTGCTGGCAGAACAACTGCCAGAGACACTGCCCGAAGGCATCGAAGGCTTCCACTGCCATTGCCATTGCGAAAGCCCAGCCTCAGCACTCGAGCACACACTCCAGCACCTCGAGGCAAAGTTCAGCCGATGGTTCCCGCAGCTCAAATGGCTCAACCTCGGCGGAGGACATCTCGTGACACGTAAAGGCTACGACATCGAACACATTATATATATATTAAGGGGACTTCACCAACGCTATCCCCACCTCCGCATCATCCTCGAGCCAGGCAGCGCCTTCGCATGGCAGACAGGACCGCTCGTGGCACAAGTCGTCGATATCGTCGAGAACCATGGCATACAGACAGCCATCCTCAACGTCTCCTTCACCTGCCACATGCCCGACTGCCTCGAGATGCCCTACCAGCCGGACGTACGCGGAGCAGAGAGCTTGCCCTTCGAAGCAGCCTCACAGCCCGACGCAAAGCAGAGGCACATCTACCGGCTGGGCGGCAACAGCTGTCTGAGCGGCGACTACATGGGCAGTTGGCAGTTCCCAGAGCCCCTGCAAGTAGGGCAGGAAATCATCTTCGAGGACATGATACACTACACGACCGTCAAGACCACCATGTTCAACGGCATCATGCACCCCTCCATCGTCCTCGAGCACGCAGACGGCACCCGCGAGACCCTTCGACAGTACAGCTACGAAGACTATCGCGACCGCATGGATTAACGTAAGCATCCGACAAGCTGCAGTAGAACCTACATACAGGGAAGGCGTCTCAAACGCCATCAATATGATACAACAACGGGTGTTTGCCCGAATGCTCACGGTACAACATAAAGCTCTATTACAAAACAACAGCAGCTACAGTCGAAGGGGATTGTAGCTGCTGTTGCTAATAGATATAGGTATTACAACCTACTTGGTCGAATGCTTGCGTTTAGGAGGTGGGGATTTGTTTCGCTGGCGAAACACATTTACTCCTTTTCTCCTTTGGCTCCTTAGAGATATATTTGTTTCCGCAGAGGGTTCTTGTTTAAAGAGTTTAGGAGGTGAGGATTTGTTTCGCTGGCGAAACCTTTACTCCTTTACTCCTTTGGCTCCTTAGAGATATATTTGTTTCCGCCGAGGGGTGTTGTCTAAGGAGTTTAGGAGGAGAGGAGTTTTTCTCTTTTTACTTGGCTCCTTAGGTTTTTGGGGGTTGTTAAAAGCGGCAGCCGCCCGTTCCTTGGGGCAACTGCCGCCTGATTATTTCTTCCTCTCCCCGGAGTTCCCCTCTCCTCGGAGAGGGGTTAGGGGTGAGGCTTTTTACCATTCGTTGTCCCAGACGTT
>OMSJ01000023.1 GCA_900313705.1 uncultured Prevotellaceae bacterium
CGCACGACCTCGCTACACCCTTCCTGAATCAACCGACGGCATTAACTTCGTGAGAATACCTTGGAGTAGCTTTAAGCAGCCAGCTTCCTACACGGAACCTTCGAAGATAAGTGGTCTTGAAGCAGCGAAACAGCTTGTAACCATCAGGTTTAAGGTTCAGGCTCCTATGAATAGCTATCACTTCAAAATCACAGCTATCGGGTCATACAATATGGCGAAGCCCGGAGGGACGGGCGACAACATCAATCGCACAAAGATTTCACTGGTGGAAGGAAAAAGCACTGACATGCAAACCAATCACATGATTGGTGACTTATTAACGAAGCCTAACATTCAAGTGACGACGGGTGCGCCTGCCTATTTCAGTATCGGCCCAAACAACGGCTGGTGGCAGAAGAAGGTTGAGGGCCAATGGCTGAATGTCAAGAGTGGCAACTTCAGTCGTGGCACCTGGCGCTTCAAGTGCCTGGTAAAAATAGATAGCAGCACTGACCCCAACAATCAGTATGTATTATCGGAGGACGTCAAAGTAAAAGTGAACGGAACGACTTGGACAGTATCGAATTATTCTGCAAGTGACAATGATTCATATATTGCCGTCAGCTCCCCTGAATTTACTTTGGAAAATTCGTTTGCCTGGTATGGCTCAAACGGCAAAGCCAAAGTAGAGACAGGTCTCGGCACCGGAAACGGCACAGAAGGACTCTGGTATGTTAATAGCGATGATTCCGACGGTGGCGAATCTGAGGTGGTTTGGAATGTCCAGACTCCAGACGGCAAGCCCGACGACAACCTTGTCCAGCGATGTGGCGGCATCAGCGGCACAGCTGTACTCAACAGGGGGACGCTAATGTATAATCCTTTTGTTGATATCTGCTTTGATGTAGCAGGAGATGAATTTGGCGAACCGATGGCAGCCGACGCTTCTGAATGGGGAGGAATAGCCATTGCCTATCAGAGCGATGTGGCACCAGTCATAGAACTTGGCTTGGGAGAAGTTGATATGGCTATCGGTTACGCACGACCTCGCTACACCCTTCCTGAATCAACCGACGGCATTAACTTCGTGAGAATACCTTGGAGTAGCTTTAAGCAGCCAGCTTCCTACACGGAAAGTGGTCTTGAAGCAGCGAAACAGCTTGTAACCATCCGGTTTAAGGTTCAGGCTCCTATGAACAGCTATCACTTCAAAATCACAGCTATCGGGGCATACAACATGGCTGAACCCCAAAATCAGGATGGCGACAATCGCACACAGATTGCTTTGGTGGAAGGCACAAGCTCTGACCTTACGACCATTCCCACGATAGGCGAATTGCTGAAAAGGCCCACCATTACCGTAACAAGAGGTGAGCCTGCATATTTCGAGGTTTCTAATGGCTGTTGGCAGAAGAAAGTTTACGAAAAATGGGAAGACTATTCAGGCTATTCCTTCAACGAAGGCTCATGGCGTTTCAAGTGTCAGGTGAGGGTGGACAACAGCACCGACCCCAACAATCAGTATAAGTTGGCTAAGGACGTCACAGTGACGGTGGATGGCACAGCATGGGAGAATGAGGCCGTGGTCATAGGTAGTACTTATTCCTATGCAACTGTTTACTCTCCCGAAGTCGAACTTGAAGATTTGGGTGAAGACACCCGCACTAAGATTACCCTGGTGGAAGGCTTGAGCACGGACCTGATGGGCATCCCCAAGAAGGGAACACCTGTGACGAAGAAGCCCAACATCAGCTTGATGGCTGGTGCGCCTGCTTATTTTGATGTTTCCAACGGCTGCTGGCAAAAGAAAGTTGGCAGGGAGTGGCAGGATGTCCAGGATGGTGAATTCGAAGCAGGCTCTTGGCGCTTCAAGTGCCCGATAAGAATAGACAGCAGTACCGACCCCGACAATCAGTATGTCTTGTCTGATGACGTTCTGGTCAAGTTGAATGGAGACCTATGTGGAAGAAACAGCGTTACGGTTAAAGCCACTTCTTCATTCGTTTACGTCAACTGTCCCTCAATTGAAGTGGAAGAAATGAACGGATTCGCCTGGTATGGCTCGGACGGCAGAGCCAAAATTGAGACGGGCCTTGGCAGCGGAAGCGGCGAAGAAGGAATCTGGTATGTCCGTAACGACGATGCATTCGGAGGTATGTCGTACGTGGAGTGGGATTGCGAAGAGACGGTAGGAGATTATCCTGACGATGCCCTCGTTCAGCAATGCGGCGGCATCAGCGGTACGGCTGTGCTTAATAACTTCGGTGATGAGAACTACGATCCATTCGTCGATATCTGCTTCAACGTTGCCGGAGAAGCCGAAGTGGCCGACGCTTCCGAATGGGGTGGTATTGCTGTTGCCTATACCTGCGACGTGGCACCCATCATTGAACTCGGCTTAGGAGATGATGTGGATATGAACATGGAATACGCACGCCCGCAAGTCAAACTACAGCCATCCCCCTCTTTTGTCACCTTTGTCCGCATACCGTGGAAAGACTTTGTGCAACCCGACTGGTACATGGGCGAGAATCAGATGAGCGGTCTTGAAGCAGCCCAAGTGCTCTCCAACGTCAGATTCAAGGTTCAAGGGGCAACGGATAACAGCTACCACTTCAACATTATCGCTGTCGGTTCATTCAACATGCCTAATGATGGCAGCCTGCCAGAACCGGGGACAGAGAAGTGCGCCACCCCGACCATCAGCTACTCGGGTGGCAAGCTGAAGTTCGCGTGCGAGACCGAAGGTGTGCAGTTCAATTACAACATTAAGGACAATGACATCAAGAGCGGCACTGGCGAAGAGGTTGACTTGTCCGTGACCTATACCATCATGGTCTATGCCGCAAAGGACGGCTACGACAACTCGGACATCGCCACTGCTACCCTCTGCTGGATTGACCAACAGCCAGCCACAGAGGGCATCGTAGGAGAAGATGCTGTAACAGAAGTAAAAGCCATGCCTGTGCTGATACAATCGCAGGGCGGCCTCATCACCATTCAAGGTGCTGCCGAAGGTACTCCGATTGCTATCTACGGTATTGACGGCATGAAATATGGCACTGCTGTTGCAGAAAGAGGAGTTGTCTCCATCGCGACCTCCCTACATCCCGGCTCCGTAGCAGTCGTAAGGATTGGCGAGAAAGCGGTGAAAGTTCTGATGAAATAAATCGAGGACTGAGACAATGGAGTTGGAGGTGAATACTAATCGGAGGTGTTCATCTCTAACTCCAATATGGTTTTCGTAGGAAATTTTGCAACTCTTAACTTTTCCCTCGCTCCTTACTCCTTGCCCCTTTGTATCTTTAGGGCTGGTGAGCAGTTTTCGGCAATGCCTTTCTTGTCTGTGGTGGTGTGGTCGGGGAGTTCTATCTTCTCGAGGGAGTGGCAGAAGTAGAAGGGTAGTGCGCCCAGTTGCTGGACGGCTGTGGGGATGACAACTTCCCGGAGGGAGGCGCATTCCATGAAGGCATAGTCATCTATCTTCTTCGTCTGCTCGGGCAGCCGGATGGCAGCGAGGGAGGTGCAGCCGGCAAACATGTATTTGCCAATGACGCTGTCGGTACAGTGGTAGTGAATCCAGTACTTGTTGTCGGCGGCTCGGGTGTAGGAATACCCTTCCTGCTCTTCGCCAATGTCTTCTTTGAAGTGCTCCCATTGCGCCTCGGTCATGTTCTTGAAGTCGTAGGTGACTTTGTTCTGCTGTCGGCCTTGCTTCTTGATGTGCGTCCATGTCGAGGTGGCTTGTCGTGAGTGGTAAGGACGTTTGTCGGCGACGATGGTGGCATCCTGCAGGTCGAGGAAGCGTAGCGCCCCGCCGTGCCACGAAGAGGAGTCGATGGCAGGGTTCGTAGCTCCAGCCATCTTGCGCAGCAGGAGCAGGTCGGCGGTGTTCAGATGGCCAGTCACTCTCAGCATGGTGGTGTTCTCCATCTCCTCCTGTGTGAGTTGCGAGGAGAGCGTGCCTGCGTCGGTGAGGGTAATCTCCTTCGTCATGGGCTGGTAGTTGGGCGTAATGCCGTAGATGACGGTCTTCAGCCACGGGTGCTTAGCCTCTGTCGCTTCCTTGCCTGTCCCGAGCAGGAGCCGGTAGTAGCCGTTGCTCTGTCCGTACCACCCCATGTTGAAGTGAAAGAAGTCGTGCCAGTAGCCGTCGCAGACGAATGCGTGTGTGTCGTTGGCTACGATGCAAGGGCGTCGGGCATTGAGTTCTTCCCGGAGCAAGCCGATGAGTTCGCTGGTGCTGGGGTCCTTGAGGAGAGTGGTTTTGCCGGAATAGCTGAAGTTGCCGCAGAGGACTTGCTTGACGCGATTGAGGGTAGCGGAAGTGGCTTGGCTGTTGAAGGAGGCATCGATGGACATTCCTATGGAGACGAGCAGTTGGGAGAGGTTCTTGACGCCGATGGTATCGTTCTTATCGTAGCTGTCTTGATATTGTCCCCATTGCGGACTGATGTCCGAGAAGTCGATACGGTGCAACTCGTTTGCAATCTTGTAGTAGGCGTGCGACTGTCCAGTGACGGGCCATTGGTGGGCGCTCATAACCATAGCCATCGCCAATGGCAGGCATCCGATGTTGCTTTTCCTGCTGTTGTGCTGCATAACGGGTGCCATGTAGTTGTACGGCATATGCTGTCCCCATCGTATGTCTGCCAGGATAGGCGATACGGTTTGTTCCGTGAAGAGATAATCGGGGGCTGTCTGTGGCTGCGGACTCTTTGCCAGGGTCTGGATTTGCTTGCTGAAGGGCAAGAGCAAGTCGGCATAGCCTCTGCCATCGCCTTTCCTTATGACGAAGTTGTTGATTGTGCTGAAAGCCAAGATGGGATTGCCGACCAATGGCCAGTACTGCTTGTTGGCAACGACAGCGAAGTTCTGATGGTTGGCATTCGTGAAGAGGGTCAGCGTCTGTTCTCTGTGTTCGACTTGCAGAATGACGGAGTCAGGATGACATCCCCGTTTGACCAGCCACTTGTGGGCAGCCGTCATCTCTTCGCCGCATGTGCTGTTGGGGTTGACGTGGATGAACTTGCTTTCGGCATATACCATCTTGCCGTCGATGGGGATAGGGATGCGAGGCAGCTCTATGTCGCCGGTCATGGAGGTGAGTGCTGTGGCTTTGATCTCTAAGGTGTGTATCGTGTTGTTCGTCTGGGTGGTGTAGCTTACGTCTGTGAGGGAAAAGCCTCTGTCGCTCTTAGGCATCTCCCATTTGTCCCAGTGGGTTGCCTTCAGCCTGTAGCAGATACTGAACGGCGTACCTTGTTCTGCGATGTCGGGTGCTTCTATGCTGAAGCTGAAGTCTTCGCCCTGCCCGCCTTGTGCATAGGCTTGGATGCTCAGGAGGCAGAGCATTCCAAGTAAAAAGGTTTTCCTGTAATACATTATATAATATATATGTGTTCGGTTATGATGGATTCCAGTACGAAGTGTTACAATTTAGCTACAAAGATAACATTAATTTATGATTTTCCCGAAAAAAAGTGCTTGCCGCTTTGTCGTTTTGTGAAATATCCGTACCTTTGCAGACGAAAAGAACAAAAAGATGCAGGGTAATTACCATATTATACAAGCGCGGGGGAAAGGGCTCATGCCATCTGCCGCCCACGTTTGCCCTGTTACAATAAAGAAGCCACTCTCGCTGTCACTCTTAGCGGAAGTGGCTTCTTTTTTATATATTATAAAAAGGTAAAAAGGTGAAAAGGTAAAAAGGTGAAAAGGTAAAAAGGTGAAAAGGTGAAAAGATTAAATAGTAAATGGTAAATCATTAAATCTTTAAATACTATGGTGAAACTGAAGAAAGTTCTCGTATTAGGCAGCGGTGCCTTGAAGATTGGTCAGGCAGGCGAGTTTGACTATTCCGGCAGTCAGGCACTCAAGGCTCTTCGTGAGGAAGGCATCTATTCGGTGCTCGTCAATCCCAACGTGGCAACCATCCAGACCAGTGAAGGCATTGCCGACAAGGTCTATTTCCTGCCCATCACTCCCTATTTCATAGAGGAGATTATCAAGAAGGAACGTCCGGACGGCATCATGCTGGCTTGGGGCGGACAGACGGGACTGAACGTCGGTACGGCGCTCTACCAGAACGGTGTGCTCGAGAAGTATGGCGTCCGCGTGCTTGGCACGAGTGTAGAGGCCATTATGAACACGGAGGACCGCGACCTCTTCGTCAAGGAACTGGCAAAGGTCGATTTGAAGGTGCCGACGAGCCATGCCTGTGAGACGCTGGACGAGGCCATCGCTACGGCCCGCCGCATCGGCTACCCCATCATGATACGCTCGGCCTATGCGCTGGGCGGACTGGGCAGCGGCGTCTGCCCCGACGAGAAGACTTTCAAGGAGATAGCAGAGAGTGCCTTCACCTTTGCGCCACAAGTGCTCGTGGAGGAAAGCTTGAAGGGATGGAAGGAGATAGAGTTCGAGTGCATCCGCGATGCCAACGACCACTGCTTCACCGTCGCTTCGATGGAGAACTTCGACCCCCTCGGCATCCATACCGGCGAGAGCATCGTCGTTGCGCCGACCTGTTCGCTGAAGGATGAGCAGGTGAAGATGCTGCAGGACATCACCATCAAGTGTGTCCGTCACCTCGGCATCGTGGGCGAGTGCAACATCCAGTTTGCCTTCAATGCCCAGACGAATGACTATCGCATCATCGAAATCAATGCCCGCCTGTCGCGCTCTTCCGCCCTGGCAAGTAAGGCAACGGGCTATCCGCTGGCATTCGTGGCTGCAAAGATTGCCCTCGGCTACACCCTCGACCAGATTGGCGAGATGGGTACGACGAACAGCGCTTATGTGGCTCCCTCGCTCGACTACCTCATCTGCAAGATACCACGTTGGGACCTGACGAAGTTCACAGGCGTGAGCCGCAAGATAGGCTCCAGCATGAAGTCCGTCGGTGAGATTATGAGCATCGGTCGCAGCTTCGAGGAGATGCTGCAGAAGGGCCTGCGCATGATAGGGCAGGGGATGCACGGCTTCGTGTGCAACGACCACGTGAAGTTCGAGAACCTCGACGAGGAACTGGCCAACCCGACCGACCTCCGCATCTTCGCTTTGGCTCAGGCCTTGGAGGAAGGCTACACCGTAGAACGCATCGAAGAGCTGACGAAGATTGACCCCTGGTTCATCGAGCGCATGAAGAACATCGTCGATTACGAGCACAAGCTGCAGACATACAACGCCATCGAGGAGGTTCCTGCTGAGGTCATCAGCAAGGCAAAGGTGCTTGGCTTCAGTGACTTCCAGATAGCAAGGTGCGTGCTGAAGGTGCATACAGGCAATATGGAGAAGGAGAACCTCGCCGTGCGTGCTTACCGCAAGAAGCTTGGCATCCTGCCTGCCGTGAAGCGCATCCCGACGGTTGCCAGCGAACACCCCGACCTGACGAACTACCTCTACATGACCTACGCCGTGGAGGGCCACGACATCAACTTCTACAAGCACGAGAAGTCGGTCATCGTCCTCGGCAGCGGCGCCTATCGCATCGGCTCGAGCGTAGAGTTCGACTGGTGTTCGGTCAACGCCATACAGACAGCCCGCAAGCTCGGCTACAAGAGCATCATGATAAACTACAACCCTGAGACCGTCTCGACGGACTACGACATGTGCGACCGCCTCTACTTCGACGAGCTGTCGTTTGAAAGAGTGCTCGACGTCATCGACCTCGAGTCGCCCCGAGGCGTGATAGTCTCCACCGGCGGACAGATACCGAACAACCTCGCCATGAAGCTCTACCGCCAGAGCGTGCCCATCCTCGGCACGTCGCCCATCAGCATCGACCGTGCCGAGAACCGTGGCAAGTTCTCTGCCATGCTCGACAAGCTCGGCATCGACCAGCCCCGCTGGAGTGCCCTGACAAGCATGGATGACGTGAAGCAGTTCATCGACGAAGTGGGCTATCCCGTCCTGGTGCGCCCCTCGTATGTCCTCTCGGGTGCTGCCATGAACGTCTGCTACACCGACGAAGAGCTGGAGCGCTTCCTGCAGATGGCCAGCGAGGTGAGCAAGGAGTACCCCGTCGTCATCAGCAAGTTTATGACGGAAACCAACGAAGTGGAGTTCGACGCTGTGGCCCAGAACGGCGAGATTGTGGAGTACGCCATCTCGGAGCACGTCGAATATGCCGGCGTTCACTCAGGCGACGCCACGATGGTCTTCCCTGCTCAGCAACTGAGCTTCGCCACAGCCCGACAAATCAAGAAGATGAGCCGCGCCATAGCCAAGGAGCTGAACATCAGCGGCCCCTTCAACATCCAGTACTTGGCAAAGGGTCGCGACGTGAAGGTCATCGAGTGCAACCTCCGTGCCAGCCGTTCCTTCCCCTTCGTCAGCAAGGTGCTCAAGCGCAACTTCATCGAGACAGCCACCCGCATCATGCTCGACGCTCCCTACACGAAGCCCGACAAGAGTGCCTTCGACATCGACCACATCGGCGTGAAGGCCAGCCAGTTCTCCTTCGCTCGCTTGCAGAACGCCGACCCCATCCTGGGCGTCGATATGAGTTCGACGGGTGAGGTAGGCTGCTTAGGCGACAGCTTCGAGGAGGCTTTGCTCAACAGCATGATTGCCACGGGCTATAAGATTCCGCGCAAGGAAAAGGGTGTGATGATCAGCAGCGGCGGCACGAAGGAGAAAGTGGCCATGCTCGACGGCGCCCGTATGCTCTCGAATGCAGGCTACACCATCTATGCCAGCGAAGGCACGGCCAAGTTCCTCAACGAGAACGGCGCGAAGGCCATCGCAGTAAGTTGGCCCGACGAAGAGAAGCCAGGCATGGAGAACGTCATGAAGATGATAGCAGACCACAAGTTCGACCTCGTGGTGAACATCCCCAAGAACCGCACCAGCCGCGAGCTCACCAACGGCTACAAGATTCGCCGTGCTGCCATCGACCACAACATTCCCCTCATCACGAATGCACGACTGGCAAGTGCCTTCATCGAGGCCTTCTGTACGCTTTCCGTCGAAGACCTCAGCATCAAGAGCTGGAACGAATACTAAGCAAAGGATAATTCAAAATTAATAAATTCAAAATTCAAAATTAGTAAATTCAAAATTGTTCCTTTCTCTAAGTTATAGCGCGTTGCTTCATTTTGAATTTATTAATTTTGAATTTTGAATTCTATATTAAATAACCGATGCACATTCTCGAACTTCCATCTTTCTTTCCCCCGCATGGAGGTCTCTTCTGCCTTGAACAGGCAAAGGCGCTGAAGGCGATAGGGCATGAAGTACGCATCGTGAGCATCGTGGAACTTGGCATCTCCAGGGACCGCAAGTTCTACCTGACTGCTCCGTGGCGAGAAGAAAGACGGGAGCTGGAGGGTGTGGAAGTCTTCAGCTACTACATGCGGGCGGTGCCGAAAGCCGTCCGCTATAACATCAGCCGTTGGGTTTCTCTTTGCCAAAAAGCAGTCGATCGGTACGTTCAGCGCTTTGGCAAGCCCGACGTGCTCCATGCCCATTGCTGCAAGAGCGCAGGACTGGCTGCTAAGGAAATCTCCATGCGTTTGGGTATTCCCTTTTTCATTACCGAGCACATACCCTCAGGCTTTTACGAGCATGACTTTGGTCGAGGGTGGCAAAGGCATGTTTGGCTGAAGGAAAAGATGCGGCAAACTTATGGTGCTGCCACGTGCGTTATTCCTGTCAGCCGTGAGCTGGTGGACGATGTGGCTCCGTACTTTGGTAAGGCCTATCACTTCCAACCGGTTTCCAACGTCATTGACACAGACTTCTTCACATTTCGTGAGCGTAAGTCCCTCGACAATCGTCCGTTTACTTTTTGTTGTCCTGCCGTGGCAGACATCTATCGTAAGGGTTATGATGTCTTGTCGGATGCTATTGCTTACTTGCCCGCTGGCGTCGAGCTGCATATTGTGGGGCAAGGTACCGACTCTCGAGCCATGCAGAAACTCTTTGCAGACAAGACGAATGTCCATCTGCACGGACATCTCGACAAAGTAGCGGTGCGCGATTTGCTTTGGCAGAGCGACGCCCTTGTCCTTCCAAGTCGAAGCGAAGCACAGCCGCTTGTCATTCTCGAGGCACTGGCTACCGGCATTCCTGTAGTTACAACAGAATGCGTCCCTCTGTCTCTTCGCGTACCCAATGCTTGCCTGATAGCACCTATAGGCGATGCCTGTGCCTTGGCAGAAAGGATGCAGGAAGTGATGCACATCGCCCCCTCCCGTGCCTTTTCCGACGAGGTGCGCCGCATGGCATCCCCAGCCGTCATTGCCAACGAGTTGAGCCAACTTTTCCTTCTGTAGCTTTTCACAAACTTCACGCTCCCTGAATAAAAATTATTTTCAAGCCTTGAAAATATATAATCAAGGCTTGAAAATAAATAACCAAAGCTTGAAAATATATTTTCAAGGCTTGAAAATAATTTTGTAACGCGCCGAGAAGACTTTTGTAGAATGCGCCTCAGAATTTACAGTCATGGAATGAAAGAAAAATCCCTTCGGGTTAAAGCCTTTTTGCGCTATTTGTGTCATAATAATAGACCTGTATAGATTAAACTCTAAACACCATGAAAAATCTCTGCTTCCTAAGAAGATTAAGCACGACTATGTCTTTGTCGAACAGGCATCTGACTGCTATGTGAGATAGAATCAATTACTTCCGACACTTAAGTCAGTAATATATCAGGCTAATATGCTTCTTTATTCCATGATTATCTTGGGGTTTTGTTTCATAAAGCTACAAAATGGTCACTAATCACGTTAAACTCTACATGTTTTATCATTAGTTGAAAAAAAATATGTATCTTTGCTGCGTGAACGCCGCTAAAGCGATAAAACAGGGGACATGTGACTAACGTTGTTCTTGTTCTCCTTTCGCAATGTCGGTCTGTGTGTTTAATATCCATTATTCAACGAATAAATAATCAAAAGTAAACAATGAGTATGTTGAATAGAGGGAAACGGTATATTGGGTTATTTGCAATCATTCTTTTGCTGATTAGCGCTTATCTATTTCTCACAAAGGAAGACCACAAAAGAGAAATGGGGCAGCAGAATCGTTATGAGTTAGGCATCTTAAATGGTCTCACAGAAAAGAAACTATTCTTTAGGGACAGTTTGAAATATCAGATGGATTCAGTGATGCTGCAACTCCATAAGAATACCCAATACAGCGATAAATACAGATACTACACTAACAGGCGGATGCTCCAGAAGGCTCAGATGTTTTCGTACGACTATGCCAGCCAGTTCTCGCACAAGATGTGTGTTCTGTCCGACAGAATCGGCGACGAGAATATGATAGCGGAATCTCGCATCCTGTCCAGCTTCTATCTGGCACAGGCATGTCTGTTTGTCGAGGCTCTGGATACCCTGAAGTCGGTCAGACTGGATTCTCCCAACCTGAACGACAGCATCCTTGCCCTCTATTATTTCTACAACGGCATCACCTACCAGCGGCTTGCTGTCTATGCAAGCGACTCGGTCAACGCCCAGAAATACAACAATATCGGTAACGAGATGTTCTTGAAGAGCCTGGACTATTCAGATAATGATGGAGTGAAGAACTTTGCCCTGGGAAGAATCTATGGCAGACGGGGACAATTTGATGTGGCGCAACGGTATTTCGAGAAGTCTTTGGAGTTCATCGGTAGGGACGACAACATCCTGTATACTCTGGCTAATGCTTCTTTGGGCAAGTGCTTCAAGCATCAGGGCTTGCACGAGGAGGCTACCCGCTACTACATAGAAGCCACGAAGAACGACATACTGAACGCGCAGAACTCCTCTATCGCCATCATCGACCTGACGGAGCATATCTTCAAGCAGTACCACCAGATGCGTGACGTAATAAGATTCCTCAATCTCGCCATAGAGAACGGCGAATACTATGGGATGCGCTCCCAGATAACGCATATCGACAAGATTGTCCCCAACATATCAGAGAAGAAGTTGAGCCAAATGCGTATTCTGATTTGTTTCTTTGTTACTATCATTGCTACCTTCCTGATATACATCCTTTATACCCTATTCCGAAACGAGAAAAACAGAAAGCAGTTGGAGAGCTATCTCTCCACGAGCGAGAAAGTGAAAGAGGAAAACAGCCTGCTCCGTGAAGAAAACGAGAGACTTTCACGAACCAGTATGCTTCTACGCGATTCCAACAAGTTGAAGGATGCCTATTTGGGCAAGCTGCTCGAATCAAACAGTGAGCTCACAAATATGTTTGAAGAGTTCGCTATCAAAGCCGACCAAAAACTGAGAATAGCTCAATATGAGCAGATACAGAAATCTATTAGGGAACTCCAGAAGTGCTTTAGCAAGAAGGAGCAGTTGGACAGGCTCGACGAACTGTTCATGTCTATGTTCCCCACATTTATCACCGATTTCAATGCATTGTTGATGCCTGAACACAGGAAGCAGGAGAGTGAAGCTCTCCTAACTCCTTCCATGCGTATTTTTGCCCTGATCCGATTGGGGATAACCAGCAATCAGCAGATAGCTCGTGTACTGAATTACACATACAACACCATCCTGAACTATCGGGTACGTGTCCGGGCAATGGCCATCAATCCCGACACCTTCGAGCAGGACGTGACGAAGATTGGACTGTAAAGCCCTCGTTTAGGTGATGTTTACCATCTATATTTTCAGTATATTCTTTTAATATAATCCTGCTTCCATGTCTCATTTATATCATTGAACAACAATGATATAGTATTTCTATTGCTTTATATTCCAAGTATATATTATTCTATTGCCATTTCTATCTCATAAAAACTTCATAACTTTGCAGCCGAAATATACATTAATTCATAACATTAATTCATAACCTAAATGAAAAAAACATTACTTCTGTTCTGTGCCGCTTTCGGCTTGGCACAGACGATGCTTGCCCTCACGATTGAGGACGGCCAGTACTACACCATCGTCAACCGCAATGAACAAGGTCTCTACGTCAAGGACACAGGTTCCGACATTCTTGTGGTGGGCGGTTTCGACGATGCCTGCTATTGGCAGTTTATCGCAACTGGCAACGAAGGTTGCTACTATCTGAAGAACAAGAAGACAGGTCGCTATGCCCAGCAGTGCAGCACCTCGACAGAGGTGGATGTTACTATGGGTGACACTCCTGTTGAGTACCGTGTCAAAGAGTGTACTGTGGAAGGCATTGACATGTTCGGCTTTGCCTCGACAAATTTGAGCAATACCGAATTTACCGCTGGCTGCATCGGATGGAACCTTAGAGCCAGCGATGCTGTCCAGACTTTTGCAGCAGCCGCAGGCACCAATCACCGCTCCTTCTGGAAGCTGACCTTGGTGACTCCGCCTATGGAAATCAGCACAAGCAAGGTTTATATCATGTCTAACCGCAACGACAACAATGTCTATATCAAGGACAAAGGTGGCGATGAGTTGGCTATGGGCGGCCTCGACAATGCCTGCCTTTGGCAGTTCGAGGACGCAGGCAACGGTCAGTTCTATGTGAAGAACGTCAAGACAGGTCGCTATGCACAGGCTTGTGCTGCTGCAACCGAGGTGGCTGTCACGATGGGCGAAACGCCTGTGGCATACGTTGTAGTGAATTGCAGCAATCAAGAGGGGAAGGCAGATTGCTTCGGCCTGACTTCTGCCGACCAAGCTAATACGGAGTTTACCGACGGTTGCATCGGCTGGAACTGGCGTAATGACAATATCGTGCAGACCTTCGCTGCCAAGGCAGGCACCAACCACCGTTCCTTCTGGAAGTTCACGGAGCTGGAGCCTCAAACCATTTCTTCTGCTGGTTATGCCACTTATTGTGCAAGCGAGGATGTTGTCGTTCTTGGTGCTCAGGCCTATAAGGGCAGTGTCATCGGCTCATACGTAAGCCTTGGTGAGGTAAGTGATGTACCTGCAGGCTCGGCTGTAGTGCTCAAGGGCAACCTCTTCGCAACTGTTGCCAAGACTGCTAGCAGCGACATGACAGGCAATGTTTTAGTGCCTTCGACTGGCATTACGGCAGATGGTACTCAGTATGTTCTGGCAAATAAAAAAGGTAAGCCAGGTTTCTACAAAGCAGAAATAGGTACAACCATTGCTGCTGGCAAGGCATACATCAGCAGCACCGCAGGTGTGAAGGCCTTCTATTTCGAAAGCGACGATGCAACAGGCATTGAAGAGACCCTCTCTAACTCTACCTTAAAGGGCGAGTACATTTACAACCTCGCTGGTCAGCGCGTAAGCAAGATGCAGAAAGGCATCAACATCGTGAACGGCAAGAAGATATTAAAATAAGTAACGTAGAAATTAAGACAATGAAGAAAACATATTTGATGCCAGCTCTTCAGGTTGAAGAAGCTCAGGCAGCACAGATGCTAGCAGAGAGCCTGACAATCAATAGTGACACCACGGTTGACGGCAGCCAAGCCCTCACAAAAGAGGAAGCCGCCTGGGACATTTGGGAAGACTAATATGAAGACAAGAAGACTCCTGCTGTCATCGACAGCATTATTACCTTTAGCAGGTGCGGCACAGGCACAGCGTCCCAACATCATGCTCATTGTCGTTGACGACATGGGCTACTCCGACCTCAATTGCTTCGGAGGCGAAGTGGAAAGTCCTAACCTCGATGCCCTGGCATCATCGGGTATGCGCTTCACACAGTTCTACAACTCTGGCCGCAGTTGCCCCTCCCGAGCACAGCTCATGACGGGACGCTACGCACAGACTGTCGGCATCACAGGCATGGGACTCAGCCTGACCAAGGACTGCGTCACTATCCCCGAAGTGCTCCGCGAAGCAGGCTACCACACCGGCATGAGTGGCAAGTGGCACCTCTCGCTCACGCAAGGCATCGGCAACAACAGCGACCAGATGAAGTGGCTCTCTCACCAGAGCTACTTCGGCAATCGCCCCTTCGCACCCATCGATACCTATCCCTGCAACAGAGGCTTCGACCAGCACTGGGGCACCATCTGGGGCGTGACTGACCACTTCGACCCCTTCTCGCTCGTCCACAACGAGGAGCCCATCTTCACAGAGAGCATTCCCGAGGACTTCTACTATGCCGACTTTGTGGCAGACAAGGCCATCGACATGATGGACGAGATGACCGCCGACGGCAAGCCCTTCTTCATGTACGTCGCCTTCCAGGAACCGCATTGGCCTGTTCAAGCAAAGCCGCAGGACATAGCGAAGTACAAAGGTAAGTACGACGAGGGATGGGACGTCTTGCGCCAGCGTCGCTATCAGCGTATGCAGGAGCTGGGACTCATCAGTCCCGATGAGACGCCCGTCGCCACGAATGCCTCCGGACGCAAGTGGGCAGACGAACCAGACAAGGCCTTCCAGTCGGCCAACATGGAGGTTCATGCCGCCATGGTTGACTGCGTGGACCAGAACATCGGACGCATCATCGACGAGCTGAAGCGTCGCGGCATCTTCGACAACACCCTCATCATCTTCACCAGCGACAACGGCGCGTCCAGCGAGAACTACGGCATCGGAGAGTTCGACCGCCACGACCGTACACGCAGCGGGCAGATGGTAGTACATAACTCACCTACGCCCGGCGGTCAGCTCACCTACAACTACCTGCACACAGGTTGGGCAGGAGCCGTCAACACGCCTTACCGCTACTGGAAGACAACCCAGTTTCATGGCGGCACGGCAGCGCCGACCATCGTCCATTGGCCGGCAGGTATGGCTAAGGATAAGGAGGGAACCATCATGTCGCAGCCATGCAGCTTCCTCGACGTGATGCCTACCTGCCTGGAACTCGCCGGTGCAGACTATCCTTCCTTCTATGCAGGCAACAGCATCAAGCCGCTCTGCAAAGAGGCACGCAGCTTCGTCCCCTTGCTTCAGGAGAAGGAGAGCTGGGACGACGAACGCACCATGTACTGGGAACATGAGAACGGGAAGGCCATCCGCAAAGGCAACTGGCGCCTCACCGCACTGGCTAATGGCGGCTGGCAGCTCTTCGACCTCGCCCACGACCTTTCAGAGACAAACAACGTCGCTGCGGAGTATCCCGATAAGGTGCGCGAGATGAAGAGCCTCTGGAATACATGGGCTAAGAGCGTCGGGCTGAGCGTCCCCGAAGACATCCCCGAGACAAAGACAGAGCTCATCTTCCATTATCCCTTCGATGGCAACCTGGACGACGCATCGCCTGCCAAGTATGTCCTTTCGCCCAGCGCAAACGGCGTTTCCTACGGGACAGGAAAGGTCAGCCAGGCCCTCCACCTGAATGGGAATGCACAGTACCTCGACCTGAACACCACCGGCCTCTTTGATACCCGTACCACGCAGACAACCTTCTGCGCCTGGGTCTATGACGAGAACACCACTGCGCCCGGTGCAGGCAGTCAGCAGGACGGCAGCACCTACTTTCGCGACGAGGTCATCCTGGCACAGAAGGACAATGCCGGCACTGGACGTATCTTCCTCTACGGAAGAGCCGAGGCACCGACAAGCGGCGGCACACCAACCTTCTTCTTCAATAACTTCCTCGGCGGCAGCCAGCACCGAGCATCGGCAGGCTCTCTGAAGCCCGGCACATGGCAGCACGTTGCTGTCGTTTGCGACCCAGTCAGCCAGTGCATTACCTATTATATAGACGGCGAACGCGACTGCACCTTGTCAGTCGGAGCATTCGAGACGTGTACCGGCGGCTTCCGCATCGGAGGACACAAGGCCGGCAAGGACTATTTCAAGGGCTACATAGACGATGCCTGGTTCTTCAAGGGCATCCTCTCAGCAGAAGAGATACGTCAGATACGTGACAGTTCCTTCGACCCCTCTCCCTACATTCCGGAAGGAGATGATGAAGACAAGCCGATGGTTATCAGTACAAGCAAGGCTTATACTATGACCGGCTACAACAATAGCAACACGTATATCAAGGACCAAGAAGGTTTTGACATACTGAAAGTCGGTGCGCTCGACAACACATGCCTTTGGCAGTTCGAGGATGCCGGCAACGGACAGTTCTATGTCAAGAATGTGAAGACAGGCCGATACATCCAAGCATGTGGCAATCTGGAAACAACGATAAACCTCGGCACTGCACCTGTGGCATACGTTGTCGTGAACTGCAGCGACAAAGAAGGTGACGATTCCTTTGGCCTCACCTCCGCAGACCATGCCAACACTGCGTTCACCACCGGATGCGTCGGCCTAAACTGGCGTAACGATGGGAATAACATAGTCCAGTGCTATAATGCAGCGGCAGGAACCAACCACCGTTCTTTCTGGAAGTTCACAGAGTTTGAGCCTCAGGCCATTACCACATCAGGCTACGCTACCTACTGCGCAGCAGAGGATGTCGTTATCCTTGGTGCTCAAGCATACAAGGGCATAGTTGGCAGCTCGTACGTTAGCCTTAGTAAGGTAAACGACGTACCCGCAGGCTCTGCCGTTGTTCTCAAGGGCAGCCTTTATGCCACCGTTGCAAAAACAGCCACGAGCGACATGTCGGGCAACGACCTGATCCCTTCTGTCGGCATTAAAGCCGATGGAAGCCAGTATGTTCTGACAAATGTGGACGGCAAGGTTGGCTTCTATAAAGTTAAGGCAGGCACTACGATTCCTGCAGGCAAGGCTTACATCACCAGTGACGCAGGTGTCAAGGCATTCTACTTTGAAGGGGACGATGCAACTTCAATGAAAGAAGAACTAAGAAAGAAGAATGAAGAATCGGAAGCTGCCATATACAACCTCGTTGGTCAGCGCTTGCAGAAGATGCAGAAAGGTATCAACATCGTAGGTACAAAGAAAGTCCTGTATTAGTACATATATAGTATATGGGATGCACCTATTTCTATGGACGTGCCGAAGCTCCGACGAGTTTCGGCACGCCTGCTTATATGGATGACAATATGAAAAGCCATCCGCATAGGGCAAGGTAGGAAGTTTGTGGAAAAGTAAGAGGAAGGCTTATTCCTCTTCAGGTTCCGTCTGCGTCGAGTCGCGTTGCCAGATAGGGTCAGGATAAGTGGCGGCAGGCGTGTATTGAAGGTCGAGCTCCGGTATCTCCAGCAGGCTGTCTTCCTCTTCTTCTGCCCGATAGGGAACCTTCCCCTCGTGGTAGGGCGTAATCTCCACCATGCTGAAGCCAGCTTTGATGATGCCCAGCTCGCGGGCTGCAGCACGGCTTAGATCGATGATGAAGCGCCTGGAGTAGGGACCGCGGTCCGTCACACGTACGATGACCGTGCGGTCGTTGAGAGGATTACGCACCTTCAGCATGGTGCCGAAAGGGAATTTCATGTGTGCACATGTCATGCCCTCTTTGTCGTAGGGCTCTCCGTTTGCCATGCGACGCCCGTGCAACTTGTCTGAGTAGTACGACGCGTTGCCTTTTATCATTGACCATTGACCATTGGCCTTTGACCGCTGGCCATTGGCTGTTGACTGTTGGCTGTTGGCTGTAGGTTGTTCTCTGTTGGCCGTTGACTGTTGACCTTCGGACTTCGTCTGCTGACCATAGGCATGTGGCCATTGGCAAAGAAACAAAAGCAGGAGGAAAAGCAGGTTTTTCATAGCTAAAGGCAGTCCTTTTTGTTCTATTTGGCTGCAAGTTACCTGTTTCTGCGTAATAATCGCAACAAATAGAGGTTTTTTTTTGCTTAAAACGTGTCGGTCTGCCTTTTTTTTACTAATTTTGCGCACAAAACTATGTAAATAAATAATGAAAAGGACAAAACTTTCGATTTCCAGCTTACACATTTCGGTTTATCTGGCTTGTGTCTTGTGCTTAGGAATGACGACTTCCTGCATTTCGAATAAGAAGATGATATATTTGCAGGGAGCCACTCAGCAGTATGCTCTTCCTCAGGAGATAATGGACTACACCGAATTGCAGGTGCAGCCAGACGACCAACTCGCTATTTCAGTTGCAAGTAAGGACGTTGAGCTTCTTGCTCGCTTCAACAATAATACACTCATTGGCGGTGGCAACAACTCGCAGACCGGTACCAATACCGTCAACGTGTCCTCTGGCGTCTCCTATTTCCGCGTCAACAAGGACGGGAACATCGAGTTCCCTATCTTCGGTACGATACATGTCGGCGGCATGACGACGGGAGAGATATCGACGATGATACAGAAGCGCATGATTGACGAAGGCTACATCAACGATGCTGTGGTCAACACCAAGATAATGAGCTTCAAGGTAACCGTAATGGGCGATGTGAAGAACCCTGGCACACAGACCTATCAGGGTGAGCGCCTCACCATCCTGGAAGCGCTTGGCAAGGCAGGTGACCTGACGAACAGTGCTTATCGTAACAATGTCCTCGTCATCCGTGAGGAAAATGGTCAGAGAAAGGCCTTCGAGGTCAACTTGCTCGACAATCAGGCTGTGTTCAACTCGCCAGCCTATTACCTGCAGCAGAACGACGTCATCTACGTGCAGCCCAACAAGAGCCAGCGCGTGAAGGGCAGCACCAGCTATACGTGGCTCTCTGTCGGTAGCACCGTTGTCGGCATGGTCGTAAGTATCGTCTCTCTTATCGTAGCACTCAAAAGGTAACAGCATCGCACATGGAAGCAAACAACAATACCGTCCGTAATCGTACCCGCAAGAATGCTTCGGGTGTCGAAGAAACCCTCACCTTGCGTGATATACTGGATACCTTCCTTGCCAATTGGGTGTGGTTCCTCATCTCCGTCGTAATCTGCGTCGCTGTATCGCGGCTTTATCTGGCTACGAAGTCCAACGTCTATCAGCGTCAGGCAGTCATGCTTGTCAAGGACGACAATGGGCAGAGTGGCAGCAGGCGTTCCAACATAAGCACCGATGCGTTGATGCAGCTCAATGGCGTCCTTGCCGGTGCAAGCGTCAAGAACGAAGTCTATATCCTGCACTCATTCCAGCTTGCCAAGGAAGTGGCAAAGAACCTCCAGCTCGACGTCATGTACAGCATACGTATGGGGCTGCGTACCGTGTCGCTCTATGACAACCGTCCCTTCTCGGTGCAGTTCAACTCAGAGTTCGCGTTCCCTGTCAGCTTCAAGTTCACCATAGACACCGAACGTGGCGGCACCATTACAGACGTACGCTATGGTGACCCCATGGAAGAGTCCGACTTTACGGCAAAGGTGACGTGGAACGAGGTGGCGAAGACACCCTTCGGCGATATTATCGTGACGCCAATTGCCGAGCAGCTTGAAGAGTTCGTCGGCTTGACCATTGGCGTACAGCGCATCAGCGAAGAAGACGCAGGCATCATATTATATAATAAGGTGACCAGTAGCGAAATCGACAAGGAGAGTACCCTTGTGCGCATTACTTGCACCGACACCAACATCCAGCGTGCCGACGACATCCTCAACGGCCTCCTTGAAGCCTACAAGCGTAGCATCATCGAGGACAAGAACCAGATAGCGAAGAGCACGTCGGAGTTCATCGAAGACCGTATCGGGCTCATCCATTCCGAGTTGAGCGAAGTGGAGGACAAGATGGCTGAGTACAAGCAGAACAGCGGCCTCGTGGACATCAAGGCCAGCAGCGAAGCATTTATCACCCAAAGCAATACAGCCCGCCAGCGTACCATTCAGGCTGAGACGCAATATGCGATGATAGAGTATCTGGTGGATTACCTTACGAAGAACGGTTCTGGCAACAACCTGATTCCTACCATGGGTGGTATCAGCGACCAGGGTATCGCTTCGCAGATTGTATCGTACAACCAGATGATGCTGCAGCGCAACCGACTGGCACAGAACACCTCCGAGAACAGTCCCACCCTTCAGGACTTGGACCGCAACCTCGAACAGATGCGCACCGCTGTCCTGGCTTCGCTCAAGGGCTACAGCGCCAGCCTCAAGATTCAGGTGGATAAGGCCAAGAAGGAAGAGGCCGGACTCATGGGCAGTCTGCATTCGGTACCTCAGAAGGAAAAGAAGGTCATCGACATCACACGTCAGCAGACCATCAAGGAAACTCTCTACACCTACCTGCTCAACAAGCGTGAGGAGACGGCACTCCAGCTTGCCATCACCGAGGCCAACATCCGCGTCGTGGAACAGCCCTTCGGCAACAGGTCGCCCATAGCACCGCGTACCAAGGTCATCACCCTCATCGCACTCGTCATCGGCATCCTGATACCCTTCCTCTTCTTCCAGCTAAAGAAGATATTCGACACCACTGTCCACGGACGCAAGGACGTAGAGAAGTTCACGACCATACCCATCCTTGGCGAGGTGCCGCATAGCAAAGATGGCTTTAGCGAGTCCGAGATAATCGTTGACAACAATGGAGATGACATTCTGGCTGAAGCATTCCGACTGATACGCTTCAACATGCCATTCGTCAATAAGGATGCCCGTGTCATCATGTTCACCAGCACTATGCCAGGTGAAGGCAAGACGTTCATAAGCAGGAACTTTGCCGCCACGCTCGGTCTGTCGGGCAAGAAGGTTGTCCTGATGGATGCCGACATCCGTAAGCGTACGCAGAGCCGTCTCTCCGCTATGGAGAGCAAGTTCGGCCTCACCTCATACCTCTCAGGAGCCATTGATGACTTGTCCAGCCTGATAGTGACAAAGAACAAGGAATGCAATCTCGACTTCCTGCCTGCCGGCGTCATTGCACCCAATCCTGCCGAGCTGCTTATGAGCGACCGTCTCGACCTGTGCATCGAAGAGCTCAAGAAGCTCTACGACTATGTTGTCATCGACAACGTGCCCGCTCAGGTGGTAGCCGATGCCGGCATCGTCAATCGTGTGGCAGACCTGACCGTATATGTCCTGCGCGAGACGAAGGTAGATCGTCGCTATCTGCCCGAGCTCGAGCGTCTGCATCAGGAAAAGAAGTTCAAGCACCTCTGTATCGTCATCAACGACAGCCGCTTCAAGAACAAGAAGTACGGGTACGGCTATGGTTACGGCTATGGCAACAAGGAAAACAAGCGTGGCTTGCTGAGCAAATTCTTCCGTAGGAAGAGGTCGTAATCGCCGTAATAGTTGTAATAGTAATAAAGCACCCCTTGCTCCCCTCTCTGGGAAGAGGTTAGAAAAGTACGTGGACTTATGGGGATAAGTCCACGTACTTATGTAGATAAGTCCACGTACTTATGGCGACAAGTACACGTACTTCTTTCCATAGGGGTATATATCATATTATATTGCTGTCCGGTAAATAAGCACCGAACCAAAGGTCGACGAAGTCAAGGTGCGAAAG